>DATDTM010000001.1:0-16690 GCA_035290865.1 Candidatus Nanoarchaeia archaeon
AAACGAGCGATGGATCTAATTCTATGTTCATTATCTTGTAAATGATTTGGTTCCATTGGCTAGTTCGCTTAGATTCTCAGGATTAATACTTTTTAATCTTTACGGATTTATTCTCTAAACAACCAAAAACAATAAAAACTAGGCTCAATTTCTGCTTTAAACCATGAACAGAACTCTGATTAAAGATCTAATTGAAAATATCGATAAACCAGTCTTAATTCAAGGCTGGATCCAAGAATTAAGGAATCTGAGCAAGATTAAATTTGTTATTCTGCGGGACAGAAGCGGAGATATGCAGACCCTGGCTTTCAAAGGTGATACTGAAGAAGAATCATTTTTAGCTATAAATGATCTAACCAGAGAATCTGTGGTTGAGATTGAGGGTACAGTCAAAAAGAATAAAGAATCCCGTTGGGGTATTGAAGTTTTAATCAAAAAGATAAAGTTAATCTCCAAATCGGAAGTGCCCTTGCCCATAGATAATACCGAGAAAGGTCTAACTGCTCTGGATAAAAGGCTGGATCATCGCTTTTTAGATACGAGAAACCTGAAAGTTCAGGCGATATTTAAAGTTCGAAGCAAGATTGTAAAACTATTAACCAATTTCTTAGATGAGCAAGGCTTTACTAATATTACTACTTCGAAAATGACTACCATTGGGGTGGAATCGGGGGCAGAATTGTTTGAGGTGGATTATTTTGGCAAACCGGTGTATTTAGCTCAATCTCCGCAAGTGTATAAACAAATGTTTATGGCCGGCGGATTCGAACGGGTTTATGAGATTGGTCCGATCTTCCGGGCAGAGAAATCTCATACTATGCGCCATTTAACTGAATTCACTGGGGTGGACCTGGAATTCGGTTTTATCAAAGATTATACCGAGATTATGGATTTCGTGGAGAAAATGTTTGCAGATTTACTGGTTGAATTACCTAAAGAGGCAGGGACTGAACTTAAATTATTAGGTGTAGAACATCAAATACCTAAAAAAATTCCGAGAATTTCCATGGAAGAAGCTAAAGTACTTTTAGCTAAAAAAGGTAAGAAGTATAAACCCAATGAAGATTTAGATGCGGAAGGAGAAAAACTTTTAGGAGAAATTGTTAAAGAAAAGTATGGTTCAGAATTTGTTTTCTTAACTGAATTTCCGGTAGAAGTACGTCCTTTCTATCATATGCATCTATCAGATAACCCCAAACTGACTAAATCTTTTGACTTAATTTTTCAGGGAGTAGAGATTTGTACTGGTGCTCAGCGTGAACATCGATCTGAGATACTTAAAAAACAAGCCAAAGAGAAAGGATTAGATTTAGATTCAATGAAAGAGTATGCGGAAATTTTCTGTTACGGCATCCCTGCCCATGGCGGAGTTGGGTTTGGTTTGGATCGGATCACCCAGAAATTATTGAATTTAGATAATGTCCGAGAGGCAGTATTATTGCCCAGAGATCCGGAAAGGGTTAGACCGTAAACTTTGTTTTCAATGGTGGGTAGAATTAAATTAAGGGTTAATTATCTATCATTCCACCCCATTCTACTACAGTAAAACCAGTTCTTTCTGGAGTTGTAATTACTGGTTCTAAAATATCTATCTTTTCTTTAATCGGTTTGAAGTAAAAGTTTAATCTGATTAAAGTATCTGGTTGGGGAAAGATGATCAGGTTCATGTTCTCTTTTAAGAAAGATTCTTGCAATAATTTAATTTCATAATAATTTGACTCTGGCAGTTCTTTTAACCAATATTCTTTAAATTGATTTTTTTCTTTTTGGTTTAATCCTAATTTGATTAGATTAAGCTCAAACCAAGAATCTAAATCTTCATATTTTATGATCCAACCTTGATCGGGTAATTCTATTTTCTTTAATTTGGCTTCATAAAATAGGTAATCATATTTATTTTCAATGATTCCTTCTTTAGTTACAAAGACATTCCAGCCTAGGTTGTATTCAGGGATATCTTGGATTAATTTTCCGTTTATTTCTAGCTGAACTTTTATTACCGAATCTTCTAGGGGATAAAGATATACGGCGGGTTTCTTTATGGTAACAGAACTTGCTTCATAAATTACCAGAGCACCTAAAGCTAGGATTAAGACTGCTACAGAAATCAATATTCCAATTAATATTTTGTTCATATTTAGATAAAAATAGTTCTTTTATTTAAATCTGGTGATGACTTCAACTCCATTTGAACCTATATTAAAGCTTATATAGTTCTTTGATTTAGGTAATTCTGGAGATTATAAAGAAATGCGTTAATTAGTGTGATTGATTTACACATTTCTAATATGAATCTTTGCCAAATTATTTAAAAAATGACTACAAAGATTCATAAATCGAATTAATCTGGTCATAAAAATAGCGAGGTAATCAAAAATGACTTTAAAAGAACAATGGAATAAACTAAAAGAGAATTGGCTGATCGCAGCAGTATTATTAATCTTAGTTTTTGCAGTATCCATAGTGCCAAACCTAACCGGAAGTACGGGTGGATATTATGGAGGGATGGCAGAATCGGCGGTGTTTGCCAGCAAGTCCGTCTCTTCTGGAATGGTTTTGGATGAAAGCGGTTTTGCCCCAGGAGTAAGCGAAAGAAAATTAACCAAATCATCCTGGCTTTCCAGCGAGATTGAACGGGGAGAATTCTCTGCTGCAGAAGAGCAGCTTAAAGCGGTGATTAAAGCTAATGGGGCTTACTTATTAAACGAGAACGTAAACAAGTATGGTCAAGATAAGAAAGCTTATTATTATGGAACCTACCAGATCAAAGTTGAAACACAAAAATATTCTTTGTTAGTATCACAATTAAAAGAGTTGGGTGAAGTGCAATCATTTTCTGAAAATACGGAAGATATTACCGCACAAGCTCTAAACTTGAAAGCAGAACTGGAAGCTGAATCTAAGAAATTAGTCCAATATCAATTGATGCTGAAAGAAGCAACTAGCGTTACAGAAAAAATGGAGATTATTGATAGAATTTACAGTTTAGAAAAAACTATCTCTTATCTTGAAAATGCTTTAAAGAATATTGAGAATAAAGTGGATTATTCTACGATTTATCTTACTTTAAACGAAGAGCAGTCTAAATATGTAAATGTGGCTTTAGTTGGATTTTCAGAGCTGGTTCAGAATTTAGTAGACAGCTTTAACAGCTTATTGCAGTTAATCTTCTTGATCTTGCCTTACGCAGTAGCGGGAGGATTGATCTGGCTAGGAATCAGATTGGTGAAGAGGAGGAAGTAAGTTTCTTTAATTTATATTTTAATTATTTATTTTTTCTTCTTTCTAATAATTCTTTTACTAAAACCACCAGCACGTAAATCCCTAAAGTTACCAAGCATCCCAGAAAGAACCAGAAAGCGATGTCTGGAGTTGGAGCTGGTTTTGAGGGAAGGGCATAAGCAAGATCTGACACAGCTTCTTTTACCGGAACTGTAAGCATTTGTTTTTCAGTAATCCCTGCACTGGCAGCAAACATTTTCTGAGAAGTGCTGGTGAAAATCTTTAAGAGAGCGCTGATCCCTAAGGCAATCAGAGCAATGGGCAGGATTCCTCTTAATTTTTCTTTCAATCCTGATATTTTAGTGGGGGCGATGATAATATACTTATTAGCCAAACGATAATGGTTGATCTCCCTGCCCTTTTGGCTGTAATGGAATTCTTCTACGATTACTAATCCAGCCTCCAGTAATTTCTGAAGATGATAATGGACAGTAGAAATGGGCAGATTTAATTCTTTAGCCAGATTGGCTTCAGTTTCGTCCTTTTCAGTCAGATAATTTAAGACTTTTCGGCTGGTTTCGCTGGTGATGGTTTCAGCTAGCTTTTTAGTTTGAGGCTCGTTGAGGTCTACCAGCAGGAAATTGCTTTTTTTGGTCATGTTTTGGGTTAGGTGTGGTTAGTTTAATTAATTTAATTAAAAAAAAGATTAGCTAGGTAGAGCTGGAGGTGAAGAGATGGTTCCGAAGGCAGTTCCTAGCTGGCAGGATTCTTTAACTTTAATGGCGATTCCGACTCCAATAGCATCTTCACCTACAAATTTATCAATGGAATCATGCAAACTATCTGCTTCTCCGATACTTTCCCAGACTTGTTCATAACTATCCCAGAAATATGCTTTTTGGACTTCACAGTTACCTACAGGAAATTTATTGCTGATTTTTACTGCATTATTCAATACAGATAAGGCCGGGCCAACGCTCAATAAGTTCCAACCTCGATCTAGTTTAGGCATTCCTGCACCATCTTCTACAATATAACTTAAGATAAGATTGCTGGGGTCGGTAATATAATACCAGGCTGCAGACGATTGTAAATATTCTTTATTTAATTGCACTAGATTATAATCTTGATTACTGAACCCTTCTCCAGACTTTCCTAAACCATCAACGTATTTGTTCTGCAAAGGTAGGTAAACATAATACGCTTTTATTTTCTGTAAGAATTCAGTCTCAGAGGTAGTATCTATAGCAAATGACCAATCACCGCCAAACTCCGCAGGTAAAAGATTCCAACCCTGTCTCAGGCTTGCTTGGTAAGTTACTTGATAATCTCCCGAGGCACCTAAAAATTGTACGGTAGTAAATCCAGCTAATACAAAAGAAGCACATAATACTATACTAATTATTAAAGCGGTTAATCTTTTCATTTTTTATTCCTCCGGTAAGGCAGGTGGCTGTAAGTTGTTCTCTTCTAAACTATCTGAGTTTCCATTTATTTCTGTGGTGGGTATGGTTGGTTGTGGTGGACTTTCATCTTCATCTGGAGTACATCCTCCCATTACTAACAGACTTACAACTAAAATTGCCAATAAAATTATTATTTTCTTCATGTTTATCACCTCTTATTCTATCTTATATAAATAAATAACGATAACTTCAAATCCAGTTGAAGTTTATTAATTGTTTGTCCTGCTTTTTTAACAAGAAAATTATTTGAGTTTGGAGCGTATTCTTTTTTGAGTTAATTTACTTTTTAACTTCTTTATTAAAAAGATGAGTAATAGGATTATCAATATAATGATTAAGAGAGCTAGAATTAGGAGTAAGATTATTTGAAAGATGGAAGGAAGGAGTACGTCTGTGTTCATGGAGGGAACTTCTTTTTCAATCTTAATCCAACCGTTTTTCTCTTCTATTATCCAACCTCTTGACTGCATTATTTTTATTGCTTCTAACTCGGGGATAGAAGTAGAATTAATTTGCTGTATCAAGACCTTATTGCTAGAAGTGGTTCCAATTAGCCATTCTTTGATTATGGTTAAATCTTCGGTGCAGAGAGCATCTAGGGTTTCAAAGGTGGGGAAAGGAATATTAGACCTTAATTTAATCTTATCTTCATAATACCACCAATCATGATTAGCATTTCCGTAACCTTTTTTCCATTCAGTAGGCACTAATGATTTTACTATGTTGCATTCAAGGGTAGTGTCTGGTGGGAGCGACGGCGGAGTGCTCAAAGCTGAGGGTATTACGATTAATAGAAACAATAAGGCCAAGAGAGCTTGGATACGGTTCATGATCTAAAGATAATACTCTTTTAATATAAATAGCTTGTGATAGGTTTAAGTAGGGTTAAAGTTATGGAAATAATGAAGAAGAAGAAAAGACACTTTAATCCTCTGTTTCTGAAGTATTCTCGTTAGTTAAGGTTACAGGAATAGGCTGGCCAGTATAAACTAAACGATTGGTAGTAGTTGGAGCAACATCAGTGATGGTAACCTCAAATATTTCCAGGCCCCATTGGTCTGTAACTAATTCTCTTAGATTAGTGACTACATCCTCCTGAACTTCTTTACGAGTTTCTATTTTGTTCCATTCATTATATTTTCTTCCATAACAGGAGTCAGAGAGTTGAGAAAGGGTTTCAATCTTTAAAGAATCTTCATAATCGTCTACTTCCACATAAGCTTTATATCCATCAATTACTCGATAACGTAAATTACAACTAATACTTAAAGGGACAGGGGGATCATCAGCGCTAAGTACGGTAATGGAACCTAAATCTAATGGTTTCATTTTGGCAGGGATAGTAATTATTTCACATAGTCCAGGCAGTAGTGAGTAAATACCATGGCGTAGAATTCTGCTTCGTTCTGATCTTCCATTATGTATGGGTAGACCGTTAATCCAACTATAATGATAGTCCTCTGGAATTTCAGGTCTGGAGAAGAGGAAAGCAGATGGCCCGCCGCTATCTTCAACCAATTTCTGTTCTAAACGAGAAAACTCAGCTATCTCTTCAGGGGTATGCCTTACGGCTAATTTTCTGGCTTTTCCAGCGACTAAGTATAAGCCTTGTTGGTATTCATAGACTACTTTAGCGCACTTAAACTTCTTTAAAATGTCTACTAATTCCAGAACAAAACCCATTTTTTACCTCCTTATCTTAACTTGAGATCTAACCTAATTCTAGGTTTAAATAGATTATTTTACTCTATTAGTTAGGTTAGTAAAGAGATGATTGAGGATAGATTATAATAGGTCTAACTTTACCAAATAAGAAACAATTAAAAATCAGTAAATATTTTAACCGTTATAATGGTCAAAGCACTATTTATCATCGCCCAAGATGGTTATCAAGATCACGAATATGGTGCTCCTAAAGAAATTTTAGAGAAAGCAGGAATTGAGGTAATCACCGCTTCTAAAAAAGCAGGAATCTGCAAGGGAAGATCTGGTTCTCTGACCAAAGCAGCTTTATCTCTAGCTGAAGTTAAAGTTAAAGATTACCAAGCCATAGTTTTTATTGGCGGGCCAGGAGCGGTAAGGTATCAGCAGGATGAGGAAGCACAGCATATTGCGCAGGAAGCAGTTGACCAAAACAAGATTTTGGCGGCAATCTGCATCGCACCTACCATTCTGGCTTATGCAGGAGTGCTGAAAGGGAAAAAAGCTACGGTCTGGAATGAGGATGGACAGCAGGGTAAAATTCTGGAAAAGAAGGGGGCCATTTTTACCAATGAAGCAGTTACTATTGATGAAAAATTAATTACTGCTAATGGGCCAGCGGCAGCAGAAGAGTTCGGAAAGAGAATTCTTAAAGCAATTCAAGAATAAGTTTAGGAAGGTTTTCTTTAGATCAAGCTTGAATGGCCATATCTCTGTGCTTCTTGGGTTCGGGCACTCTGATCGTATAATCTCCAGAACAGTTTAGTAATCTTATGACAATCATCATCGTCTTCTGTAACCATATAGAATACCTCATAATCCATGCCGGGAGTGCGGTCAGTCTGGAAGATCGTCCAGCATTTGGAATAATCTTCCTGAGTGCTATTGCCATTAGATGTGGAAACTTCCAATCCGGTATAGACTGGATCAGTCTCCTGCGTTTCTTCGTAAGTAGAAGTCTGGTAAGCTTCAATAGATTGAAAGAGGCTTTCTATCTTTTCTGCTTGATAAAGATGGAAATAACGTTCTTCTTCCTCGGAAAAAGTATCTAAAGAGCCATGGGCAGAATCATCCGTCTGAGAACGAAGATATAATTCCAATCCGCCGGCCTGCGGTTCTGGTTCATCAAAATCACTCTGAAGGGAAGGCTCATCTTCCGCTTCCAACTCACTTAAAATTACGATTTTTAATCAATCACCCCAAATATAATGATAGTAATACTAAATTATATTTAAATGTTTTCTTTTTGAAGAATTTTTTAGAAAGAAATGCAGGTGCTTAAGAAATATTTTATTTTTCTTCAGCAAGCTTTATTCCATGTCTAGAACAATATTCTGAGATGTAGGTGGGAAGATTTAAAGTAGCTCCTCGGCCTAGCCCTACTATTTTTGGTTCTTGGTCCATCCCTAATTTTAAAGCACGTTTAAATACATCATTAAAATCGGAAAGGCGACCTCCAATTAATTCTTTAGTATATACTTCAACCACTTGTTGAGTAATCTTTCCTTTTTCGGCAATAATCATTCTTTCTACTTCTGGTTGTAAAATTGAGGAAAGATTTAAGCCCAGCTTTTTTGCTCCATTGCTATAAGAATAAAGTAAAGCTTGTCTTGTCTGAGGATTCAGGTCTGCTGTAAAGTAATCTTCTACTTCTTTGCCGATATAAATCTGAGTAGGTAAAGTATCTGAAGAGGTAAATAATCCGATAATTTGATCTTTAGGCAGTATTCTTTTAGTATCTAAGCATAACGGTCCATCCATAAGTTCCCATTTTAATTCTGAATAGGGATAAAACTCGGCGTTTGGATCTCCTTCGCTGAAATCAGGTATGGTTGTTTTACATTGGAGATGCTGCATAGCTGGAATAATAAAACGTGGTTCACGAACTTTTCCCCCTTCAATAACATATACTTTTTCTCCAAGATCGAAACTTAATTTGCCATCAATTATGCCAAAGTAAAAAGCAAGACGGGTGCGATGGCGAGATCCTAGATCGTGTTCATCTTCTGAATATGGCTCATGATTAATTTCTAAGGCAAGGACTGGCTGTCCAGACTGTCCCTGCATTCTTGCATCCAAATCAGAGACAGTTTTTTCATATTGGAAGCTCCAGTCGCCAATCACTCTTAAAAAGTCTTTAACCTTATCTCCGCTGGATTCTCCAGCCCGAATTGCACCTAAAATATCCCCCATGGCAGAACCCATTTGCTCTTGAATTTCACGGGCCTTTCGTTCTAAAGTTTCCAGTTCGGTTAATCTTTGCTGTAATAAGCTCATTTTAATTAAGAATAGAATTGAGTATAAAAAGAGTGTTGTTCTGGAATAAATATATTCTACCTAATCTTTCAGAAAGATTAAAAAACACTCTTTCTTTTCTATCTGCTTAAAAGAGGTAATCGTATGTTTCAGAAAGATGATGGCCAAAATGCTCGCGACTGCATGACTCGCAACAGAAGAGCTAAGCATTTTGACTTAGGAGTGCACCACCAGTCAGATCAAGTTGGAACTTCGTTTTTCAGGAATTGCTTAACAGCAACGACTGGTGGAAACGACTTTATTTTATGTGTGGGCTCAGCTACTCTAGATCAATTCTTAACTATTGAGCAACCTTTAAGTAAGATTAAACTAGGAGATAAAGTATTGGTTAAGTCTTTAGAAACCCATTCGGGAGGAGGAGCGACTAACTCTGCTGCAGCTTTATCTAAACTGGGCCTAAAGGTTAAAGTATTAACCAAGCTGGGAGCGGATCATGCCGCAGAATTCATTCTGAAAGAATTGAAAGAGTACCGGATAAAGAATCTATGCCGACATCATAGTCATAAACAGACTGATCAAGCGGTAATTCTCCATTCTCTTGCGGAGAAAGACCGGATTATCTTAGTACATAAAGGTGCATCCGAAGATTTAGGCTGGGAAGATTTTTCTAAGCTATTCTTACGAGTAAAATGGATTTATTTAGCAAGCCTATTGGGGAAATCATTTCAGACTGCTAAAGAGATCGCAGCCTATGCCCAAAAGAGGAAGATTAATATTTTGTTTAATCCTTCTCTATATCTGGCTCAAAAGGGAAAGAAGGGTTTGAAATTGATATTAGAGGTAAGTACGCTCTTAGTTTTAAACTTAGAGGAAGCTCAGGCCTTACTTAATACTAAATCTATTAATCCAAAAGAATTGCTTAGAAATCTAAGCAATTGCGGGCCTCAAACCGTAGTAATCACCAATGCTGAAAAGAAGATTTATGCCCTTGATCAAAGTCAGTTCTATTCAGTTTTTCCTCCGAGAGTTAAGATTGTGCATACTGCGGGTGCAGGGGATGCTTTTACCTCCGGATTATTAGCAGGTATGATCAAAGAATATTCATTTGAAGATGCGCTTCGAATGGGATTAGTTAATGCGGCTGCAGTAATCCAAGGTCTTGGCACTAAGAATCATTTATTAACTGAGAAAGAAGCCTTAGCTCAGATTAAGAAATATAAGATTAAAGTCATTAAAACAAATTAAGGGTTAAAAATCTAAATATTGGCTGATGAAGCCAACTAAAATTTAAAAAATGCTGGCAAATACAAAAACTATCCTGGAAAAAGCGAGAAGAGGAGGTTATGCAGTGGGCCATTTCAATATTAATAATTTAGAGATGGTCCAGGGAATTGTTCAAGCCGCAGAAAATCTTAGATCCCCAGTAATCTTAGCTACCTCTGAAGGTGCAATAGAATATGCAGGAATGAATTTTTTATTCTGTCTGGTTTTTACTGCCTCGGAGCTGAGCCGAGTGCCCATAGCTTTGCATCTGGATCATGGGAAAAACTTGAAAATTATTAAGCGGGCAATCGATTTAGGCTATTCTTCAGTAATGTTTGA
This sequence comes from Candidatus Nanoarchaeia archaeon, assembly GCA_035290865.1. Taxonomy (GTDB): domain Archaea; phylum Nanobdellota; class Nanobdellia; order Woesearchaeales; family GW2011-AR9; genus DATDTM01. Next base: position 10,248 of record DATDTM010000001.1, read on the forward strand.
TGGTTCGCATCTGCCCTTTGAAGAAAATGTTAGATTGACCAAACAAGTGGTTCAGCTGGCGCATTGTAGAAAGGTTTCCGTAGAAGCAGAATTAGGTACAATTGGGGGAAAAGAAGATTTAGTACATTCACGAGGTATTGTTTATACTGATCCAAATAAAGCTAAAGAGTTTGTAGAAAGAACCGGCTGTGATTTTCTGGCAGTAGCTATTGGTACTTCTCATGGAGCGTATAAGTTTAAAGGTTCAGCTAAGTTAAAGATAGATACACTCAAAATGATTAAAGATAAAGTCAAAATACCTTTGGTATTGCATGGGGCGTCCGGAGTCCCTTCAGCGATGGTTAAAATGGCGGAAAAGTACGGCGCCAAGTTAGAGGGAGTGAAGGGAGTTCCAGATTCTGAAATTAAACGGGCAGTAAAAAATGGTATATGTAAAATCAATACTGATACTGATTTAAGAATAGCTTTCGATGCGGGGGTTCGGAAAGCAATTAAAGAAAATCCTCAAGATTTTGATCCTCGCCATATCCTGGGAGAGGCCAGAGATTTAATCCGGAAAGTAGTGGAGCAGAGAATTAAACAGTTTGGAAGTGCAGGAAAAGTTTGAGGTGTTAAAATGACTAAAAAAATTTATCTGGGAGCAGACCATGCCGGATTTAAGCTAAAAGAAAAGATTAAGAGTTGGTTGAAAGTAAAAAATATCCCTTTTGAAGATTTAGGTAATTTAATCTACGATAAAAATGATGATTATCCTGATTTTGCAGAAAAAGTAGGTCAGCGAGTAGTTAAAGATAAAATTAAGGGAATACTTCTTTGCGGTTCAGCAGAGGGGATTTGTATTGCTGCTAATAAGATTAGAGGGGTAAGAGCGGTTAATCCTCAAGATATTTTACAGACAAAATTATCCCGGGCGGATAATGATGCGAATATCCTTTGTTTAGCTGGGGGAGGAATGCTTAAACCAATTCCAGGTATTCCTCTAGAAAAAGCTAAGAAAATAATTATGGTCTTTTTGAAAACTGCTTTTTCTGGCGAAAAGAGACACCTACGCAGATTGAATAAGATCAAAAGATTAGAGAGTTTGAAGCATTAGGCGGTAAAAATGAGTAGACAGATAATTTTTCCATCGATCATGGCTAAGAATCAGAAAGAGTTAGATCAAGAGCTAGGAAATTTGAAAGGGATAGTTAAAGAATTACATTTGGATCTGGTGGAGACAAGTTTTGCTCCGAATCATTCTCTGAATTTTAAGTTTAAGCTTAATTCCCATTTTAAGTATCAAATGCATTTGATGGTTAAAGAGCCTTTGGTTTGGATCAAAAGGTTAGAAAAATATAAAGAGATAGAACAGTTTATTCCCCAAATCGAAGAGATGAGGAATATCTCTGGATATATCTTTGGATGTAGATCAAGACATAAAAAAGTAGCTTTTGCGGTCAAGCCGGAAACTAAATTAACCGAAATCAAGCTTTTCCTAAAAGAAATTGATCTTATTCTTGTTCTAACCGTTCATCCCGGTTTTTATGGGGGAAAGTTTATTCCTGATTCTTTGAAGAAAATTAAAGAAATTAAAAAAATAAATCCTCATCTGAAAGTAATTGTAGATGGGGGAATGAATCCGAAAACGATTAAGTTAGCGAAGAAGGCAGGAGCAGATTATTTTGTTTCCGGAAGTTATACTACCAAAGCGGAAAAGCCTAAGAACAGATTGGGATTATTGCTGAAATCTTTAGGTAAATAATTAGTGTTCTGATGCTAAGACCCTCTTTCCTATTTGTATCTTTGAATGGTCTCCAATTGCACTAATCTTTTCAATGTTGCGGGGATTATTCCGGTAAGAGAAAAATGTTTATAGGTTAAAATTCCATTAAACTTTCCTAAACTAATCAGCATCATTCTGGAAGAAGAGCGGTATTTAATCAAAGGTTTATTCTGTTCTAGATTAAGAATATTTTTCATTACAATCTTGGCTTGTTCTTCAGCGTTCTGGGCGGTTTTCTCTTCTGGAATAGCAGTTATATCCCCAGCAGCAAAAATATTTGGATGAGGATTAACCTGAAGAAATGTGTTTACTTTTAGAAACTTTTTCTGGTCAAGATTGAAATTACTTAAAAACTCGGAGTTTGGGCTTATACCAATACACCAAAAGACTAAATCTGCAGGAATTTCTCTATTCTGGTTGGTTAAGAAAACATTCTTTTCTTTTTTAATCACTTTCTCATTTAAAATAACTTTAACGCTATTCTTTCTCAAAAAAGATAGAACATAACCTTGAATTTTAGGAAGACATCTTTCCAGCAAACAAGATTGGGAATGGCAGAGGACAACATATTTATCTTGAAAATTGGTGGCTATTTCTGCAGCCAATTCTATCCCGACTAACCCACCTCCTATGATGAGTATTTGTTTTGCAGAATGTAGTTGGGTAGAGTATTCTTGAAGAGTCTGATCTCGATTGATGAGGATCACTTCTTTGCTTTTAATAGGAGGATGGTAACTTGAACCTGAAGAAATAACTAAATAATCGAAAGGGAAAGTGTGTTCTTTAGTGTGAACATTTTCGGAAGTGATTTTCTGGACTGGCTCGAAGATTAATCTTGCCTTCTTCAAATAATTTTGATGTTGGACTTGTATCTTTGGAATTAATTTTGGCCTGATTAATGCTTTTAAAACAGAGGGAGTGAATTCAAAATATTCTTTAGAATCAATTAAGGTTAGGTCAAATTTATCTTGTAGTTCTTTAGCGAGGTACGCTCCAGAAAAACCTCCCCCAATAATGATTAATTTTTTCATAGACTTAATCTCAAAGGTGGGAGAAAGAAAAGAAAAATAAACAACCTCTTATTCTTTGCCTAAGCTCCAAGCTCCAGCCCCGGTCAAGAATAAGCTGACCAAAGCTCCGATGGCTAAGAGATGGAAAAAGAAGCCGGAAGGATTCTTAACTATATTTGGCACCGAAACCATGATTATAGCTACAGCCATAATGATGGCTAAAGGCCAGATCGTATATCTGAGCTTCCATCCAACTAATACAGTCAATCCGAAAAGTACTTCACTTAGGATTACCAGCCAGCCCCAAAAGGCAGGCAAGAAAAATCCTGCACCAGAAAGCATGCCGATAATTCCCTGCGGATTTAATAGTTTATTTGCTCCCGCAACTACAAACATTAAACCTAATATTACCCTTAAGATTAAGGGTGAATAATCCTGTTTTTCTTGCATAAAAAAGTCACCTCAGATTTGGAATGGGATGGTGATTTTATAAACCTTCTGGAGGAATGAGCTTTTCAGCGGTTTTTTCACCCTAGCCCAGGCCTTATCTCCTGAGAATTAATTCTCTCCGCAAGCTTTATTAATAAAAAAAGAATTCTTCTTTAAAATAGTATTTAATAAAGAAAGAGGTTTAAGATAATGGGAGTTAAAAAAGGTGGAAGAAAAGAAGATTGGATCTTTTGGCTGGCAATTATTTTAAGTATTATTGGTGTTGTTGCAATTGTTTTGATGGCTTTGAGAATATTAGAAATTATTTAGGAGCAAGTTAAAATTGGTAAATACAACCGTCAGAGCAGTTGCTCTTTTGGACTTTATTCTGATCCTTATGACCGGGGTTTGGATTATGGTTGGGATATATCGCGGTTTATCTAATCTTGATTGGTGGTATAATTATATCTATGTAATCTTAAATATAACTACTTTAATCTTAAATTTAAAAGTGATCAGAGTTGAGAGATGAAAAAAATAATTTCCCTGAAAGAACTGCAATTGAAAGCTAATTCTATCCGTCAGGATATTATTAAAATGCTTGTTGAAGCAGGTTCAGGCCATCCGGGAGGATCGTTGGGATTAACGGATATTTTTACAGTATTGTATTTTAATCTTCTTAAGCATAATCCTAAAAAACCAAACTGGGAGGGAAGAGATAGGCTGATACTTTCTAATGGTCATGTCTGTCCGGTAAGGTATGCAACGATGGCAGAAGCGGGTTATTTTCCCATAAGCGAATTAGCTACGTTAAGAAAACTCGGTTCTAAATTACAGGGGCATCCGAGCCGATTAGATTTGCTTGGATTAGAATTATCTACTGCTTCTCTCGGTCAGGGATTGGGAGTAGCAGTAGGAATGGCTCTGGCTGGAAAGTTGAAAAAGCAAACACATAAAATATTTTGTGTGACTTCCGACGGCGAACATGATGAAGGAAGTACATGGGAAGCGATAATGGGAGCTAGTAAATATAAATTAGATAATTTAATAAATATAATCGATAGAAATAACATTCAGATATCTGGATTTACTCATGAGGTATGGCCTCTTGAGCCATTAAAAGCAAAGTATGAAGCGTTTGGATGGAAAGTATTTGAGATTGATGGGCATAATTTCAAGCAGTTATTGAGTATATTCAAGCAAGCTGAGAAGGTGAAGAATAAACCGGTGTGTATTATTGCAAAAACTATTCCCGGAAAAGGAGTTTCTTTTATGGAAAACAGCTATCATTGGCATGGCAAGACACTAAATTCTGAAGAAGCAAAGAAAGCGCTGGAAGAATTGGAGAAAGAGAAGGAACGGCTAAGTAAATTAAAATGAAACGGAAAAAAGCAACTAAGAGTATTAGGAAAACGGTCAAACACGTAAATAAAAAAAGATTACTCAAAACCTTTGGTCTATTATTAGCTTTGATAGTGGTGGTAGCATTTGGCTTATTCTTAATTCAGCAGTATAATTCCAAATATCCGGCAGAAGGCATCGCTGGGAAAGCCTACTCTGACTTAACTTCGGAGCAAAAACAGGTATATTGGGGGTGTTACAAAGAGAAAAGCTGTGGTGTGCTGTTGAATGAGGCTCAGAAAAGCAAGAATTATGCTTCTTATCGTACCTGCTCCAAAGATTGCCATGCCCAAGCTCTTAGTTATTCTCCGAAGCAGGATTATTGCCAGGATTCTGATGGAATAGATTATTTTACTGCTGGAAATGTAACCTCTAACCTTTATCCGCAGGGAAAAGAAGATTATTGTTTGGAGATTAACGGGAAGAATTACCTGTTTGAGGGTAAGTGTGTGAACAATAAAGCACAGTGGGCGCAGAAGAGTTGTAAAGAATTGGGGGAGTATGGGTGTGAAGGGGGAAAATGTATTCCCAAGATAAATCAAAACTTGTTTGATGAAAATGGACGTTTAACAAACTACGCACTTTCTTTGGCACCACCACTATTAAAACTGAATTTAAATGAACCTACTAAATTGTACCCTGAAAAATACGGGAATAATTATTTTAAACCAGGAAATTATAACATTAACATTGGTGATGGTTTTGGAAAAAACGATTTCTTAATTAAATTTGTTGAATTTAACGTAGATGAACAAAGAATATATTTTGAAGTCTTCAAAAAGGAAGCTAATGGAAACTTTTATCATTTTCCTACGGATGAGAATTTTATTTACAAGAATGAGATTAAAGATCTTTTCGGGATTCCTCTTGAGTCCTTAAGCGATTCTTTAAATCCTGTTGAGAATATATTAACTTATCATCCAAATTGTACGGTTTTTTATGATTATTGTTATGAAGAAGGGAACTACTTCTATGCCGGAAACTCAATTGCATGTAATTGGAGGTGCGTTTTTGATGCAAATACTGATGAAACAAAATCTGAGAAAGGAATATTCTCTTCCATTTATCCCAAAAATTACAGTGTTTTAGCTAATTTTTCTGTAGCTCTTTTAGAACAGTGTTATAATAATGACATTGATTTTCTAAAGTACAATCCGCAAAAACCAAGAGTAGGAATAAAAGTATTATTAGGAAGTTCAGGTCCATTAACTGGGGCAGATGAATATGTCTACACCCAACGTTCAGAAGCTAACTTAAATGATGAAGTAAAGATCTTAGACTTCTTAAATACTGAAAAAAATAGCAAGAACTGTCCTAATTATATGGCTTTAGGTCATGAGTTAACTCACACTTTAACAAAAGAGATGTTGGGTAATAATTATGGGTTAAACGAAGGTCTTGCGGATTTTGTTGCATTTCAGAATGGATTTGAAAAGAAATATGCTTGTTTAGATAATGGGTGGAAAGATGTGTATGATAGTGTGGGAACGATTAATGCTTATGTTAATTTATCTACAAATCCCGGAGATGTAGGTAGCTCCACTAGCTTACATTATTATGCTACCGGATACTGTTTTTGGACCGATTTTGTAAAAGAGCAGGGTTATCCTAATTTTGTAAAATTCATGCAGAAGTCTTACCAGAAAAGTCGAGGTATTGAGCAATATTACTTGACTGATGTCATCGGAGAGGTTATTAATGCTCCATCTCCTGCTTGGGTCTCAAGTAAGTATGGTTTAACTAAAGATTCTACTCTAATAGAGCCTTGCAAAAAATGTGGGGTTTTAGTTAAAAACGATTAAAGATTAACTCAAAATCAACCCACAAAAGAACCACTAAAC
>DATDTM010000002.1:0-19034 GCA_035290865.1 Candidatus Nanoarchaeia archaeon
GTTATATTCCAGTTGCTGATTACAGCAAGGTAGTTAAAATATCTGGAAAGAGAAATAAAAGTGATTGAAGATCTGTTCTCTCCATTACCACAATGCATATAAAAGCTAATTTCTCTAAAAACTAGCATGCTTCTGCAGCAATTAAAATTAAAGAATATCCGTTCCTATCTAGATGAAACCATTACTCTTTTCGAGGGATCTACTTTATTATCTGGAGATATCGGTTCAGGAAAGTCTACTATCCTGCTGGCGATAGAATTTGCTCTCTTCGGAATCAGCAGGCCGGACTTGCCCGGAGAAGCTTTGCTGAGGAAAGGCTGCAGCCAAGGTAGTGTAGAATTGCAGTTTAAGATCAATGATAATTCAATTCTGATTAATCGGAACCTAAAGAAAGAAAAAGATTCGGTTAAACAGACTTCTGGATCCATAGTAATTAATAATACTAAAAAAGATCTTACTCCCGTAGAGCTGAAAGCGGAGATTATCTCTTTATTGGGCTATCCTGAAGAATTCTTGACCAAAAACAAGAATTACATTTTCCGCTATACCATCTATACGCCCCAGGAGGAGATGAAATTAATCCTTCAAGATGATGCGGAGATCAGATTAGATGTACTTAGGAAGATCTTCAATATTGATAAATATAAAAATATTCGAGATAATTTACAGATTTACTTAAAACTTATGCGTACTGAATTAGCAGTATTAGAGACTAAAACTGAAAAGTTTGAGGAAGAAAAAAATAAGCTAGAAGTGCTCCAAAAAGAAAAAGAAAAACTGGATTTAAATCTAAAAGAGTTAAGTCCGGAAAAATTAAAATTAGAGCGAGAAATTCTGCAGCGGAAAGACGAATTGGATCTGATTGAGAAAGAGCAACAGAGATTCTTAGAATTAAAACAGCATTATAAAACCATCTTAGCTTTAATCAACGAGAAAAATAACCAAAGGCAAGATTTAACCAAAAGAAAAGAAGAGTTGGAAGAGCAAATCAGCAGGCTATTACTGCCGGAAGAGTTAAATTTAGAGTTAGTAACCAAAAAGATAAGCGAACTAGAAAAAAATAAAAATGATTCATTCACTAAAAGAATTTCTCTCCAAGGTAAATTAGCCCAGCTACAAGAAAATCTCAAAGAACTTCATGCGGAGATTAAAGAGATAGAAAAAAGTATGGTGAGCAGAACGGAAAAAGAGGCACTGAAACAGCAGTTAAGTTTAGAAATAGCAGATAAGGAGAAATTAAAACAAAAACAAGCGCAGTTGGAAGAATTGTTAGAAAGAACCGTACAGATTATTATCCGTAACCAGACTTTATTAAACCAATCGCATGAACTTAAAGAAAAGATCATTCTGTTGCAGAGCTGTCCCACCTGCCTACAGGATGTTTCGGAGAAACATAAGCATAAAATTAAGGGGCAGGAAGAAGAAAAAATAAATACTGCCCAGCGGTTGCTGCAGGAATTTGAACTTAAGAAAGAAGAGATCTGGGAACAAAAAGAGGCAGTAAAAAGCAGGATAGAAAAGCTGCAGGAATTAGAGCAGCAATTGACCAAGACTAAGCTGGAACTAGTCATCATCGAGGAAAAAAAAGAGTCGGTGCTCAAGAAGAAAGAATTGCTCAATCAGCTGCTTACAGAAAATAATCGTCTAGTTCTGCAATTAGATGAGTTAGAGAAAAAAAGTTCTTTGGAACAGCTGAATATTGAGATTAAAGATGCCAAAGTTTTCCTGGAAAGCTTTTCTAAAAAAATATATGTGGAACAGGCAAAATTAGAGACTGAAAGACAGATGGTTCAAAATCAGGAATTATTAAATCAACTGGGGAAAGAATTGGTTCTGCTGGAAGAGAAACTGGCTCCAAAAAATGATTTGAGCTTGCGCCTTACTGAACTTAAATTGCAATTAAACCTATTGCAAGAAAAAGAAAAATCTGTTTCAGTAAAGATTGCCCAGTTTCAGACCGGATTAGAAGGAATCTTAAGACAGGAGCAGGTGCAGGAAAAAATTGTAGAGGAACAGAATAAATTCAGGAATAAATTAAGCAGATGGAAAGAATTGTATCATTGGCTGGACCAATACTTTTCTCCTCTAACCGAGACCATAGAAAAACAAGTGATGTTGAATATTCACCATCTCTTTAATCTGCTCTTTCAAGAATGGTTCTCCATTTTAATTGATGATGAGAATATTTATTCCAGATTAGATGATTCTTTCACTCCCATCATCGAACAGAACGGCTATGAAGTTTCTTTCCATAACTTAAGCGGAGGAGAGAAGACTTCCGCAGCTTTAGCTTACCGTTTATCTTTAAATAAAGTTATCAATCAAGTCATCCAGGAGATAAGAACAAAAGATCTGTTAATTCTGGATGAGCCTACCGATGGATTTAGTTCTGAACAATTAGATAAAGTCAGAGAAGTGCTAGATCGATTGGGATTAAAACAAACCATCATCGTCTCTCACGAAAGTAAGATCGAAAGTTTTGTGGAGAGAGTGATCAGGATTAATAAGGAAGGACATGTGAGCAAGGTTATTGCTTAAAGAGTAATCTTATATTTTTTTAGATGAATGAGGATTTGCAGATTAAATTACTTACTGATAAGCAGCCCAGTTGGCGGCATGTTCTGCCATCTGGCTGCGATAGACGTTAGGCAGATTCAATTCTCCGGAATAAGGTTCAGGAAGAAACTTCTGAATAGCATGAGTCAAGCCATTAAAAGTAGGAGAGCATAAAGGATTATCTATTTGGTTATAAGGATCGCCCATTACAATTACTTTACATCCAAATCCCATCCTGGCAATAATGGTTTTTATTTCGTAAGGGGTAAAGTTCTGAGCCTCGTCAATCAAGACCAAAGTGTCCTGAAAAGATCGCCCTCTTAAAAATCCTGAATAAGTTAGTTCTATGGCTTCCCAATGAGGGGGAAGATGGGCACGACCACCAATCTTAATATTACTAATCTCCTTGCTTCTCAACTCCTCAAACTCGTTAGAATATTTTGGATGCAAAAACATGGCTTCAAAGGGGATATTATCTCCTAAAATTGATTTTTTATGGGCATCAGCAAAAGAATCTAATTGTTTTCTGATCTTATCATAAAGGCTTCCAGGAAGGAAACCGACCTCTCTTCTTTTCCCGCCCATGGTCTCAAAGGGCTTTAAGAGGACAATATGATGGAACCTTCCGGTTTTCTCATCCCCCCTCTCTCCTCTCCGATGGCGTTCTTCACTATTATAACATAAAATCTGATCCACAGCAGCTACATAACTAAGAATAGTTTTACCTGATCCAGCTCCGCCGCAAAGGAAAAATAGTTCTACATCCGAATTAAGCAAACCATACTGCAGAGCCAGATATTGTTCCATATCATTAGGAGTTATCCCTAAAACATTATCTTGGTACATATTACCGATCCTCAGTTTTTTACTTTTTTCTTGCTGGTTTAGAAGCAAAACTTTTGGTTCTTTAACATCGATAATTCTGGTTCCGCCCCGATTACGCTGGTATTCTCCGGTAACTCGAGCAAAGTTTCCTCCACCAAAATTAACAAACTGGTGTTGGTATAGACCTAATTTCCGGCCTAATAAATCTACTGCTTCTTCTAAAGGTAATTCTCCGCTATTTTCTTGCAATTTGGCTAATAATTTATCGTTACCCTGAATAATCCCCTCCTGAACAATATCTGGACCAATCAATAAGAATTCGGGATCTTCTACCCTCATTCCCCGGCTGGATAATTTAACATGTAAACTTGGCCTGGTGGTGATAATAGCAGGATGATTTTCTGGGCAGGAGAAGTTGTCTGCGACTACTTTTTCTAGCCCAGTTACTGAAAAGTTTTCTGGGTCAACTAAAGGCCGGTCTACCAAAGCCAGATCTAAACCCTCAGAAACACGATAAATACTAACCCCTTCTCTTGGGTTTTCTCTAGGAGAGCTAACAATCTCTTTTAATCTTTTTAGAGTATCATATTCACCGCTGCCCTCACCTTTTTTGGTCTCTTCTAGACGGTCAGATAAAACTAAGGGCATAACCACCAAATTTCGGTTTCCTCCTTTTCCCTCAAACTCTTTAAATACGTCTGGTCCTGCTAATTCATAAACGTCAGTAAGAGGTACTCGGACATCATGATAACCCCCAATTTGGGGGATAGTTTCAGAATTCATCTTACTTTGTACCTCTTACAAAAATATCTTCAATAGAGCGATAATCTTGAGTGAGAGTATTCTTTCTACCCTCTGGAGGTTTGCCCTCACCCATGACCCGATGGTATAAAGCTATCCCATCTCTAACTAAACGATCCTCGGGATTAAAGCTGCTTCTTTGAGTCAAACGCAGGAAGATAGATGGAAGTAAATCTGTCTGACTATTTTCGTCAGTCTGATGAGCTGGATAATTCTCCAGAGCAGGATCTACCCTTGTTTTCATCTCACAAACCAGGGCATAACTATCTATCGTTCGGGAAGAAGCGATTAACAAATCTAAACCATCATAACAGGATTTAACTTGTTCATACTTTCTTTCATCGCCATCATTAGAAATGCTTTGGAAAGGGAGTAAGCTAGCCATTATACCATATCCTAATAAGCTGCCTAAATCCCTTTCATTAACTACCTGAAGATGTAATTTTCTTAATAGTTCATATAGAGATCTCTGATCGGTTTTAGGTTTCAAGGTTGAATCAATTTGAATTCGCTTAAGATTAAAGATATAAAGAATTCTATAGTGGAATATTCAGTGCGGAATATTTAGCAACGAAAACACATATTATCTTACCACACTTTCCAGAGCTTTAATCCCTACTTCCAGCTGTTTATCTGTAGGCTCTTTGGTAGTAATCCGCTGCAGCCATAAACCCGGAGCGATGCAGGCTTTAACCACAGAATTCTCCCGATACTTTCCGCTGAGTTTGATCAATTCATATCCTAACCCTGCAATTACGGGTAATAATAGAATTCTGCCGAAAAACTTGGTCCATAATGAGCCCTGGATGAAAGTAAAGATAAGGATAGATAAAACTAAAATTACAAACAAGAAAGAAGTTCCACAGCGGGGGTGGAAACGGGAGAACTTCTTAACGTTTTTTATGGTCAATTTCTGTTTAGCTTCATAACAGGCAATAGCTTTATGCTCTGCTCCGTGATAGCGAAATAAAGTTTTTACATCTTCCATAAAAGAGATCACTAAAAGATAGCCTAAAAATAAGACTAACCTGAAGATTCCATCGAGGACGTTAAATAGTATTCCTTCCGGCTGGACGAAACGAGCAGCTAAGAATGGAATCCCTACAAAGACCAGCAAGGCAAAAAGCAAGGATAATATAATGGTGCCACTAACTTCTTTCTTAGTCAATTTTTCTTCATGTTCCAATTGCTGGTTACTGCTCCAGACCAAAGCTTTGATTCCATCATATAAAGTATAAGCCAAACCCACAATTCCTCGGATAAAGAATATTTGGAATATCTTAGGATAATGAGAATTCCTGCTTTTCTTAATCTTGATCTGGCCGTTTTTTAATCTTACGGCTACAGCGAACTTCTCTTTATTGCGCATCATTACTCCTTCAATCACTGCCTGTCCGCCGATTTCCATAACTCTAGGATTTATCGGGTGGAATATAAAGGTAACGGTGATTGTTCTTAAGAAGTGGAAAGTGAGGTCAATCTAAACTGTTTCCTAGCGCCGACAAGCCCCGCCACCAACTTCTTCTGCCAGATAGCTAGGATTATTGTTACCCTTTCCGGCCTTAACCCCTAAATGTTCTAAACAAATGGAAACATAAACTTCTTTAATAGAAAAAGCACGGTCTTCTTTGAGGGCAATTCCAAATGTATCTTGGAAATCTTTAGGATAAGTTTTGATTCCTGACCAATTAAACCAAGATTTAGAAGAAAGAGGGGGGGTATTTCCAACTTCGTCTACTTTCTGGGTCAAAGATTCTGCAACCGCAGATAAAAATTTTGTCTCGTAACTTCTTCTGGGGGAAGATTGAGTTACAATATCCCCGCATTGCCTCTGATCACTATAATTTACAGTTAACACCACTGAATCTAATCCGCAATGGATAATCCTCTCTCCAGGATGATATTTAAAACCCCAAAGAGTAGAATAATTATTCCCCCCTTCAAGATAATTGATTAATATTTCTCTTTTCCGATTAAATTCCGGATCGAAAATGCGCAGGGACGGTTTTTGGGAACGGAAATAACCCCCTCTTAGTCCACTAATTTGGTCTTGAATAGCATAGCCTTTCAACCTAAATTCAATGAAATGAAGTTTAACCTCTTTTGGTGGACGTTTGTTAATTGGAAATGGAAAAGTCATTTTAATTCACCTTAAAAAAACTGACCTAACCCGGTCTGGCTGCTGTCTTTATACAGATCCTCCTCTTTATATCCTAAAACCGCGAAAATTCCGGAAATAGCTGGAAGAACCTGATGATGCAGGTAATATTCTGAATCATATTCTCCATCTTTAACCTCTTCAGGCAGTTTAGCCCGCTCCCGAATTAAGCCGCTGCCTTTAGCAATGATATACTCTATCACCACTCCTGGAAAAATGTTTATTCCTCTTTCCAGCATCTTTAAAGCCACGGCCACATGCGGGCCGATGGAAGTATAACTAGATAATTCCCTGGTAATCTGGGTTTTAATCACTAATTTTTCTTTAGCGATTTGTCCGGCCAGCAATTCTTTGATCTTTCCTTTCAGATAAAACAAAGCTTCTTCTTTTTTATCGATAAGAATTAATTTTAAGACTTCCATCTGCACTTCTTTAGCCAGAGGGGAAGAGTTTCTTCTGACAATCTCAAAACCAGTTATTTTTATTTTTCCGTTCTCAGAGATTAAAGCGTATCTTTTTTTAGCACCTTTCTCTGAGCCTTTGGCAGCTACGAAAATTCCTTTCGGATAATACCCCTCGAACTCCAGCTCCATATGACCTGGCAGATCAAAATTAACCTCGTTCATGAATTCTAGAGCCGGATCTAAATGTTTATCTTTGAGTAATAAAAAGCAAGAATCTGTGTCCGCATAAACTACCTCAAAACCTTTCTGCTGGGCTTTCTCAATAGTTTTTTTAATATAATCTCGAGCATAGGCGGTAGTAGCTTTAGCGCATTCCAGACAATACCACCTTGCCCCGAAAAAGCCAGTATAGCCATAAAAAGAGTTAGCCAAAGTCTTAATGGCATAGGAACGAGACTCGAGCATTTTAGTATCTTCACCATTGGCTTTGGCCTCTTTAAGAGTTCCCTTTAAATCCACCCGGATCAGAATTAACCTTTCCAATAATTTAGAGAGGAAAGATTTTTTTCTGGCGCAGAACCAATAATTCTTCTCTCCAGGAATATTATTTCTTTTTTCTAACTCGCAGCAGCTACAGTTCAGGCTTTCCGGACCGATATTATGGGCAGTAATTATAGTTGGATACAAAGAACGGAAATCAAATACAGCTAGATCTGAATATAATCCGGGAGTGGGCTCGTAGACAAAACCGCCTTCATAAGTCTGGTCCATCCTCAGGTCAATTTCGTTTTTTCCCGGACGGTTAGGGGCAAGCACGTTATGCTCCATTGCGGATTTAAGAATATAATTTTCCACTAATTTGCTGAAACTCATCCGGATTAAGTCAAAAGTGGGAATCCCAATAATCTTGGTAAATTCAATCATGTCCGGAAGAAGTTTTTGGCATAATTGGAGAGCAAGATGGGCATCGTGAAGATTATATTCGCAATAATCTTCTAACTTATCTGGCAAATGGTCCCAGGTGTGAGCTAACTCGGAAATCTTAACCTGATGTTTTCGATGCCCTAACAATTCTTCTGAAACTGCATCTAAAGAGTAACTTTCGGTCTTGAGATTCTTGCCGAAAATGTTACGAATAAATTTTAAGTTGTCTAGATGCAGAATTCCGGTGATCCTGCTCTTTCCTTCCCGGAAATCTGATTTTGATCCTGTTTCCAGCTCGGAATAATCCAGACCTAGGTCTAGCTTAATCTTATATTTCTCTGCCCGGAGATGAAGGTAGGGTAAATCAAACCCATCGGAAAAATAGCCGGTTAAAATATCTGGCTGATAATCAAGGATGATCTGACGGAAACGTTGCAATAATTCAACTTCATCAGAGACCGTCTCTAGATAATCTAATTTATGCCGAAACTTTTTCCAAGTAAGCACCTTACGAAATTCTTTATCTTTTTCATCAATTCCATAAAAGGCGATCATTAAGATCGGATTTTTTTCGGGATTGATTTCAATCCTTTCTGGAGAATAAGTTTCGATATCTAAAGCTAAAATCTTGAATTTAGGGGGAGTTTCGTTGCTGAAAGGCTTAATCTCTTCAGCTTCAAAAAGAGGAACCCTCATCTTCTGATCGAGGATAAATTTTCCTTTAGCCTCAACCAAAGAAAAAGGAAGAATATTCTTATCCCGAAGATAGCGATGAATAAAAGGAATATCACGTTCATAACAGTCTAATCCCCAGTCAGATAATTCCTTGCTGATGAGCGGAACGGCTTTAGGATAATTTACATAAATCTTGAAGAACTCTTCTTTTTTTCCTAGCAATTCCTTCTCAACAATTTCCCAAGAGGTAATCTTAGCCGGACCATCTTTTCCCTCTACAATTAATTCTTTTAATCTTCTTTCTATCTGAGCATAATTAGTTTTATGGAACTGGGCATAAAAATAAGGCTGATGTTCTTGAATCACACAGATTTTAGTGTTATCTTCTAATTTACCATAAAGATAGATAAAAGGTTTTCCTTCTCGCAATTGGTAGTCAAAGTCCAGAGGAAAGAAGCGGAGCTCCATCTCCTAATTAGTAGTGAAATTCATTTATAAGATTTGTGGAGAAATCTGTTCATTCTAAAAATAGTTGGTTTTCGCAGAAAATCTTAAATATACTAAAATGAATTAAGTCTTAAACTTAATTCCTTTGGTATATACCAAAATTCTAGATTTCTATTCGAAATCTAAAATGTTTAGTATATTTCAACGATTTTATTTCAAAATGAATGGAAAAAAAAGTGGTTCGCCAGCTAAAGAGAAAAACCGGAGATTAGACCTATTTCTAGAAAAGTTAGAGATTGAGAAAAAGAAGAAAGAGAAGATTATTGGTTTTGTAGAGGAACTAACTACGGATGTGCTGAAGAAGAAAAGCCAGCAAGGGTTGAGGTTAAAGAAGCAGATCTAATAAAAGATTTATTTTAGGCATCCTTTTTCTAAGATATAGTCTATTGTAGTCGTACCAGTTTCTTCATTATCCATATCGCCGTAAAGAGAGATAAAACTCTTACTTACATTAACATCTTGAGTGGAAGCTGAAATAAGATAATTTCCCGGTTCTGGAGCAGTTTCTTCCCATAACTTCAAGCCAATATTCGTTCCGTCAAAAGAGAATCGCATTAAATAATCAATTCCGGAGAGGATGGACTGAGTTCCGGTAGCGATATAAACTCCCTGCCTTCTAATTGAGTGAGTACTGGAATTGTTCATAGCTATACTGGCAACAAAACCGTCGAGATTTCCTTCTATGGATCCACCACTACAATTAATTCCGAACTGGAAAGCTCCGCCCCCCACTTTATTTACTTCTGAGAGCTTAAATTTCGTCAGAACATTAAAGATATCTTTATGGCCTATTTCTGAACTTGCACTAGGATTTGTACCTGCCCCAGCGCTCCAAGTCACTTGGGCATAATTATCCTCAATAATCTTCCATTGTCCAAGCGAACCATAATTGGCCCAGTTATTGCCTAAAAGATTAGAACCTAAGCTTCCACTGGGTTTATTAAAATCATCTAACATCAGAGTAAGATCTTCGTCAGTCAACCCATCGCAATCATTATCTTTCCCGTCGCATAACTCCGCCAGGCCGGGACCGATGCCGGAATTAAAATCATCGCAATCTTGTTCGCATTGCAGATCAAACCCATCTCCGTCTGCATCTGTGATTATTTCCTGATAAGGACCACATGCGGCGGCAGTACAAGTACAATCTTCCAAACAAGTGTTGCTTACGTTTTGGTAATCACGATAAGTCCCGTTATAACAACCGTCTAAAGAATCGCAGGGTGTAGAAAGACAGAGGTCTTCTTGATCGCACTCTGCACCGCAAAAGTCTAGATCACAGGCATGAGTCATAGTTTGGTAGCTGCCGGAAGTACAGGCATCAAGCGACTCATCACAGCTGGAGATAAACCCTGAAAAATAGTCAAAAGTAAAAAGATTATCGTCAGGATTATAATCACAACCAGTAATCTCATCAAGATTATTTTCAGAACAATCTATTTCTGTTCCAGTCTGACAACCAAGCTCTCCAGCACAAACTTCTAATCCATTACAATAGAGCTTATCGTCGCATAATTGATTCCCGCCATTATCAATTAACTTATCGCAATCATTATCTTTCCCGTCGCAGATTTCTGCTGAAGGTAAGACGGCTTTACAATCAGCCCAATCAGTGTATATTCCATCCTGACAATAGCTGAATTCTACTGAAAAAGTACATTCACCTATATTATTAAACCCGCATTTCTGTTCTAGAGTTAAGTTTTCGTCTATTTCTCCAGTTTCATTATCTCCAAGGCATTGATTATCCAAATTATCACATAATTCGAGAGCTCCAGGATATACCATTGAATTAGTATCATTACAATCAGTATGATCTAAAACCCAACCTTCTAAAGGCAAACAAAAATCTTGAAAAGTATTGAGATCGCCAAAACCATCCCCATCCTTATCCTGAAAATAAGTCTGTGGAGTACAAGATTGTGTTTCTGCAATTGAATCATCTGTTAAGTCTAGACCTACTATTGAAGTATCCGGAGTTGGAATAATAAGAGTATCATAAGAAACTAAAGATGTCTCCAACCCAGAATCTACTTTTGAAGAATCTGAAACAATCAGAGTATCATAATAGGTCAGATATGTTTCTAAACTAGAATCTGCGTCGGCTGAATCTTTCTGGGTATCGAGAAGAGAATCGTATTGAATCAAAAGAGAATCGAGGTTAAGATCTACAGATGGGGTATCTTTATCCATATCAACGGGGGTATCATAAAAGATTAAAGGAATTTCCTGATCGGAATCTGCGTCTGAAGAATCGGTCTCAGTATCAGGAAAAGAATCATATTTAATGCTAAAGGAATCAAAATTAAGGTCTACTTTTGAACTATCTGAAATAGTATCAATATGACCGTCATAAAAGATCAAAGAAGTTTCCAAGCCAGAATCTGCGTCAGTTAAATCAGCATTAGATGTGTCTGCTGTTGATGAATCTGAAGAAGAATCATGGGTATCAGGGAGAGGAGCGGGAGTACAATTCTTCTCATCTTCACCTTTACTGCAATCTTTATCACCATCACAAACCCAATTAAAAGGAATACATTCGTCATTATAGCAAGTATATTCAGCACATCCAGTAGAAGCATCAGCAGAGGTATCTCTTATATCTGAACTGGAATCTCTTGGTTCGACAGGAGGATGTCCCTCAGGTAAACAACCGGAAGTTAAATTGGTTAAAGCTATTCCAGTAACTAAAAGCTTTTTCCAATAATTCTCTCTAAGTAAATCGGACAACCCCATTCTTTTTTCAAGAGGGAAGCGTATATTTAAATCTTTCTATTATTTACTGGTTAGTAGTTAACTGGATAGAAAAGCCCGCCATCGGAAGAACTGGATCAAATGATTTAGGTCATTAAGGTGTCTTCCGAATCGACTTCAATAAATAATTATCTTTATTCTTTTCTTTAGCGGCATCAGCATCGAGTTTATTAATTCCTGGCTTTTCTGAAGTGGGTTTGTCTTGAACAGCTTTTTCGGTTAGTTTTTCCTGATCCATCTCTAAAAGAGTTTTCTCTAAAGTCATGACTATAGTCTCCATCTCATCTTCAGGAAGCGGTTTAGTATCCCAGCGTAGATCAAGATTATCGTTTTCTATTCGGGGAATAATCTCAATAGAAAAGTGGGGAACAATCTGGCCTGCGCCCAGGCCATTCTGGACTAAAAAATTAGTTCCCTGACAGCCCAAACTATCGAAGATAGCGATGCTAACTTTATTTGCGATAGAAACACATTTCTCTAGAATATGATCTGGAACCAGCTCCAAGATAGTAAAATGTTCTTTAGGAAAAATAGTTATCTGGCCGGGAGTTAGAACTAAATCTTTGATGGCTACAATGACTTCATTATCTTCATAAATGATTTCCGAGGCGTTCTTTCTCTCAATTATATCGCAATGTTCGCATTTCATTTTAGGTTAGATTTTGGTTATTTTTTTGTAAGATAATCATTTGAATAGGTTAGCAATATCATCTAAACTGGCTTTTTTTTCTGATTGGGTTTGCTTTTCAGCAGATTTTTTTAGTTTAGCTTTTGTTTTTGGTTTGGTTTGTTTTTCTTTAGCGAAAGCAATGATGCTTTCAGGAATAGGATTATTTATTACGGAAACTGCTGAATCTGTTACTTCAGAATCTGTGATTATAGAATCATCTAGTGCTTTTGGTTTTTCTTCAGAAATTAGCTTAGGTCCTTTCAGTGGAACTACTGTTTTTTTCTTTCCTCCCATTACTTCGTTAAATTTACTGGCAACCAAAGAGTAAATCTTATCCCGCATCTCTTTTTCGATCAATTTTTCTGAAACTTTGAGTATGTCATCACCTTCTTTCCTGGGCAGGAGATGAAGAATAAAATGCTGGGCTTTCTGCCCTGCCACCAAGCCGTTAGCTGCAAAGAGGCTGGTTCCGGAAACTTTTAACCCTTTTAATAAGAGATGGGACATATTCTTAGCGATACTGAAAAGATGGCCCTGTTCTTTATCTGGGATCTGGGGCTGGATAGAATAATGCTCTTTTGGTAAGATTAAAAGATGGCCTTTAGCAGCAGGATTAATATCTAAGATAACTAAAACTTTATTATCTTCGTAAATCTTTTGGGAAGGAACTTTACCAGAGATGATCTGGCAAAAAATACACTGTTTCTTCTGAAATTCTTTTAACTCTTCAGGAGACATCTGCTTAAGCTTCTCTTCCAGTTCCTTGCGCTGCTCTTCAGTTAATTCCGGGGCCATGCTTTGAACAGTTAGCTAAACATTTTTGAGGTATATAAAGATTCTGTTATTTAAAATAAGTTAGGGGATCAATTAAATATGATTGGTTAATACTCCACTCCCCTTCGAGCCATCTGCCCTTTCTCAAAGTAATGCTTATGGGGCTTCATTTCCGTAACTAAATCTGCAATCCTGAGCAGCTCTTCTGGAGCATCCCTCCCGGTTAAAACCAGTTCCAGAGCTTTAGGCTTTTTCTTAATCAAACTTAAAAATTCCTCTAATTCCAATAAACCTAAAGACAAAGCTACATTAACCTCATCTAAAATCACTAAGTCATAATTTCCGGAAAGAATCACTTCGGAAGTTTTCTTGAAAGCCTCTTTAATGTAATCTTTCTGCACTTCATCGTTTAAAAAACAATACCGGCAAGAACCGCAATCAATATCATCACGGACAAAATCAAAAATAGTTTTGTTGATACTGCCCTTAGGGCTGAAACCGTCAATCTTCATCTGTTTCTGCTGTTTGATGCAAGGCCTGCCGAACTGGATCATCTCGATATTAGGCAAATAATTCTTAGCCGAGATGAATTCGCCAGTATAAGCTCCCCCTTTCATGTATTGGATAATATAAACTTTAAACCCTTGGCCAATGGCCCGCAAGGCTAGACCTAGAGCTGCGGTAGTCTTGCCTTTTCCATCGCCGGTATATACCTGAACCTGGCCTTTTCTCACTTCAAGTTAACCTCTTTTGGGGAATATTGAATTTGATAATACTTTAAAAAAATAAATTAAAAAAACTAAACACTGCAGCTGCCTTTGAAACCACACTGGCTGGAACATTCAGTACAGCCGCCGATCTTGACCATCACTCCTTTCCTACAGGCCGGACAACGGTTGCCTGCATCTGCACCGTAAATTATGCCATTAGTCTTATCTTCCCGAAGATCAGCAGAGTTATTATCTTTGGATTCAAACTGGATTGAACCCTGCTGTCCTTCCATCCCCTGGGCGCTCTGGATATTTTTCATTTCTGTATCTGCAGAGGTGGAAAGGACTTGTTCTGATCTGGAATTATCGATATAAACAGTTAATCCTTTACAACCTAAATCATAGCCAAGCTCGTAAACTTTTTTAGTTTGTTCTACGGTAAAGTCACTAGGCGCATTTACGGTCTTACTAATAGAAGAGTCAGTCCATTTCTGGATGGTGGCCTGAACTTTCACGTGTTCATCGGGGGTCAGCTCCATGGCCTGGACGAAATAGTTAGGTAAAGAACCGTCTGGCTGTCTGGCCTCTTCTGCTAAAGGAATCAAGACCTTATGAAAACCTAATCTCGATTGCTGATAATATTCAAAGGCATAGTAAGGCTCGATTCCGGTAGAAGTTCCCAACATACTTCCCACAGTACCAGTAGGAGCTTGGGTAGTTAGGGTAACATTTCTCATTCCCTTTTTGTAGATGGCATCCTGCACTTCCCGAGATAATTGCTTGACGAAGTTAGATTGGATAAATTTTTCTCGGTCAAATTTGGGGAAAGAACTTTTTTCCTGAGCTAATTCAGTAGAGGCCAAATACATCTCTTCAGTAATGAGCCGATAGAGTTGGTCAATAAACTTCAAACTATCTTCACTGCCATAACGAATCCTTAACTTAATCAGCAGCTCGGCTAATCCTAAAGTTCCTCCACCGATACGCCTCTCTGATTTTTGTCCTTCCTCAATCTCTTTGAAATGGTAAGGAGTTAAGTCGATAACATTATCCAAGAATCTGACTAAAATCCGAGCGGACCTTTTCAGAGCTTCCCAATCCATCTTATAGATTATTCCTAGCGGATCTGTACCGGCCTGGACTGCAAAAGAAGCTAGATACAAATGGGCCAGATTGCAGACGCCCCAAGGAGGCAGGCCTTGTTCTGCGCAAGGGTTAGTACAAACAATAGGATTAAAGTACCAAGAGTTGCTCATCTTATTATAACGTTCCATGAAGACTACGCCCGGCTCAGCGCTCTTATGTGCAGAGCTGATGATTAAATCCCATAATTCGCTAGCTTTAATGCTTTTATAGACTTTAGTGGAATAACCTTTATTTTTCCATTTGCGCAAGTCACCGTCCCATTCATTACGATAAAGATCTCGACATTGATCATGATCATAATCTGGAAATTCTAAATTCCAGACACCGTTACTTTTCAATTTATCCATGAACTCATCAGAAATTTTTACAGAGATATTAGCATTTTCAATCATGCCTTTATTCTTTTTCGAGCCGATGAATTCTAAGACGTCAGGATGCCAGTCGTCCAGCATTAACATTAAAGCTCCCCTTCTAGAACCTCCCTGTTCGATCAATCCAGTAGCATAAGAATATAAACCGCCCCAGGAGACTGAACCGGAAGATTTACCGTGCACTCCCCGTACAAAAGCATATCTCGGACGTAAAGTGGAAAGAGAAATTCCTGCTCCTCCTCCCCGCGACATTACCTCCACCATATTATGAAGAGTTTTAATGATTCCTTCTCTGGAATCTTTCGGCGAGGGAATGACATAACAATTGTATAAAGTTAAATTTGAAAGATAATTCCCGTCCCGATCTACGTTCGCTCCAGCCATGATCCTTCCTGCTGGCTGGATGCGTTTATTTTTTAGCTCTTCAATAAAAATCCTCTCGAACTCTTTCTTTTTTTCTGGGTCTTTTTCGATACTGGCCACTGCTCGAGCTACCCGTTTCTGGCTGTCTAAGATAGATTCTTCAGGACGGTCTAACTTCCAGATAGACTGAGAGAATTCTTTTTCAGAGGTGAGCAGGTATAATTTAGCTAAATCCCCATCGATAGAAAGAACTATTCCTAATTCTTTTTTAGGATATTTAGCATCTTCTTTAGTGATGACAATAACTAAATCTCCGATTCTGATATTCTTATGGTTAGATTTCAGTGAATAGCGGTCCAGAAAAATCAGCTGGCCCAGCGGGTTTAGGTCTGAAGAATTGTTTAAGACATGGATGGCCTGGGCGCTGAGATAGAGGTCTTTGCTTAAGAGGTTCTCTACTGCCTTGCAGTTGGTCACTGCCTGCTCATTCCTGACTAAAGAACGACGGTAGCGATAGATGATGAATTCTTTAGCTAATTGCACCTGGCCCTCTTCAATCAATACTTTTTCTACTACATCCTGGACCTGCTCAATCTCGGGAGTTTCTAATTCCATCAGTTCCAGATAATCAACTACTTTCTCGGCTAACTCTGAAGAGAGAGGAAGATCCGGATTATCAATAGATTGGGATGCTTTAAAGATAGCATTAATAATTCTAGATATATCAAAATCTACGGTGGTTCCGTCACGTTTTTTTATTTGGGTAATCATTTGTTTTTCCTCCTAAAAGCTTTTATTTATTTTCCAATCATCGAATTCAATTCTTTTTTCAATAATTTTGGATTGTCAATGGATTTGTAAACTGAAGCGAAACGCAGATAAGCCATCTGATCAAACTTCTTTAATTCCTGAAGGATAATATTGCCAATTTCTGTGCTTTTGATGGAATTAGTTTTTTTATGAAGAATTTTCTGTTCGATCTTTTGGGATAATTGCTCTAAAGTAACATGGTCAATTTTATTGCAGGCTTTTTCAATTCCCCGTTGGATCTTTTTTGGGTCAAATTCCTGCTCTCTGCCATCACGCTTGAGCACTTTCAGCTGGAAGACGGCTTTTTCATAAGTGGTAAAGCGGCTAGAACAGTTTAAACATTCCCTTCTTCTGCGCAGAGATTCCTGGATAGCTCTGCTCTCTAGAACTTTAGTATTTGTTTGCAGACAAAAAGGACAATACATCTGATAACCTCTTTTTAACATTAACCTTCTTTTTGAACACTAGATTAACACTATAGATAGTGGGAACTTGATTTAAATCCCTAAATCTGGTGTTATGCTTAATTTAGAAAAATGCGGGCTTTAAATAGTTTTTAGTGCTGGGAGATATGTTTGGGAATATAGAGAATAGGGTGATGGGAAAGAAAATTAGTTATCTTTTTCTATGATTCAAAAATTATCTTCTGCGCCGGGAAGACATAATCTTCCCCCATAATCGCGGTTTCTACCTTACTAATAATAGTAGAAAATTCCTGGGTTAAAGCAGAGATAATTTCGTTGTAATGATGATAACTCTCGCACATTATTTCTAATTCAATATCCCAGGGACTGATTTGCTTTACCAGATGAATTATATTAGGATTCTTACGGGTGTATTCCATTAATTTTAATTCGTCTACTTTGGTTAGGTTGTGGAAATATAAGAAAGTCTTGTAAAACTCGTAACCTAAAATATTGAAATCAATATTAAGAGTGTAACGAGAGATTATTCTTTTCTCTTCCAGTTTCTTAATACTGCTGCGCACGATATCTACAGTAAGATTATGTTTACGAGCAATTTCTACTAAGCTTATTCTGGAGTTGAGGAACAATTCTTTGAGCACCTCTTTTTCTGTCTGGTCTAACTCTTGCTGTTCAGGAGCGCCGAAGATGGTCAGCCATTTAGTTTCAGCTGAATAGAGAAAAGTTTTGTCGTGTATATTTACGTTTACCAGTACGGCAGTATGGCTGTCTAAGATCAATTCTTTAAACTTGGAAAAAAGCTCATTTTTTAATTCAAAAAATTCTTGATTAGATTTAACGAAGAAAGTTAATCCGGCATTCCAGGCGCCTTCAGCAATTCCCAGCCAGAATAAGCGCTTATCTTTCTTTACATATTGGATAAATTCTTTTTTCTGCTGGGGCTTATTGGCTAAAGTTAGATAAATCTTAGCGGAAGAATATCCTAATTTGGTGGGATCAATCCGGATAGTAAATCCATGGATTACTTCTTTCTCTTTGAGTTGGGCGATTCTGTATCTTACTGATTCTTTGCTTCTGCCGATGAGCTTGGCTAGAGTTGTTTCTGGCAAACGGGAATTTTTATCCAGCTCAAAAAGAAGGCGCTGGTCAAGTTTGTCTAATTTTATAAGCATTTTATAATAAAAAGCTGGCTTTTTATATAAATATTTGCATGGAATTAGTAAAAATAGGACATACATTTAATATTTGTGTAGTATCTTTATAGTAGTTAAAATGAAAAAAGAAATGATAGCTACCGAGAAATCATTACTAGAACACCTACTTGCAGATATAGACGAATGCGGTAAAGATAAGATAGTATTGCAAGCTGGACACTTCCCTCTGTTCTACGATGAAAGCCAAGAGGAAGCAATAGAAGGAATTGGCTATTGGGGAGAATTTTCTACTTATACCTTAGAATTAGCTTGTAAAATTGGCAAATATGCCCGAAGCGTAGGTAAGGAAGTGCAATTTTCTTTTTTTGTTGATGACCATTCGTATGATATACCCGGGGGAACTTTAAACTCGACTCAGAGAAAGAACCGTAGGAAGAGGCTTTATCAGAGGAGGTCTGGAATAGAAGCAGAATTACCTGCAACCTATAGACAAATAATGGGCGAGCGGGGTTTTAGTGAAGAAGATGTTCTTCGCCACGACCATAAACGCTCTGGAAGAGAAAGTTGTTTATACTTTTCAGAGTACGTGTTGAGAGAATCAGCACGAGAGATTGACAATGCTTGTGCCCGTGAATACGTTGAATTTGTAGAGAGCTCACAATACTTTGACAAAGAGCATTCCCATTTAATCTCTTTTGTTCCTTTCCGTTGCCAGGGGCACATTTGTGAAGTGGCTTTAGAAGAAGAAATAACTGGGCTGAGTGCGAGTCATGTATTTATGGAATCAATGGCGATATCAGCCACTCGAGAAGAGCTGTATCAAGCAGGAAAGGGAGTACTGTATCAAAGAGATTAAAATAATCAGCCTTGTCTAGGTTCATTGGATTTGTCACCCCCTTTTAATCCTGTGGGATTAAGTGGGGTGAATGAAACTGCAAAATCCAATGATTATTATCGAACTACGTAAATTTTACCTAGAAAATAAATGGAATCATAACGAAGTTCGA
>DATDTM010000003.1:0-10821 GCA_035290865.1 Candidatus Nanoarchaeia archaeon
ATTGTGCTGGGTCAAGACATATGTCACCACCCTTAAAATTCAGCATATTTTGCTGAATTTGGGTGATACACATGAAAAAAGAAGAGATAAGAAAAGAATTCTTTAAACTAAAAAATCGAGGCTTTTCGTATACAAAGTGTAAGGCCATACTCCATTCAACCTACGATTACCAAGTGTCTACAAAGACACTAAAGCGATGGGTAAAAAGATTGAATGCCCTTGATTGGGACTTATGTGATACGTCTAGGCGACCAAAAAGAATACACTACAAAATAAATTTTGAGATAGAAAAAGAGGTGATTGGGTTAAGAAATAGAACTGGATGGGGGCAAGAAAAATTATACCCTTACCTAAAACATCTCGGAATTTCCGAGATGTCTATCAAGAGAGTGATAAAGAAATATAAACTTTGTAAAGAAACGAAGACGAGAGGCAAACGTATTAAATGGGTGCGTTGGCAAAGAAAGCACCCAAACAGCTTGTGGCAGATTGATCATACAGACGAACAGAAAAAGGGAAACTGCTACACATTTTCCGTTGTTGACGACTGCTCAAGATACAGCTTGGCTTTAGTCAAGCTGAATCAGGTTACAACTGATGTTGTAACCCATATTCTCGACGAACTAATAAAAAAGAATGGGAAACCCAGAGAAATTCTTTCCGATAATGGCAGTGCTTACGGACTGAACAGCAAGCACAGTCGATTTGATGTCTGGTGCAGAAAACGAGGTATAAAACATATACGCACCAGAATTCACAGCCCCACAACCAACGGCAAAGTTGAGAGGCTGTTTAAGACTATGGACGAAGAAATGGAGTTTTGTAACAATGATTTAGAACTGTTCAGAATGAGATATAATCATTTTAGGCCGCATAGCAGCCTAAAAGGAAAAACACCTGGAGAAGTTTATCATAACTTTGCCAATATTTTTTAGGGTAGGGACATATGTCCCGACCTTATACAACTTTTCTTCTGAATTAAGATTATTAAACCAGGCCGGCTTAAGTTATAACCATCTTATGCTCAGCTTAGACGCCCAGGTCATCATGCCCTATCATATCGCCAGGGATAAAATTAGAAATCAATCCCAGAAAGAGGGGGGAATTGGCTCTACCGGAAGGGGCATTGGCCCTTGTTATACGGATAAAACTGCTCGGGTTGGGATTCGCATTAGAGATTTATTTGGTCAAGATACTCTCGTTAAGAAAATCGCTAAAGCCATAAAATATTACCCCGAACAAAATGTAAGGATAGATGAAGTAATGGCCCAATTAGCTCCCTTCATTCCTCAAATAAAAGAGCTAGCCCGAGATACTATTAAAGAGCTACATCAATTTTTAGGTCAAGGCAAAAGAATCTTATTGGAAGGCGCCCAGGGATTATTACTCAGCTCTGAATTCGGAACTTACCCTTATGTAACTTCTTCTGATCCATCTCTTAATGGTACCGCCGCTGGTGTTGGCCTCTCTGCAAAAACAGTAGATTTACCTTTAGGTTTAATCAAATTTCCTTTCATGACCAGAGTGGGCGGCGGACCTTTCCCCACAGAATTAGCTGGAAAATTAGGAAGAGAATATTGTACCGACGAAACCAGAATAGTCAAAGCAGAACTTAATCGTCATGGTATCTCCTATATCCTTGGAGAAAAAGGAGTGGATTATAATCGTATAGACGAAAGAATTGTTCAATTGATGAACTCTTCTGATTTACTGGTCAAAGCTGCAGGAATCAGATTAGCTGCTGGAGAATTCGGAGCCACTACTGGCCGGCCGAGAAGGATCGGCTGGACTGATGCTGTCGCAGCTAGATACGCAGGGGGAATCAACGGCCCAAAAATGATCTTAATGAAACCAGATTGTCTGGCTGGAATGGATGAATTTTCTATTTGTTACGGGTATGAAGAAGGTGATTCCTCTGAACCAAGCACTGAATTTAACCGCGATGCCGATTTTCTGGATAGAATAGAACCAGACCTTAAGTCTTATCCAGGATATGATAATATTTCTTCAATTAGAAGTTATCAAAAACTTCCCCCAACCCTACGCTTAGCAGTTGAAGACTTCGAACGCTTCACCAACGGTCAAGTAGTAGCTATTTCTAACGGGAAAGAGCCAGAAAAAGTAATTTTAAAGCTTTAAACTGTCAGAATACAGATAAAGTATATGCATAAGCTTTATTTAGGACTACTTTTTACTTAGGCCAACTGATGAAAAAGAAAATTTTGGCTGCGTTTATCTCCGGACTATTCTTAGGCTACTCTGAAGAGCCTATTTCTTCTCATGAGATGAGAGTTCCTTTAGGAAAAAGAGTAGTTACTACCTCGCCTGCTCCAGAAACAAATCCTTTTCCTAAATTAGAAGATTTACTTCTTTCAACCCCAGAAATAATCTCCCTTCCCATCGAAGAGCGAGCACCTGAACTCTGTACAGAACTTCCCTCAGTTTTAGATTCAGAACTAAAAGAATATTCCTTTGCAGATCAACATCTTACTACCAAATCCTCCCGTTACCAAAACCAACCACTAACTAAAAAAGGATTTCTTCAGCTTCAAAGTGAAATTTACATTCAATCCCATCGCCCAACTCGTAATTACGGTCGTCGGGAATTGATAGAAAGATTAAATTCCGCCGCAGAAAGTCTTTACACTAAATACGGGACAATTTTACATGTATACGATCTTAGCCGGGAGCATGGTGGTTTTATTCCTCCTCATAAAAGCCATCGTCAAGGGCTGGATGCAGATATAGGTATTTATAGCTACACAGATAAAGAGGGAAGGTTTGAGAATAGTTACGGCCGTTTAAAAACATTGGACCAAAAAACATTAGAGATTAATTGGGAGTTCATCAAGACTTTACAGAAAGATAGAGATATAGATTATATTTTCTGGAGTCAGAGATATATTTTGGTCATGCGCCAGTTCGTGCGGGAAAAGTATGGGGCTGATGAATGGAAAAGATACGGAAAAGTATTGTATCACGAACCAGGGCACGCAGACCATTTTCATCTACGAGTTAGTGAAAGCGGAAAGGATCAAAAAGTAGTTGCGAGAAATTAGTTTATTCTTTTCTCAATTATAGCAAATGTGTTAAATATTCGTACCTCTATCCACACATTTGCTATTATGTTACCTAAGTAACATTAGGAGACTCGCAAGTCGAGTTCAGTAATTGTGAATAAATGTTCGAAAATAATTCACAATTACTATAAAAGAAAAGATGAAATAAAATCTAGACCTAACCAAATCAAATAAAAATAGAATTTAGAAAATAAAACTTTAAATAATATCTTCTTCAGCTATGACAATATAATCACCAGTAGCCATTACTGCTGAGAAGGGGATCAAAATCTGCCCATCTTTGGTCTTTTCCAGTTCCATCCTTTCCATGTAAACTGTAGGATTCTTCAATTGGATATGGATCAATTCTCCCGAGCCAACCTCGAAGATTAAATCTCCTACTTCTCCAAACTTCTTTCCGGATTTAGATACAATAGTCTTGCCTAACAATTCTTTAGAATAATTTTTTCCTTTTTCTTCCATGATTGCTCACCTTTTTTAGTCAAATTTATTTATCGTAAATAAAGTATGTAATCGTTTATTTACGATTAAAATGCTTTTCGCCTTTTTTAATTATAAGTACGCTTTATGTAAAGGTGGTTAATATATAAAGTTTACGGTAAAAGACTATCTATAATGGCGGACATAAATCTTTGAGTAATCATTATCCGCCATTATATGGGGCGGATTTTAGATCAATCGGGTTAAAAAATTAAAGTCCGCACGTATATTTTCGGGGGGTATTCCTATCGGGAAGAAAGATAGCCATCATAGAAAACCGTGCGCACCTCTTTCTTTAAATCTCTAACCACTTGGCGGAAACTAGCCTCATCCAAACGGTTATCTTTATGGAACAAAGCTGAATTTAGTTTAGATTCAACCAAAGAAGAAACTTTCGAAAGCATCTCCCGGGAATTAGCATGACCACCTTTTCTGATTTCCGTATCTAAAAGCTGGCAGTTTTCCTGGAAAATACGCATGTATTCCTGCACAAAACCAGACCTTTGCTGGGCCGCGCCTAAGAAATTAGTCGAGACTCCGCTCTGGATAGACACTCTCCTATTCGCCTGAGCATAGGCTTTAATCAGTAAAATCTCAAATTCAGTAGTAAAGTTTAAAGTTATCATTTTTCCTCTTCTTCCTGTTAGTTGCGCTCTCTCTTATTAATTTTAAGTTAATTATCTATCAGAGATATAAATTTTTTGGCAGTAAAATGATTATTTCACTTAAAGTTAACAAAATTTAATAAACCCCCCCATTTTAACTCTTAATCATGTGGATCCACAATCTTAATCCAACTTTATTATCCTTTGGACCGTTAGAAATCCGCTGGTACGGCCTGGTTTATGTTCTAGGTTTCTTTCTTGCACTTTGGTGGATGTTATACCTGCAGAAAAAGAACCGCCTAGAATTAACCAAAGATCAAATCTGGGATCTGTCTTTCTGGCTCTTGCTGGGAGTCCTCATCGGCTCGCGCTTATTTGAAGTCTTCTGGGAACCAAGGTATTACCTCAGCAACCCTCTAAACTTATTTAAAATCTGGCAAGGAGGAATGAGTTTCCATGGCGGTTTTGTCGGAGTTATTCTTGCCTGTTGGTTTTATTGTAAAAAACAAAAAATAAACTTCTGGAAGATGGCTGATCTTCTCTCCATTCCCACCATCTTTGCCTTGGCTTTAGGACGGATCGCTAATTTCATCAACGGAGAATTGGTGGGAAGAGTCTGGAACGGTAGATGGTGCGTGATTTTCCCAGACTACGACCAGCAATGTCGCCATCCCAGCATCCTCTATGCGGCCGCTTATCGTTTCCTAATTTTCGGAGAATTGCTCTGGTTGAGTTTCTGGAAAGAATTCCAGCCCGGATTTATTTTCTGGAATTTTGTCTTCTTAGAAGGTTTAGGCAGATTTATAGTGGATTTCTATCGAGAAGACATTTTATATTTTGGTTTCAGTATCGGCCAATGGTTTAGTTTAATTATGGTCATAACCGCTTTATATTTTTTCGCAAAATATTATCCAGAAGATTGGAAAAAGATATTTTCCAATTAATTTTTCTAAATCCGAAACCTTTAATAATCCTGCCCTTTCTTTTAGCGCAGAAAAATGATTGCTCCCAAAACTTTAGATGATTGCTTAGACTTTCCCAACCTCTCTTTGCACAGCCAGAGCAGCCATTCACTCTGCGGGATTGCGGCCATCCGTTCTGTTTTAGAGGCCCAATTCGAAGAGAAAGCCAGCGAAGATGAAGTCATCCGCACCATCGGCAGAAGAAAAGGCTGGCCTCCAGATGAATATTGGCCTAGAATAAAACGTTACGGAACCTCTCCTACAGAAATTGCTGATTATTTTAAAGGAGAATTTTCTGGAGTGAAAGTTTTCAGTTCTCGCCAGGGAAAAGCCAGCTTATTGAACCGCCTGCTTAGAGATAACGATATTGTTCCAGTATTCCATCAGCAGATCACTTACCCGGAAGAAGGAGAATTAAAGACTGAAGGACATTATCTGATTTTTGGCGGGCTTTCCAATTATGTGGTCCAGATTTTTGATCCTTCCCTGGGGGCTGGATTCAGATTCCCGGATGTACACGATTTCCATCGCCAATGGCTTACCCGGGGAGAAAGATGGTATCTGGCAGTTATTCCAGGAAAAGTTAATCTTCCCGCAGAAAAGTTTAAAGGAAAATATCTGTAGAATAAATCTCTGTTTAAAATTTAAGTCTTAACCTAACTATAATACCCTTAACTATAATACAATTTCCCAGCTTCCCGCTGTTCTCTATCTTTAACTGAACCAGGCTTATTGATCCGAGGACGATGGGAAGCTTGGTCTCTGCGTAAAGTAATTCCCAATTCTTCCAAAAACAAGTTCATCCCCTGCTCCAGAGGAAAAGGCCCCTGCAATAAACCGTTCTTAGCCGGCTGGCCAGTAAAGACAATCAATCTATCGGATAAGTAATCTAAGAACATCAGATCATGATCTACTACTAAAACCGTAATCTCTCTTTCCGTAGTTAGGGTTTTAATCACTTTGGAAATCAATAATCTTTGTTCTACGTCCAGATAAGCCGAGGGCTCGTCCAATAAGAATAATTCTGCCTCCTGGCTCAAACATTTAACGATAGACACTTTCTGTAATTCTCCCCCCGACAAATCTTTCAGCTTTTTAGTTAATAATCTTTCTATCTCTAAAGGCCGGATTAACTGGTTGGTATAATTCTCCACCGCTTCATTTAGAAATTCCATCACCAGCATTTCAGAGCCGGTTTCTAGATATTGCGGTTTATAAGCAACTCTTACCTGGCAATCTACCTCTCCAGAATCAGGTTTGATTAAACCCGCTAAAACTTTTACGAAACTGGTTTTTCCGATTCCGTTCTCGCCCAGAACCCCGATAATCTCGTTTTTATTCAATCCCCCTTTCTCTGTCTCTAATAAAAAATTACCTAATCTTTTAGATAACCTCTCCCAAGAAATTAAAGGAAAAGCTTTTCCCGTCTGTCTTTCCTGAATCTTCTCGAATTTTATCGGATAAGAACGGAAACGCACATTTTCCTCTTTAAGAAAACCTTCTAAGAAAGAGTTGATTCCCTCTCGGCTGGACTTTATTCCCGAGACTACCCCGTACGCTCCCTCTTCACCATACATTAGATTCAATAAATCCGTCAGGAAATCCAGAATGATTAAGTCATGCTCAATCACCATCACTGAAGTTTTCTCGTTAACTAAAGAACGGATAAAATGGGAAGTATTGATCCGCTGTTTGATGTCTAGATAAGAAGTAGGCTCATCAAAGAAATAGATATTTCCTGTTTTTAGGGCTGCAGCCGCAATGGCCACTTTTTGCAGCTCTCCTCCGGAGATTTTATTTAGTTCCGTATCTAAAAAATTATTCAGGCCTAGCTGCTCAGCAATTGCACCTAGCCTATTATTCTGATCTACTTTAACCAATAGGCTTCTTACCGTTCCAGAATACTGTTTAGGAATAAGATCCACCTGTTGGGGTTTGTAAGATAATTTAATTTCCCCTAGATGCATCTTCATCAAAAATTTTTGAGTTTCCGTACCTTTGAAATAATTGATCACCTCTTTGAAATCAATCTCTTTCTTCTGCCATTGTCCTAAGTTGGGTTTTAATAAACCAGCTAAGATTTGTAAAGCAGTAGATTTTCCTATTCCGTTTTTACCTAAAATTCCGGTTACTTGCCCGAATACGGGAGTAGGTAAAGAAAACAATTGAAATTCATTCTCTCCATAACGATGGATGGGCTGCTGGTTTAATGCCTCAGGTAAATTAATTATCTGGATCGCCCCGAAAGGACAGCGCTTAGGACAGATAGAACAACCCGTACACAAAAATTCATCGATATTAACTTTTTTAGTAAAATCGTTAGGAGTAATGCAATCTTTTCCCGTTCTATTTACAGGACAAAGCTTGATGCACAAATAGTCTCCACATTCAGAGGGATGGCATTTTTCCTTGTCCACTACAGCAATTCTTTTAGTCATAAGAACTACTTTATTAATTGCTTTTATATTACTTTTGGTGGAGTTATACTCGAAGCATTCAATTATACTCGACTTGGATGTCTCGTAATATCAAATGCGTTTGGTATTCCGAACATTTAAAGAAAGCTGCTGCTTTCTAATCTTGCTAACGAGCAAGATAATGCTTCTCCTAATAGTAAAAGCACATTATGAAGTTCGAATATTTAGTGCTTTTATTATATTATTAAAAGCAAGTCCGAAATTATTCCCATAGAATTATTACTTTTGGTAAGGCTGGTTTAAATGATTAGAATCTGCTAA
Source organism: Candidatus Nanoarchaeia archaeon (assembly GCA_035290865.1). Taxonomy (GTDB): domain Archaea; phylum Nanobdellota; class Nanobdellia; order Woesearchaeales; family GW2011-AR9; genus DATDTM01. The sequence goes on from DATDTM010000003.1 coordinate 7,866, forward strand.
AAGATGGTTAATTCTTAATTTTTTGCATAAAGGTAAAGTAAAAGGGTTCCGAATCGGTTCTTGATCGAATTCCGGGCCGGGATTATCCCAATCTTTCCTAGGAGATACTGCCGTAATATATCTATCCCATTCTGGTTCAGAAAAACAATCTCTCATCCCCTCGAAAAGCCGGTGAACTTCAACCTTATTTTCAATCTTTCTTTTTTTTCCTCGGCTTTGAGCTTTTGTTCTATCCGTCGTATCTCTCTCGATTACATCCCGATATTCCCTAAACGCTCTTCTGGTAAAAGGCAGGCACATTTCCGTTACAGAATCTCCGTCCCGAAGAGCGTCATAAGTTAAAAAGCCATTTTCCTGATAGAATCGTTCTGCCCCCTCGGTAGGATGTAAATAAATTCTATCTATTCCCAAATTTCTGTCTATCGCTTGGTAGACCAAATGCGAACCGATTCCCCTTCCCTCAAATTGTTCTTTGACATAAATCGCATTGATGTAAAGAGAATTAGGCAAATCTTCATGAGCATTCTCAGTTAACCAGATTGCTCCTGCTGGTTTTCGATTCAAGAGGGCCATTAAAACATTAGTATCTGTATAGATATCTAATTCATCATCATCAGGAACTCTCCCATAAACTGTCCTAAAGAAAAGCGTACCTAAGGTTCTAACTGCGCCTAACTGGGCCGAATCAGCTAGATCTGCCACCAAAATATTTAGAGTTTCAGTTTTTTGAGAAAAAGCGCCATTTTGTTTAGCAAATTGCGCCAATAACCTTTGTTCCATCGCTCGAAACTGCGCTGGAGTCATCGTGCCATCTTCTACTTCTCTCTGAACTTCTCTCAAATAAGTACGAATCTCTGCTTCAGTTGCATTTCTGGGCATAGAACCTGAATACAGTCCTAATTTATAAACTTGTGGGTTATTTATCACTATAGAGTAAGTAACAAATACTTTTCCACCCAAACATTTATAAATATTGTTCACTATTTGGTAGTCCTAATGAAATTTATTCTCCTGCCCAGCGGATTAGAGCATCTGGTCGGTTCAAGCTGTCCAGAAAAACCTAATCGAATGGAAGATTTACTGGAAAATCAACCTCTTTTAAGAAAAGCTTTAGAAGATTTAGAACAGGGAAGTGAGGTTAATTATGCTGAACTGGCTCCTGATGGTGAAAAATCGCTCACTTTATTCCACACTCAAGAGTATATTGATGAAGTTAAGACCAGTTGTGCAGTTCTTAAACCCAGAGAATCTATCATTTTTGATCAAGCCCAAGATACCTGGATTTCTCAGGGAAGTTATCAGGCTGCTTGTCATGCGGTTGGGGCAGCAGTAAAAGCTGCAGAGCTGGCTCGTACAGGTAAGAAAGCTTTTGCTATAGTCAGACCACCCGGTCATCATGCCCATTCAGACCATGCCGGAGGATTCTGCCTCTTCAATAATATTGCTATCGCCAGTGAATATCTCCGCCTAATGGATGAAAAAGTAATGATTATAGATATTGATTTACATCTGGGCGATGGGACTGTAGCTTATGTTTCGAGTAAAGAAGGAGTAAGTTATTTTTCTCTCCACCATTCCGGTCTCTGGCCGGCAACAGAATTCATCAATTCAAACCTTCCCGATAACGTAAATTTCGTTAATCTTCCTGACGGAACTGATGAGGCCTATTATCGCAGAGCTTTAGATGAAACCTTACTTCATGCTATCCAAAAATTTTCAGCTGAAACTAAAGGGAAGGGAATTTTAGCAGTAAGTGCAGGTTTCGACACTCACCAAGAAGATTATAAACGTGTAGCTGATCTTGGAGGCGGATTTCAATTGACCGAAAGGTCTTATCGGACATTCAAAAAGATCCTAGATGACAGCTCTCTTCCATACTTTTTAGTTTTAGAAGGCGGTTATCGTCCAGAAAGCCTGGATGCAGGAGTATCTGTCTTTATGGAAGAATTAACCCAACGAGAAAAAAGTAAAAAAATTCCGTTAGTTTTAAATTCTCACGGCTGTTTTTATGCTTGCGATGGTTAAATGCACAATCTGCGGAAATAAGATTCAAGAACTATTCTTAGAAAAGCTTAAAGGCACCATCATCCGCAAGCCTGGCTCAGAGAAGCAATATCCTATTTGTTTCGAATGCCAGAAGAAGATCAGAAGTAAAGGGGCCCTTTTAGAAAAGCTATAAAATTTAAATAAAAAGTATTTTTAATATCATTTATTCTTTCTTTTTCGGAAAAAAAGATTTTACGGTACGATTATCCATCCATTCGTATTTTCTGGTTTCTGGACGTAGCACCAATCCCGCTTTCCAGGAAGAACTTTCCGGATAATATACCTGAAATAAGCTGAACAAGCTTTCTGGGTTTTCAGAAGAAAAAATTGCCAGCCTTTGTCCGACACGATAAAAGAGAGGATCTATTCCTAAGTAAATTTCTTCAGTACCTTTAGTTTGCGCTGCTAATAATCCTAATTGAGAGAATTGTCCTCCTTTAGATTTACTTTTCCCCTCTGCAATAAAATAAGCGGCATTAGGAAATTCTTCAAAGAAAGTCTGTTCTCCATCACTTCCAAACCGATTTTCAGTTAAAACTAATCCAAAATCATTCACCGCCTGATGAGGAGCAGCATAATATCCCGGTAGCGGGATTCTTTGGTCGGAAATTGATCGGACCACCCTGGTTTTACTTTGACGATAAAACCGGGTGATGGCAATCTCTAAACTTTCCGATAAGCCATCCCACCCTTTCCCAAGAATTAACTCTTCTCTTTCTCCCAATAAGATTACTTTTCCAAAATCCGATAATTCAAGAGGCATTTTCTTCTTGTCTAGGTTCATTGGATTTGTCACCCCCTTTTAATCCTGTGGGATTAAGTGGGGTGAATGAAACTGCAAAATCCAATGATTATTATCGAACTACGTAAATTTTACCTAGAAAATAAATGGAATCATAACGAAGTTCGA
>DATDTM010000004.1:0-8850 GCA_035290865.1 Candidatus Nanoarchaeia archaeon
TTTCGAACTTCGTTATGATTCCATTTATTTTCTAGGTAAAATTTACGTAGTTCGATAATAATCATTGGATTTTGCAGTTTCATTCACCCCACTTAATCCCACAGGATTAAAAGGGGGTGACAAATCCAATGAACCTAGACAGGTATTTTTTTAGTAAAAAACCAGAAGCTTTATAAAGCAAGTTGTTCTGATATTTTTAGGGTTTTATCGACGGTAAATAGAATAAAAGCCCCACTTAAAATCAATCCAAAATTTAATCAAAATTTGAGCTAAAAAATGGCCGAAAATACTATCCCCACGGAGCAGAAAAAAGAGCCGGAAAAAGGAGAAAGAATCATTCCTAAAGTGATTGAGGAAGAGATGAAAGAGGCTTATGTAAATTATGCTATGTCAGTGATTGTGGGTAGGGCCCTTCCGGATGTGCGTGACGGTCTGAAACCAGTACATCGCAGAATTCTTTATGCCATGCAGGATATGGGCATGTTTCATAATAAACCTACCAAGAAATGTGCTAGGATTGTGGGGGAGGTATTAGGTAAGTATCATCCTCATGGAGATATTGCGGTTTATGATGCTTTAGTAAGGATGGCCCAAGATTTTTCTTTAAGATATCCTTTAATCAAAGGTCAAGGAAATTTTGGTTCAATCGACGGTGACAGCGCTGCTCACATGAGATATACGGAGGCAAAACTCAACCAATTAGCTGAAGAGATGCTCAAAGATTTAGATAAAAACACGGTAAACTTTCGAGATAATTTTGATGCTTCTCTGAAAGAACCAGAAGTTCTTCCAAACAAATTTCCGAATCTCCTTGTAAATGGGTCTACTGGTATTGCAGTGGGTATGGCCACGAGCATTCCTCCACATAACCTCAAAGAAGTTTGTGAAGCGATCATGGAGACGATCAATAATCCGGAAATCAGTGTGGAAGAATTAATCCAGATTATTCCTGGACCAGACTTTCCTACTGGGGGAGAGGTCGCCTGTGGAAATGCACTTTGGCATGCTTATGCTAAAGGTAAAGGTAAAGTTACCATCAAATCCGTGATTGAATTAGAAGATGACAAAATTATTGTCAAAGAAATTCCTTATATGGTTAATAAGTCAGAATTGATCGAACAGATTGCGGATTTAGTCCGGGATAAGAAAATTTTAGGAATAAGAAATCTTAACGACGAATCTGACCAAGATGGAATTCGGATCGTGATAGATTTAAAGAAAGATGCTGATGCTCAAGTAGCGATCAATCAATTATATCAATATAGCCGGATGAAAGTTTCTTTTGGGATCAATCTTCTGGCTTTAGTCAAAGATCAGCCTAAAGTGTTGGGATTGAAAGATTTTATCCAAGAGCATATTCTGCATCGTAAAGAGGTCATTAATCGCAGAACACAATATGACTTAGACCAAGCTGAGGCGAGGGTACATGTATTAATCGGCTTGCTGGTAGCCCTAGATAATTTAGATGTGGTGATCCCTGGAATTAAAAATAGTAAAACCGTAGAGGAAGCAAAAGATTTCTTGATCAATACCTATTCATTAAGCGAGATCCAGGCCAAGGCAATCTTAGACTTGAAATTACAGAAGTTAGCCTCTCTGGAGCAGGAAAAGATCAGAACTGAACATGAAGAGCTCTTGGTAAAAATCAAAGAGTATCATGAAATTTTAGCTTCGGAAGCAAAAGTCCTGAATTTAATCAAAGAAGAATTAACTGAGATTAAGAATAATTATGGGGACGAGCGCAGATCCAAGATAGTGGCTGGAGAAGAAGATGATGATATTGATCTAGAGGAATTAATTGAAGAAGATACGGTAGTGGTAACGATTACTAATTCTGGCTATGTAAAACGTCTGCCCCTAGATACTTATCGAACTCAAAAACGAGGAGGTAAAGGAATCAAGGCTACAGGAATGAAAGAGGAAGATTTCGTAGAGAAATTTTATATTACCTCTACTCATGATTACTTATTATTCTTTACGGATAAGGGTCAGGTCTATTGGATGAAAGTATATTCTCTTCCAGAGGGAAGCAGGCAGGCTAAGGGCAAACATATCGCTAACTTGATCGAGATGGTTGCTGAGGAGAAGATTACTACGGTTATTCCGGTAAAAAACTTTAAAGAAGGTTACTTATTCATGGCTACCCAAAACGGGACTGTAAAAAAAACAGAATTGTTAGAGTTCTCTAAATTAAGAAAAGGTGGAATTAGGGCAATAGAATTAGATGAAAATGATACTTTAGTGGGAGTGAAATACACTAATGGAAATCAGGAGATTATTTTGGCGACCCAGGAAGGGATGGCTAACCGTTTCCAAGAAAAAGATGTGCGGGCAATGGGTCGAGCAGCCAGAGGGGTGCGCGGAATTAAGTTAGATTCTGGAGATAAAGTGATTGGAATGCTGGCTGCGGAAGAAAATAAAGAGATTTTAACCTTAACTGAGAAAGGTTATGGAAAAAGAACTCCCGTCTCTGATTATAGATTATGTAATCGGGGAGGAAAAGGAGTGACTAATATCAAGATTACAGATAAGAACGGAAAAGTAAAGGCAGTAATGTTAGTAGATGGCAGTGAAGAGCTAATGGTCATGTCCAAGAATGGAATTGCCATCAGAACTAAGTGTTCAGATGTTTCAGTAGTGGGAAGAGCAACCCAGGGGGTGCGGATCATTCGTTTGGGTGAGACAGATACGATGGCAGCAGCAGCAATGATAGTCTTAGAAAATGGAGAGGTCAATGGGGAAACGAATGGTGGAACTAAGGGGATTAGTAATCTTATCCCCGAAGGTAATTAAAGCATGAGAATTTTTGTGATAGTCAATTCGGGTTTAGAAAAATTAGCTGAACAGGAAATTAAAGAGCTGGTTAAAGCTAAGGCTAAAATTTCTGGTTCGGTTCTGGATTTTGAGATTAAAGATGAAAAAGAATTGTTTTATTTAATGGAACATTTACAATCTGCACGAAGAGCGTTGATTGCTTGCGGAGATAATTTAGAAAAATGGGATCAATTTGAATTTAAAGATTATATTTCCCCAGAGTCTACCTTTAAAGTGGAGGTAGAGAACCTAAAAGGGCAGGAAAACCGCTTTAAGATTGCCAAAGAAGTTGCCGGGAAGATTTATATTGAACTGGCTAAAAATAAAATAAATCCGAAATTAGAATTAAAGCGTCCGGAAGTGCTAGTGATTGTTTATGTTCAGGAGGAAAAATACTTTTTGGGAATAGACTTTTTCGGCCAGGAGATTAATTCCCGGGCTTATCGGGTCTTTCCCCATTCAGCTTCATTTAAGGGAGATTTGGCCTACTTCTTTGTGCGCAAGTCTGGATTCAAGCCAGGAAAGAAATTATTGGTTGGTTTAGCTAAAGATGGGACGATGGCCATTGAAGCAGCTTTGTTTGCGAATAAGATTAGTTTTCTAGATAAAGATAAAATAGCCAAAAAAAAATATTCTTTCTTTAAGTTCCCAAAATGGGGCGGGATGGATCTTTCTGGTTTTGGAAGCTTGAAAACAAAGCCTCTTTCTCAAGCCCGGGCGAATAAAGTATTTGCGTTCGATACTAATATGCAAACCATTGTTGCGGCGAAGAAGAATGCTCAGATAGCTAAAGTTAAAGAGTATCTGGAATTACAAAAATATTCTTTGGAAGATTTAGACGTGAAATATTCTGAGAAAGAATTTGATCATCTAATTTTTCAGGTTACTTCTAAAGATGAGGATAGTTTAAATGAAATTTATTATCAATCCAGCTATGTCTTGAAACCGAAAGGAACTTTGCTTTTAATCGGAAGAGGGGGTTGGCAGCTTACTATTTCTGAGAAGTTCAAACTGCTGGAAGAAGCGGAAATCAGGCGGGGAGAAAGCAGCTATCATTATTGGCTGATGGAGAGGAAATGAACTCTATCATAAACAAATAATTTAAATATTACTTAAGCTTCTTAGCTTTAATCCGATTAAAAGAGGAAAGATGGTCAGCTTCAAAGAAATTTATGTCAGATTAAGAGAACATCTTAGATTTAGCAATCCGGAACTTTCTGGGATCGGGATTGCGGTCTTAGCAGCTGCGTTTATCTTCTCTTTCTGTGATTGGGGAACACCTGGTCAATGTTGGGGGGGAGATTTTAATTTTGTTTTAGGATTACAACATTTAGTATTGGTACTTATCATTGGAGCAATTTCTTTCTTTTTCCGACAAATCTGCCAGAAGGTTTATGCCTTGTCTAATGGGCATCAAGCAGAATATAAAGTTTGGTGGAATGGCATTGCTGCCTCACTAATTATAGCATTCATCTCTTTTGGAAGATTACCTTTAGTTTTAGCTGGAGGAATGGTTTCCTCTTTTGTGGTCAAATTACGATTAGGAGAGTTTCGTTATGGTTTCTCTAACTGGGTCATGGGCATCACTGCTTTATGGGGTGTTTTAGGAAACTTGATCTTAGCGATCATCTTTGCAGTGGGCGCTTTCGTCTATCCGCAAAGTTATTTCTTCAGCAAAGGAATGACTTTTAATCTGGTGATGGCAATTTGTTCATTGATACCTTTACCCCAGCAAGATGGACTGAGCATCTTTTTCGGGCGCAGATTCGTGTATTATACTGCAATCGGGATTACTTTATTGACCGCGGTGTTATTATTGACTAAAACTGCTCTTGGATTGATTATATTAATAGTTTTGGGTTCAATCTGGGGAATAGTGGCTTTGTTGATCACTTCAGAGAAAGATTGAACCTGTTGAAAAAGAAGAATACTGAAAAATGAATTGGAAATTAGAAGAACAATGGGCGGAAGTGATTACAGTATTATTCCTAGTGCTAGGTTTCGTCTTAGCCATCTTATTGCAAAATGCAACCTTAACTTTAATTTCTGTGTTTATCTCAGGAAGTTTAGCAGGTAGGATTTTTTATCTGCGTAGATTTTCTGAACCAATTTTTCCTTTTATTTTAATCATTGCCGGATTCCTGGTTGGATACTTATTAGGCAGCTTTTGGGCCAGCCGAGTCTGGGTTTTGATCTTCTTTGCCCTTTCTTTCGGGTTGTCTTATTATTTGCATTTAAAAGGGATTTTCGCAACTTTTAAAAGCAAGAACTTCATTAAGTAAATAAAAGAGTACTTAGTTTGATGAAAGTATATATACAATATGTATACTCGAAGCATTAAATTCCTGTACATTTAATGCTTCTCCTAATAGCAAAGGTGTATGTAAATGTACGATTAATTAACACATTTGCTATATTAAATTACAAAAAAAAGATTTATCTTTAATATGAAAACCTATAAAGTTAAGAGCATTACGGTAAGTAAAAAGCCCGGGGGAAAAGAAGATAATCTGAGAACGGCTTTTATCGGCCTGTTTCAGGAAAATAATCCCCACTTAATAGCTAAGCCGCCATTAAAAGTAATAGAAATTAAAGACGTAGAGAAGGTTAGGTTTAGAGATCTTAGAAATGTTTCTTTCTATTTGGTCGGGAATGATATCGTAATCAATGATTTAACTGAAATCAATATTGATTATAAAGATTATATTGTGACTTTAACCGGGAAACAGAAATTGCCGGAATCGTAGGTTGATGTTTCAGAAAGTTTATAATCTTAATTTTTCTGAAAAGGGCTAAAAATGTATGATTATTATACCTACTATTTACATTACCAGACAGAAATACCTCCAGAATTAAAGAAATGGGATGGTTATCCTATTGTTGAGAGCTATGCTTATGGGGTACGTCGGTCTGTGCACGGATTTTTAATCTGTAAAAGGACAACAGACGTTTCTCGTGATGATTGTATCAGACAAGGATTAGAAACCATTGCTTGGAAATATACCCTTAATATCTTAACTGGATTAAGTTTATTTGCTTTGGGAAGTTCGAATGCGACGGCTACTCCTAGTGAGAAAGATACTGCAAATTTCCAAAGAATATTGCAGGAAGTTCAGAGGGGTAGTCGAACCTAGTGAATTAATGTAGGGGTATAATATTGGATTATTCTTCTCCTCAAGAGAAAAGCATTTAAAGCGTTGCTTCTCCAGAGCTTATTGCTGATTTATGTAAATATAATCTTTCCTCAAAAATAGGTGATAATCTTGGCCAAACGCATCGAATCTCCCTCTTCCATCAATACCTTCAAGCAATGCCCCAGAAAATATTTTTATCAATACATCCAAGAATTGCCAGTCTTATCCAATATCCATCAAGTGCGAGGAAGTATTGCCCATTCCACTTTAGAAAAATTTTATGATTTGGATGTGACCCAATTTAAAGAAGAAGATTATGCCAACCAGTTCCAGAGCGCAATCCAGAAATTATTTCTATACCATTGGAAACGGGCCCAGCCTGAATTTAAAAAATTGGATCTTAATCTGGACCAGGAAAAGTTTTATTTCGAAGAAACCATGTTAATGCTGATGAATTGGCTGGGTCAATTCATTATTGAATTTAATAAAACCAAAGCAGAAAAGAAATTGTCCATTCCAGAAATTTTTATGCTGCTTACTCCCATCAGAGAACAGCAGTTGATCTCAGATAATTATTCGGTGCAGGGATTCATTGATGCTATTCATTGTCTAGAAGATGAGATCCATATTATCGATTATAAGACTAATAGTAGTTTAGAATTTAAAGAGGAAATAAAATTGCAATTGGCCATCTATTCTTTGCTTTATTTTGAAAAGTACGGAGTTAAACCATCTAAGGTGGGGATATTTTTCTTAAGGCATAAGCTTAAGATGATGAATGTAGATGATGCTTTACTAGAACTGGCGAAAAGAGAGATAGAATTGATCCATGCCCATACCTCTAAGACGGATAAGATTGAAGATTATCCCCCGAAAACCGGGCCTTTATGCAGATGGTCTACGGGCAGATGCGATTTCTTTGAACCCTGCGGTCCGTTTGGGAACGGAAATGGATGTAAGAAGAAATAATAAAAATAACTTAATTTTAAAAATTACAATATCTGCGAGGCAGCATTGACGCTCATCTCAATAATCTCTCGATAGACATCAACATGCTCCAGCACAAAAGCTTCTACTCCTGCGCCCAGAACTAGGAAAACTAATCCGGCGAGTAATAGATAAAGATTGAAACTAAAGACACTCCAGAAACGGTCAGAAGCGAATTCTTCCAAGATAACATCTTTAGAGATGATGCTGCCGGCAATGGCCGCTAAGAAGTAAGAGATCGCTTCCAGCATCATGTGGGGAAAGACAACCAGCATAATAATTCCAAACAGGGCGAAAATGCTCTGGCCGGAAAAGGCTCCAGCTAATTTTGCGGTTATTCCAAAAATAGTTCCCCAGACTGAGGCGTTCCAGGTGATGAGGAAAATAGCTCCATCTCCGGAAAGCAAAGCTAAGATAAAGCAAGCGAGCAGGACTAAGAAATTGTTGCTGAGGAGGCCCCAGAATAATTCTAGAGGAAAAAGAGTGCCAATAACTTCTTGTACAGAAACAGCCTGGCCGGAAAAGCCTTGCCCGAAACGGATCTCTAATTGTTCTCTGAACAAATCGTTATTTTGGACATTAGGTAATAATAAAGTAGCAATAGAATAAACCATTAAAATGCCTAAAAAGAGAAAAATATAAGTTTTTACGATATTAATATCGTCCAGCCATAGTTTTTTAACTGAAAAGTTTTTTTCGTTGCCTTCCTGGCGCTCTTCGATGGAAAAAATCTTGTACAATTCTGGAAGCAGGAGCATGGAAGTAAAAGCTACTGCCACCAAAGCCGGATCTCCAGGAAACAAAAAAGAGGCGATGATCAGGCCAATAACTGAATAAATCGCGCCCATGATGAAAGAATATCTGGTTCTGTATTCTAACCAATCTTCAGGAAATAAATGTTCTAGGACCATCTTCTCTGCACCTCTTAATTTGATTCTTAAATTAATCCTCATGCAATTCTTTCAGCTTTAAAAATAAAGCCAGGAAAGCGATTGCGTATAATGAATAGCCAAGGATGTAAAATATATCTGCACCCATTCCCACTAAACCATAAATCCCCTGGGCAGCATAATTTTGGTAATTGTAATAATTGTATAACATGTCTGCTAATAAAGTAGAGATGTTAGCGGTAACTAAGAAGAAAAGACCGGCTTTGAAAGTGCTGATCTTATCCATGAAAAGGTAGATGTTTAAAGAGGCGATCAACACCAGAGAGCTGATGGTAGGATAAAAATAGCCTAAGAATCTTTCCCCGATATCTGTACCACTGAAAAAGTTTACATTGTAAAAGTAAAAGAATAATACTCCGAAAACAACTGCCCCTAAGAAAAGAAGAAGGATAGATTTGTTGCTATCTCCGTGATTTTTATGTAAATGGACCGCGAGAGTGATATAGGCGATTAATAAAGAGATGGACCCGAAAACCCAATAGAAATCGGGCATGCTTACTGCCGGTGGCTGTTGGAAAACGCTAAAAATAAGATATCTGGTTAATTCTCCTAAGGCCAGGCAGATATAACCTATAGCTAAAAAAGCGAAGGTGAATAAGATAATTCCATCCAAACCTTGAGATTTTTTCTTGAAGAGCTTGCTAACGAACATCCCGCCTAAAATCGCGGCAGCACCAGCGCAAATCAGGATTAAAGTAGAGAAAATTGTTTGTAGAGATTCAAAGGCCATTTTTTCTTACCTCTTTTTTATTTATTTGTATGATTAACTTAGATTGATATAAGTATAAATTAGGAGTATATAAACGTTGCTTTTAGTTAGGGTGGTGTGCTGGGTCAAGACATATGTCACCACCCTTAAAATTCAGCATATTTTGCTGAATTTGGGTGATACACATGAAAAAAGAAGAGATAAGAAAAGAATTCTTTAAACTAAAAAATCGAGGCTTTTCGTATACAAAGTGTAA
>DATDTM010000005.1:0-25204 GCA_035290865.1 Candidatus Nanoarchaeia archaeon
AATTTAGTCTGTATTGCTCATAATTTAATGAAGATTTGGAGGATGAAAGGAGCAGTGGGGTGTTAAAGGAAGGGTTTTATTTTTTTTGTGGAGGGTTGAAGATTTAAACGGTGTTGATGGGAGGATTGCGGGACGGCTTCCACGGTTTTATCCCCGTAAATTTCTGTGAGGATTCTTGGGCTTTAAATGATGCCGAAAAACAGCTTCAAGAATTAATGCAAAAGAATTGTGCTCAAGAATTAAAACGCTTTAATCAAGGACATAAAAATAAAGTAGAGCAAAAGAACAAAAAACTGAAAGAGATAGGAAATGAGGAAATATCTATCTTAGCCCACGCCATCGCTGAAGGAACTTCTCTCAATGAGTTTAGAAAAAATGTTTTCAGCAGGGTTTCTTTAGGATATAGGGACGTTTTCTCAAAAATCGCTAAGTTAGGAAAATCAAATAATTGGAGAGATTGTTTCTATTTAATCCCAGATGAAATGCGTTCTTTACTGGAAGGTGCAAAATTTAAGATTAAAAATATCATTAAGAAAAGGAGGACTGTTGGTCATTATGTAGATGAAGCAGGGATTAATCGTTTTGTGGAAGATGAAGATATGAAACGGTTTGTAGCTTTTATTGAGACTGCTTATGGAAAATCTTCTAACTCTGATGCCAGATCGGTAGATCCCATCAAAGGCTTTATCGCCAATAAAGGTTTAGTTAGAGGAATAGTCAAGATAATTCTCTCTTCGAAAGATTTCTATAAGCTTAATCGCGGAGATATTTTAGTTACCACCATGACTTCGGTTGATTTCGTGCCGGTGATGGAAAAAGCCGGAGCTTTTGTTACTAATGAAGGTGGAATTACTTCTCATGCATCCATTGTTGCCAGAGAGATGAATAAGCCTTGCATCATCGGAACACAGAACGCAACTCAAGTGCTTAGAGACGGCGATTTGGTGGAAGTGGATGCAGATAAAGGAATCGTAAAAATAGTTAAAAAAAATAAATTGAGGTGAATAAAATGTTTTTAACTAACCTTGTTAATGTTGAGGAGCATTTGAATCGGATCGATACTTTAATCCGGAGAGGTGAACCCAATTTAATCGGGCATGAGATAAAAACAATCTGTAATTATATTACTTTAATAACCGGGAAACACAAATCAATTTACCCGAATACCGCAGCACAATTACAGGAAATAAAAGATAAGCTCAACCGATTAAAAGGAACTTTAGTCGAACAATTAAAGATTAATTTCCCTCTCGTGAAAAAAGAATTTGAAGAGATTTATACTTTAACGCCAGTTTATTTAATGCGGCATCCAGAAAAAACTAGTGAAAAAACTAGGAATCTTTCTTTCCAGGGAGTAAGACAGGCCAAAGGGGTTGCTGAATATCTGGCCGAGGAATGTTTACTATGCCCTAAATCAGTACACGTCTATTTATTTTGTAGTGATGTAAGAAGGACCTACTTATTCGCTAATATTATCCAACGGAAAATGAAGCAACTGACCGATTTTTATGATAAAAAGATTCGAATAGAACCGATTGTTGAACATCCTGCTTTGTATTTTAGGTATACAAAAGAAGCATTAGGTGAAATAAGTGACGATTACAATAAAAGTGAATATTTAGCTTTTGCTAATTGGATCAAAGGAAAATATAAATTTAGCCCAACTCCTAAGAAAGTAACTGAAGAAGTTGCCGCCTGGGTCAGAAATGGGAGATCAAAAGATAGTGCAGGAGAATGGACCATTGTAATTGGAATCTCTCATTCGTTTATCATTGATGCCTTGTTATTATCCGTCACTCGTGATCATAAAAAAATAATTTCTACTGCTGGGTTTGCCCAATTTATCGGAAATAAAATGTTTTATGATGATAAGTGGTATAATTTTAGTTGATGCTGCCCTAAAAGCTCCCACCTAAAAATAAGCCCTTGCATCCTAAAACGTCTTAGAATAATCCACATCTTCAGTTACAGAATAATTTCTATGGAACAGTTTCCATAATGCCGGATTGAACATGACCCAGTTGGCAAACTTCTTTCTTTCATCTGAATTGATCTCAGTCATCGCTCCTAACACTTTAGCATATTGGACCGAAACCAGCATTTCCTTAGCTTCCACATTGTCCATAGTTTCGGAATTATTTTTAGCGCTCATAATCGGAATCTCGCCCTCATAAACATCTGCCGGAGCAGTATTCCCCTTAAAAGTATAGGTAAATATATTTCTAGAATTAGAGCTGTAAAAGTTTTCTGCTAAAAACTGTTCTTCCCCCACTGCGTAAGTAACCGAAAAAATGTCTTTCTCTTCTTCATCTCCGAAATCGTCATCATCATCGTCATCATCATCTTCAGCAACTTTTTTAGAGGCGATTGGTTCTTCTTTTAAGTCCGATCTTTTGATTACTCTGTTCAATAACTCTTCTTGATCAGATTTAGGGGCAATTTTCTTTTCCAATTTATTCTCCTCAATTATGGCCATTTGTTCTCTCTCCAAGATAAATTTATTTACTGCTTCTGCAATCTCTGCAAAATGTAAATATTTACCAATAGATTGTTCTATCGCCTCCTCTAAAATAGTACACCACCCCTGTAATGAAATTCGAAGATTGCAATAAAACGATTGAACTATTTAAAGATTACTAATTTCAGGGAAGTGGTAAATTTGGACCAGAACTTTAAAGAGTATGGCAAAGAGTTCAGATTAGAGTTAAAGTAAACTTCTCTTCTTCTGCAGCTACTTTGACAAATTTCAGTTCATTATTAATCACCTGATCAAAATCAAACTTGCTTCTTTTGACGGGAACTTCTATCACTTGGTATTCTGTACCTTCATCCGCAACAATGATCTGAACATAGCGTTTGGGCCGGGAGATTAATTTCCTCTGTTCCAGATCTAGGTCATATTCATCTCTCCAAGAGCCAGGATGGATAAGGGCAGTGCCATCTTTATCTTCGATATATTTTTCATGTACATGCCCTAAAACATAAATTTTATTCTCGTTTAAACTGCGCTTGCGTTTACGCTTGAATACGCTGATTATTTCGTTGATGTCCCAATGGATGTTATGTAATCTCCGATAAAATTCCCGGAACATCTCTCTGGGATAAGTATAGGTAGGATCAAAATAATAGCGCAGAGGATAATATAGTGCACTTTTCAATAGATAATCCATTGACCTTCTGGTCACTTTCTTGATCACTTTTTTATGTAAAGAGAATAATATATCCCGGGGAAAGATTCTTTCTAGGAAAGGATGTTCTTCTTTCATTTCCATGAACTGGCTGATCAGTCCGAAAGAGACATAGGAAAGATTAAGGATCTGTTTATCCCCATAATCCAGAAATAAGCGATTAAAGTTGATTTTGGTTAAGATATCATACTGCTGGCCATGCTCAACATAGACATTATGCTCTTTATATTTCAGCCCGAAATGTATCCGTTTAGGATTTCCAATCAATCCTCGAACTTTTTCCTGGACTTTTTTGTGTACTAAATCAGGATCATGATTGCCAATCAGAAAATAAAGCTGATTATCTTTTTTGCGCACAAACTTTTTTAGGGATAAAAAAACTTTTTCATGAGCTCGATAGATTAGATTTAATTTGCTTAGTGATATCTCATCCGTAATATGCCGGGGGTAGGTTAGCTTATTCTTGGCAAAATAAGGACATTTGAGGAAATCGAAAGTATCCCCATTTAAGACTAAATCCACCGGATGAGACCTTTTCCCTAATTCAGAGATTAATTCCGCCAGGGCTTTATCGCTGATAAAATCATCGGTGAGATTTCCTGCACCCATCTCAATATCTCCCAGCACAATAATCTCTTTATATAAAGCCATATACTCAGAAGTATAGTTTATAATTATAAACTTAATGGATTTTTAGTAACTGTAAAGCTGAATATACTAATTAATATCTCTTCCTGAAGCAACTTTTACAAAAGTTGCATCAAAAGAGGAATAGAAAAAATTAATAGCTCTTCCCGAAATAGAAATAGTTTTTCGCTTTCTCTTCACAAGCAAAACATTTCTGCCCTTTTTTCAAAGCAGGCTGCTCTAGTGGATAATTCAAAGATTTAGCTCCTGTCTTTTCTTTAATCCGATCTTCACAGCCAGTTTCTCCACAAAAGGGGACAAAAACAACCTTTTTATTGTTTAATTGTTTCTCAGCATCTTTAAGATTATCCACTTGGGCTTTGCTTTTTTCCAAAATATCTTTTGCTTTAGAAAATAAATTATTCTGGATCTGTTCTAAGATCAATTTAATCTCTTGGTCTAAAGCTACTATCTCCAATTGCTGTTTCTCTCCTATATCCCTGCGCACAACCATCACTTTTTTCTTCTCTAAATCTTTAGGTCCTAATTCAATTCTGATGGGAATCCCTTTCATCTCCCATTCATTAAATTTCCAGCCTGCAGAATAGCCCTCACGTGCATCCAGATGCACTTGTATTCCCTGCTCTTTTAGCTTTTGATAGATCTCTTTGGATTTTTTCAGCACTTCTGTTTTGGAATCTTCAAATAAGATTGGAACTATGACTGCCTGCATCGGGGCGATTTTCGGAGGTAGGATTAAACCTTTATCGTCGCTATGTATGGCGATTAGAACTCCGATCATCCTGGTGCTTATTGCCCAGGTATTCTGCCAGACATACTGTTTCTTACCCTTAGCATCGGTAAAATTGATCTCGAAAGCTTTACTGAAATTTTGTCCGTCATGATGAAAGTCTGGCCCTTGGATGGCTTTACCGTTAGGCATGATAAATTCCATGCTTACCGTATATTCTGCCCCAGCAAATTTTTCTTTTTCTGATTTTTTTCCGATCAAGGAAGGCAGAGCCAGATAATTTTCACACACCTCATTATAAATCCCAATAATTTCATCTTGTTCTGCTTCCGCTTCTTTTTTACTAGCGAAACAAGTATGTCCTTCATTCCATAAAAATTCTCTTCCTCTTAAGAAGGGGGTAGGATGCTTAAATTCCCATCTGACCACATTGTTCCATTGGTTAATTCTTAGAGGTAAATCATTATGAGAACGGATCCATTTAGAATAAGAATCATACATGATAGTTTCAGAAGTTGGTCTTATTGCTAATCGTTCACTTAACTTCGAAGAGCCAGCTTCAGTAACCCAGGCTACTTCTGGAGTGAATCCTTCTATATGTTTCGCTTCTTTTTGCAATAGGCTTTCCGGGATGAATAAAGGGAAATAAGCATTTTTGATTCCGATAGCCTTGAATTTCTGGTCTGTAACCTGCTGGATTTTCTCCCAGATAGCATAAGAATTTGGCTTGTAAACTATGCATCCGGATACCGCAGAGTAATCTGCTAGATCTGCTTTCTGGATTAATTGGGTGTACCATTCACTGAGATCTTTATCTTTGGTTACGGTGATGCCTTTCTTATCCGGAGATTGATTTTGAGCCATATTCTCTTAAATAAAAAGATAGAAGTTTTTAAAGCTTTGTTTCCAGACCATTAAAGTTGTTTCTATCTAATAGTGGTTATTTAGGTAAAGTTTATAAATTCTCGTAATTATTACTTCTGAAACTAAAATGTCTTTCAAAAATAGATTAACCCTCTGCGGGGTAGTAAGTTTACTTCTAGCTTCAGCTTCACCAGCCAAAGGAGAGCAGCCAGATTTTAATCCAGTTTGGGAAGAGTATCAGGAATCAGCCCAAGAGCTGAGACAGCAGTGGGAAAGCACCAGTTTGCAGATGGAAAAAGATTTGCATCGGATGCGGGAGGAGCAGAGAAAAATGCGGGAAGATTTAGAAGCTGAGATGGAGCAATTGCATCAAGCTTATCGAAAGACTTTCCCTCGGCATCAAGCAATTGAATTAAGACCAAATCTTATTCCACCAGAACCGCGTAACGGGATTGTAATTCAGATTCCCCCTCCTGAACCTGCCTCCAGTAAATTAGAGCGTTTAGCCAAAAAACGTCTTTCTCGTCAAGAGTTTGACCAGCTTAGGCAGGAAGTTAAAACCATCGATGATTATCTTTTAGTATTAAACGCACGGCAGATGTATTACCCCAGAAAAGAAAGCTCGGAATTTAAATATGATTATCATTTAAGTTATGGTTCTCCGTTAGTTACGCATAACCGTGGACATGGCGTCTGTGAAGAATTAGCTTTATATTTCGCTGCTTTCTTTATCGATAAGCCGGGTTATGAATTACATCTTTTCGCTTTTGATGATAATAAAAAAAATGTAGGGCACGCAGTGACTGTCTTTAAAGATCCTCAAAATAAATGGGGTTTCAGCGATAATCTGGAAGTGCCTTCAGAAAGATATTCTTCTCGAAAAGAAGCCCTCTCCGCAGCTTTAATCTATTCAAGTTATATTCCTAAAGATACCACCATTTTTGAAGTCAGGCTTAAGCCGGGAAATTGGGTTTATGAAGATCGGGTCTCTAAAAGATTTAGTAGAAAATTACTGCCGCAATAAGATTAGCCTTCCATTAAAAGTTTAACCAATATCTTAAAGAACCATAAAGATTATAAAACAGTTCTAAAAAAGAAATAAACAGAGAGCTTGGAGGTTAAATTAAAATGAATCCACTATATTGTGCCACTATGGCTTTAACCGCTTTATCTCTATCTGCTGGAGATGTAGAAGCGAAAAGAAGGAAAACAGGTTTGTCACCGGAACCGGTTCCTGCAGTCGCAGTTTTAACAGCGGATGAACTAACCCATGTTCTGGCTAACATTTATAATTCTAGGTACAGTCAATTAGTTACAGATGGAAAAAGAGTGCAGAGAGATTATCAAGCTCGCTTAAAAAATTGTATTGGAGATCTAATGGCTTTAGATTTCTGCAGTAAACAGAGAATCGGCGAATTGGAAATAGCTGCTGCGGTTCCACAGAGGGATCTGGATGAATGGACTTTGGATTATTCTATTATCTGCGGTCTTACTCCTGAAAAAAGGAAGCAGCTGGAGCCCTTAGCAAGGCATTACCGAACTGATTGTATAGCCAAGCGGGGGAAAGCTCATACTACTTATTGCTTGGAATTCGGTGCAGATATCTTCGAGCAAGGAACGGAATTAAGTGCACCGCCTAAATCCGCTGATGAACCGGCTAAAACTAAGACTTGATTTTCTTTATCCTAATTTTTATTCTGACTTATTTTCAACAGAAAGATATATAAAACAAAACTAGAAATATAATCTTTGTGTGGACGTGCCGGAGCGGTCAAACGGGATAGAAGATTAATAATCTGTCCAAGCTTAGGTTGACCATGGCAGTTAAGGGTGTAACGAGCCTTTTGGCGATGATTAAAAGACACCTATTGGCTTAGTGCCTTCGCAGGTTCGAATCCTGCCGTCCACATTCATTTTATTCATTCCTATTGCGCAGAACACAGATATCTTTAAATATTACTTTTGTCTATTACCCTAAATTATAAAGATTATAAAAAAGAGAGTGGTATTGCTTTTTAAGATACCTTAGCTCTCATCCAAAAAAAGGTGAAAGTAAAATGGAAACAGATATGCGCAAAACCAGGACTTGCGAAAAATGTAAAGCTGCCGTACCTTTAAATCAGGTCCGCTTATTTCCCAAATCAGCTGATCAGAATTTAATGGTCTGCGGGAGATGTTGTCAAGAATTAATGAATCGAACTAGTTCTTTAGATAATTCTGGTCCGGTCAGGAATACACCAAGATATAAAAGTAAACCAGAACCAAAAATCGAGATTAAACCCGCTCCGGTAATTAATAGGCCGGTAATGGCTGTAGTTGCTGCTTCAGAAAAAGCTAATGTTCCCCGCTGGGCAGCTAAGAAAGTAGAATTAAAACAACCTGAGCATACACCGGCGGTAAGTAAAGTAATTGATGTTAAAGAGCGGCCCTATCCGGTAATTAAGAGTACTCCTTACCAACCAAATCCTGCTCGGAATGTTTCTCGGCACACTATTAATCCTCTGCCAGATCCAGAGTACGCTAAGTATAAATGCATGCGCTGCAATTATAACTTTAAAGCAGATATTGCCAAAGCGGGATTGACTTATAATCTGGTCTGTCCTAATTGCGGCCGGGCAGAAAAAATCCAGAGGCTAGAGCCTTGGAGCTGAATTTAACCTGAGAAAATGTTATACCTGCACACCTTACCCATGTTTAGTCTGAAGACAGTAGAGTTAGAGAGTGTGCCTATTATTAGGGAGATCAAAGAGCAGACTCCCTATCCTCTTTCCGGAGAGAAATTAACTAATTACTTCGGCTCTTTTTTTGTTTCTCAGTTGGACCTAGAGCATATCCAGCAAGCTTTGACCCAGATTGAGCCAGCGCTTAATACTTTAAAAAGAATTTTGTTGGAACGTGATCAGGTGCATGAATCTGCCAATATTCAAAGAAGTATCCAGCTCTTGAACGAAGTTCCCGAAGCCTTGTCTAGAAACTTAACCTACGCTGAAGAAATGATCGCCTGGCAGGAGCAGATCGGGACAGTTGCCAGTTTATTGAACCAGATCCCTCTCTTTAAGACTAAAGAGGAGAAAATCGCTGGGAATAAGCAGATTCAGCAAGTTTTTGAAACTTTATTGCGCAATAAAGAATTTACTTTTAGGCATCAGGATATTATTAACGAGATGCATCTAGCTCATATCAATGACCTTACTGAAAGTTTAGAGCAAGGTTATTTGTTCCATTTCACTTTGGAAGAAGAATTAAGGAAAGATAATTTTGCGGCTATTCAATCTCGGATTCCTCCGGAAAGATTAATGGAAGCAGCTTCTATCCAGCAGAATGTAGAAAGCATAAAAAAAGCAGTAACCCGCGCTTATGCTCTTAACCTGAGCATGGCTTCTATCGCTACTTTCTTGTATTCTTATGTGAAATGGCTCAATAGTAAGGTTTGAGGAAATAATCCCTTATGTCTCTAAGAGACCCAAAAATTTTATAAATAACCTTTAGAATACTACCTTAGCCCTGGCTGATCGCAGCCCCGTGGAAGAGTATAGATATACTCTACGGAATGTAGCGGACTAGCATAGAACCCTTTGGAGCTTTCGCAAGCAGAATTGAGCGGGAGTGAGGAGAGGTTTTGACCTCGGTTCGAATCCGGGCGGGGCTACTTTTTTCTTTAAAAGTAGCCATAAAGATATTTCTTTTAAAAAACTTTAATCCTCGTCCTCAACAATAGTATAATTTTCATATTGGTTTTCATAAATCCCGATACTACTACTTTCAGTCCAAACACCAAATATTTTACCTTCTGCCGCAACTCGATATCTTATTCCATATAACCATAAATGAGAGTAGGCATTATCTTCAAATTCTCCGGGGAGACCAGTTTCATGCCAAGCTCCAGTACGAAATCTCTCCCCCTCTTGATTTCTTAACTGGGTACATACCCCATAGCTTGCTAGGATATTAAATTACCCAGTTAAGATTAAAAAATCCCAACTAATTAAATACCCCGCAGCTTGCTGCGATTGGGATTTTTTATTTTCCACTAAGATCCCTCTTGGAATCTTATCATAATCATATTCATCCAGAAGGTCTGCTAAAGTTCGGCTCATTTTAAGTAATAAAGTTTAATCTTCTGTATTTTTACTTTTAATTGTCCTTCTCCTATTTTAGGCAAACCTCTTTAGCGGACTTTAGAATATTTTATTAAAAACATTTCTTGCGACCATTAATTGCCGAGAGGGCTTTTTTTTGTAGCCAATTATTTCTCGAGAGAAATATTTCTGGGGATATAGTAAGCACCTGAAAAGATCAGACCAATCGTAAAAGCCTCATTATCTCTTTATCTTTCTCAGCAACTTTTGCCATCCTGCTCAAAGGAATATCATAATGTCTAAAGACCATTTCTCCGAGGTCAGGATTGTAAGGCGACTCTTTAATTTGTTTCTGTGAACGAATAACCGCAGAGGGGTTTAAATGAGTGCTCCGGTATGAGCCAAATTGAATTATGCTCAATTGAGAATATTGTTCGAGTGCTTCCCTAAAATCTGAATGTCCTCTTATTTTCTCCAATGTCGACTGAAAATGTTCGATAGCCCAATCTCTTTCTCCTGCAACATCAGCTTTAATCTGGAAAGCGTGATCCCTGCATACAGCATCTCTCTGAGAATACTTTATTAGTCCTGTATCCCCGTTAATCTTAAACTTAATATCACTAAGAACTGAACTGGCTTCTCTTAATTCATTTGCTAATTCCGAATACTTTTCATTATTTCCAAGAACGTAATAGTTTCGCACAAGTAAATATTTTCCCAATAGCTCGCCCCAACAAGGGGGGATACCAATCCAACCCGGTTCTATACCTGAACGCCTCTCTTTCCCGTCTGGTTCTTTTATGATTGTGAACGAAGAAACATACGTCTCTAGAGCTCCTTTTGTCACAGAACGTAAAGATTTTTGCAAATCCTTTTTAGAAAATTTATCATTATCATCGATTAGGTTATCCCCTTTAGAGAAATACCTAAATCTAATTGGACTTGGAGGCATCCAATCGCAATAATTTACACTTTCTTTACCGGTGATTAATCCTAACTGCATTAATCCTGCTTTTGTTTTCTCAATATCAAATCCTAACATTCCTTGAGCAATATCCTTTCCTTTATATTTTCCAACAGGAGTAAGTTCGGTACAAAACACCCAACCGATGCCACGCTCGGGCTTGCCCCACTCATCCCAACACATATAACCAACATTTGCGGCTAATGATTCTATCGGCCCAGCATAAACCAAATTGTAAGCAGTGCTAAGAGCTGTTTCTTTCTGAAAGGTTGGTGCTTCCATTTAATGGCCATGCTTTAACCGATTATAAAAGCATTTGGTGGTTGGAAAAGATATAATGCTATACACAGATACGTTGGCTTTTTTGTCCCACTTTCCCACGAAAGAAATTTAATCTCGTTTGCTTTAAACTTTTCAATTAAAAAAGAAATATATATAAATATCTTATGTAATATAACTCATAATGAAAAAAGCGGTGACTAAAAGCAGGACTAAAGCTATTCTCCTGACTATTCTCACCTTGGCCTTTATCTTATTCATACTTTTACCCATCAGCCTTTCCATCTTTGACGGTTCTAAGATCGGAAATGTAGCTCTAATTCCTATTGAAGGAGTGATTACAGGAGATGGGGGCAGCTACTTGGGACAATCTACCACCTCCTCCAAAACCATTGTAGAATTCATCGAAGATGCAGAGAAAGATGCCCAAATCCAAGCCATCGTATTAGAAATAAATTCTCCTGGAGGAAGCGCAGTCGCTTCCGATGAAATTGCTACTGCTATAAAGAAATCCACTAAACCAACTGTAGCTTTAATCAGAGAGGCAGGAGCATCTGGAGGATATTGGATTGCTTCTGCTACTAATCATATTATTGCAAATAGGATGTCCATCACCGGTAGTATTGGAGTTATTTCTTCTTATCTAGAATTCAGCGGTTTGATGGAAAAGTATGGGGTATCTTATGAAAGATTAGTTGCCGGTGAGAATAAAGATCTGGGCACGTCTTTCAAGAAGCTTACTGATGAAGAAAAACTAATTCTGCAAAAGAAATTAAATACCATCCAGAATTTTTTCATAGAAGAAATAGCTCAGAATCGCGGATTGGAAATTAATCAAGTTAAAAAACTAGCTACCGGCGAGTTTTATCTGGGCGTAGAGGCATTAGAGTACGGTCTTATCGACCAGTTGGGAGATAAAGATACGGTTAAAGAATATCTTAAAGAGAAAACTCAATTAGACGAAGTTGATTTTGTAACTTATCAAACGGAAGTATCTTTTTTCGATTTAGTTAGCGGAATATTTTCCCAGATGTCTTTCGATTTAGGCCGAGGATTAGGGGCCATCTTTTTAGAGCAGAATACCAAATTAATGTTTACTTAATATCACCAAATATTCCCTTACTCAACTTTAAACCGGACTCAACTCTAAATAAACTCAAAATCCAAACGATGTTAAAAAGAAGGTGGTTATTGATCTTAGTATTATTGTTTCTGGTAGTAAATACTCTTTCGGTTACCACTTCCTCTTCTACCCAAGAAGTTTATGTTGATCCGACTATCGAGAAAGTGTTAGATTCCATCTCTGATCATATTGTTGAGAGCACTAACCAAAACAACCTCGCAGTTCAGGAAAATCAATTAGTTCCCGTAATTGTAACTTTAAAAGATGATTCTGCAACCCAGGCCAAAGATTTAGAGGATAGAAAAGAAGCCATTAGAGAAAAACAAGAGGATGTATTGGAAGATTTAGGAATTACTGAAATAATTAATACTAACTCCTCTGGTCAAGCTGATATTGCAGGATCCGTTTCTTCCGGATTTAACCCCAATCTACTTAACCCAGAAGAAACTACTTCCGGACCAGCCAATTTCGAACTAGAGCGGACTTATTCCAGCATTAACGCTTTTGCCGGAAATATTTCCGCAGAGGGATTAGAACAATTAAAATCTGATCCTCGGGTAGAAAGAATCGATTATGATTATCCTATTGTACCTTCCTTGGATGCTTCTATTCCTTTAATCAATGCTAACGATGTCTGGAATTTATCTGTTGGCGGTTATAATATCACCGGAACTGGAGAGACTATCTGCGTCATTGATACCGGAGTAGATTATACTCATCCAGTCTGGGGCAGTTGTAATAGTAGCATGGTTATCGACGGAACTTGCGCTAGAGTTGTCGGCGGATATGATTATTTTGATAATGATGGCGATCCCCGAGATTATCATAGCCATGGAACCCATGTTGCCGGAATAGCCGCCTCTAATGATTCCACTTATAGAGGAGTAGCTCCAGGAGCGAAAATTGTGGCTTTGAAAGTCTTTAATGATGCTGCCAGCAGCGGAAGCACCAGCGCAGCCATCTCTGCTATTGACTGGTGCGTAAGCAATTCTACCAAATTTAATATCTCTGTGATTACTATGAGTATTGGAGTTACTGATGGAAGTGGTGCTGAAATCCCTTATAATGTCACTTGCGATGCCAGCGATTCTCTGGCTCAGAAAGCCAGCTGGGCCGCCAGCCAGGGAATTTTTGTAGATGCCTCTTCTGGTAACAATAAAGGTCTGGGTGGCATCACCGCTCCTGCCTGCGGAGAAAATGTTACTTCTGTAGGATCTGTTGACGATTCAGATAGTATTTCAGGGTATAATACCGCTCCCATTTTGAGTCTTCTCGCCCCGGGAAGTTCTATTATTTCAACAGTATTAAGTTCAAGTTTCGGCACCAAAAGCGGAACTTCCATGGCTGCACCCCATGTAGCAGGAGCAGCAGCTTTAGTTTTAGAATACAATAGACGCGCTTATGGGATGAATTTAACTGCTTTTGCAGTCAGAGATAAATTAAGACGTACTGGAACCTTAATCCAAGACAGTAGAAATAGTATTTACTATCCCCGGATTGATCTATTAAAAGCAATCCAGCCTTTCATTAATTATACTGCCAGCAGTCCAGCTAATGCTACCACCATCTCTACAACTTCCGCCACTATTAATATTACTTCTGATGTAAATTTATCTTCCGCAATTCTGGAATGGCATTATGTAAATGGGACTAATTTTAATTATAGCATGACCGCAATAAATACTACTAATTATCAGCAGACCATTTCCTCTCTTGCCGGAGGGAATCATACTTATCTGGTTTATGGAAATGATACGGTGAACACTTTCGGAACAAGTATTCTCAGAACTATTATTGTAGACAGTACTCCTCCCACTATAACATTCAATAATCCCTTAAATGGTTCATACAAAAAGCAATACTTTAATTTGAATATTTCTTTAAGCAATCAAGTTTTATCTTTCTCTAATTATTCTGTAATTAATAGTACTGGTTCAGGTTTGCAGAACAATTTAAACACTTCCATCGCCACCGCAACCTTCAGCTGGACTGACCTGCTAAATCTTTCTAACTCAACCTTTAATGATGATAATTATACTCTTTTAGTTTTCGTTAACGATTCTATTGGTAATTCCCTTACCCAACAAGTAACCTTCGCTTTGGATAAAACTGCTCCTTTATTATTCGGAGTAAATCTAACTTCTGGAATAGTTTATAACACAGAAAATGTTACTTTTAGAATTAACGCTACAGATAAATATCTCAATGTTTCTGCCATTTATCTTGAATCTAATTTTTCTGGAGCTTTAAGAAATTATACTCTTAATCGAGAGACTGGAGATTTATACAATTATACCTTGTTTGGGGCAAACAATCTTACTAATCAAGAGAATGTCTCTTACCGCTTCTATGCTTCAGATTTGGTAGGGAATATTAATGTTTCAGATCAGTTTAGTTTCCTAGTTCAGAATCGCGTCCCGGTAAATGTTAATATTACTGCTCCAGTAAATGGAAGCATCATTGAAATTGGGACTTCTACCTCTTTTACCAGTACCGCTACTGATTATGACAGCGACACTTTAAATTATTATTGGACCTTCGGAGATGGAAATAGTTCTTCCTCCCAAAATCCTAGCTATGCTTATAGCGCTATTGGAACTTATACCCTATTCTTGAATGTTTCCGATAGTTACAGCACTAATAATACAAATATTACTGTTTTTACTAACGATACTAAAGCTCCCCTGCTTCCTTCCGTCTCTTATTTTACTGAACAACATCTAAGCAGGAACGGAAATAACCAGACGGTTACTGCTACTGCTTATGACCCTTTAGGAATATCTACTTTCAGTTTATTTTACAATAGCAGCTTAATATCAAAATCTTGCGCCACCCAGAATAATACTCATTGGGTCTGCAGCTGGAGCTGGAACAGCTCTACTGTTGGCAGTAGTTATAGTTTTACTTTGAATGCAACCGACGGATTTACTACCCCCCATACTAATTCTACTACTTATACCTATTCCGTAACTTCTTGCTCGGATAGTACTAAAAATGGTGATGAGACTGGTACAGACTGCGGAGGTTCTTGCACAGCCTGCCCTGCACCTAGTAGCAGTTCTTCATCCTCTGGCGGAGGCGGTGGTGGTGGAGGGGGTGGCAGCGTCGGAGCAGCCATAGCTTCTGCTGAAACGCCTGCTGAAAGTGCTCCTGCGCCAAGTGGAACAGAGGCAGCTGCATCAGCAGGGGGAGGCGAAGGTGGAGCAGGAGCAGCTGAACCAGCACCAGAGACAGCTGTAGCTCCGCCAGTAAGTTTTACTAAAACCGTTAATTTCGTCAAAAGAGAATCTCAGGATATCCTGATTGACAATGCTAAAATTGCTATTACCGGATTAAAGATAGAAACTAAAGTGAATAAAGAGGTTAATCTCGAAGTGACTTATTATCCCCAGAAACCTGAAGAGGCTACGGAACTAAAGAATGTCTATCAATATCTAAAGATTGAAACTGGTTTGCAGGATAAAGAGATTGAATCAGCAGTTCTTACTTTTAGTGTGCCTCAAAGCTGGCTGAAAGAGAATAATTATTTACCAGAGACCGTACAATTAAATCATTTTGATGCCGTTGATGAGCAATGGGAAGAGTTAGATACTAAACTACTTATTACCACAGAAGAAGCTTTGACTTTTGAGGCAGAAGCAGAAGGTTTCTCTTATTTTGCCATTACCGCTAGTACAGAGATGGAACAGAGCTGGCTAAGAATGTTTATTCCTCCTAAAGCTGGCACTAAAGCTTTGGTCTTATTTGGGATAATCATCATGATTATTGTACTGATTATTGTTTATCTGTTGGTCCGGGAAGGGGAGAGAGACTAAGTTTTCAGATAATAATCATAATCTTCTTTCAATCTAATATAATGCCCTCAAAATTAAACCGATCATAAATCCCCACAAAAATTAAATAAAAATAATTAAAAGAAACAGTAAACCTACTCTTCCGGCAGCTTTTCCATCTTGCTTCTATGGATCTTAGCGAAATAAGGCACCGCTACTACATAATCCTCACCAAAGCCGGCAATATCTCCCTCGATCGCTTCACAGGTCTTTCTTAACTTGGAAACTGCTCTTTTCAATTCCACTAGATCTTTATCCTTTAAAGGTTTAATATTCACTAGAGCAATAGTAGAACCCTCTCTTAAAACATCTAAAATTTCTTTGATGTCTTCAAACTCTTCCAGCATGAAAGGCCTGACTATAACTTTAGAATGTTCATCTTTATTCTGAGCATGATCCACTTCTACATACTGGTCTGCTTTATCTAAATCATCATCCTCAGTGGGACGCATAAATTTTTCCTTTAATTGTAAAAAAAAGTCTTTCATTTTTCCACACCCTCTCCCTAGTTTTTTTTAAACTTGATTTTTATTACTTTAAATTACTCTAATTTAAATCTTATTTGAGGACTACTTATATATAAATGTTTTTATCCTCTAATCATCACATTTAACTACTCAAGCTAAACATATTGGAATAAGCCTTGCCTTTCCTGTTTTTTCCTTTCTTATATTCTACCGTTGCCCTAGGCAGGCTAAAAGTACCAATAATGTTCAGTTTAGCTTTAACTTTATAGGTGATTAAGCGATGTTCATAGGAATCCAATTCTGGAATGGACCAGATTACTTTCGTACCCTGTTTAGTATGTTTAACTTCATCTGGTTTTAAAGTACCTAATTCCAGCTCTTTTTCTACATTAGCTATTCCCGGTACAAGATCAGTTATAATAATCTCTTTCTGCGGCTTTTTAGATTTATTTTTCACTTCTAAAGTTACTTTTACTTCCGAGAGAGCTTCATCATCAACCATCCTGGCTGTAGCTGCAGTTTTAGTTATTTTTATTGGGGTTTGGACATAAACATAAAACGAAACCAATAAGATAATTATGATTAAGATATAAGCTAAAATACGATAATTAACCATAAAATTAATCATAGAAGATTCATTGGGGCTTAAAGTAACTTCCCAGGTTAAGTAATATTGATCCTCAGTTTTTAGTACCTTACCCTCGCCGCTGGCGAACACTGAACCTAAGATTGAGATCGGAGTTTGAACTGTCTGGGTATTTTTTACGTTACCCTCATTAGTAGCCGTTAATTTATAATTCTGTTTTAAAAATTGTTTCTCTGTAGATAATTCTGTCTTAAATTCAGGAAGTAAAGAAAGAACTTCAATTTTCTTCTCCAAGATTTTAACCACTTCATCTTTATACTCAAAGACAAAAAAGAGCACATATTCTTTTGGTTGTTGGAAAGGATTTGGGGTCACACTTAATTCTATGGTTTTCTTTTCTAGAGAGGGTAAGTCTACCGATAACTCTTTAGCGAATTCGGTCATATCGCTTTGGACTTTAATCTTTAATCCCTGCATATTTAACGGATTTTTATTTTCTAAAAAGAATTTAATGGATACTGGCTCTTTTGGGTTAATCTTATCATTCATATCCACGCTGGCTTTAATCGAGGGAAGATAATCAATGGGATTTTCTGGACTTAAATATATTTTTAAAGCGCCATTATAAGTTTCACCTAAATCTCCTGCAACAGTAATATAAACATAATAAATTCCTGGTGAAAAATCGGGGTCTACTGCTTCTGCATGGATATTAGTAGTATAACTGCTTCCTGGGCCCAATTCAATAATTTTATCTTTGAAAGGAAACGGATCAACATTCCATCCCTGACCGGACTGTAAAGAATAAATACTATATCTTTGTTTTTGGGTGGCATTATTATGCAGAGTTAATTCAAAAACTGCTTTTTCTCCGATAGTAACTTGGTTCTTTTTGACCGTAATCTCCACTACATCTTGCTCTGCCCAGGCAATACTGGCAAAAATAACTAGTAGAATTCCGGCTATAACTACAAATTTTCTTTCACCCATTTTTTTAAACCTTAGCCAATATAAACTAATACTTCTATTTAAAGGCTTCGATTTCTAAAGATTAATTAACCATTTTCTCACCGAGAGAACTTTTAGAAACATTTAAATACTCTGCTTTTTTAATAACTCTAATCCTAAGCGTAAATTAAACTCGAGAAAAAGAGGTTACAGATTTAGATGGTAGAAGAAAGTGTCTTTCGTGGAGTTATCGGCTTTTTCGATAAGATTGGAGTATATGATATTATCTTACCTTTTCTATTAGTATTTACTATTGTTTTTGCTATTCTAGAGAAAACCAAAATTTTAGGTCTGGAAAAGATTGATGGTAAAGAGACCACTAAAAAGAATCTTAATTCCATGGTCGCTTTTGTAATCGCTTTCTTAGTTATCGCTTCTACTCAATTAGTTTCAGTCATCAATAAAGTCATGGCTAATATTGTACTATTATTAATCTTAGCTGTCTGCTTCTTATTATTAGTTGGCGTTTTCTTTGGTGATAAAGAATTCACTCTTAAAGATTATCCTTCCTGGACTAAATTTTTTATGGTCATGATGTTCATTGGCATTGTGCTTATCTTCCTGCATGCTTTAGACTGGCTCCAATACATCTTTGCCTTATTTGTCTATTGGGATGCAGAATGGGCCAGCGCTATCATCTTTTTCATCGTCATCTTAGGGTTTATCTGGTATGTGATCAAAGAGCCAGCTAAAGCTGCTGCTCCAGCTAAAAAAGATTAATATTATAAAGAGCTAAAAAATAACCATTAATAAAACAAAAAAACAATCATTTAAAAATAGGGGGTAATAAAAAAATGGTAAATTCGTTGGGCTTTTCCAAACTAGCATATTATTTTGAAACTTTTGGGGTGATGGACTTTCTCCTTCCCTTCATTTTAGTTTTTACCATCATCTTTGCCGTCATGCAGAAGACTAAGATTCTGGGAGATAAGAAGAATTTTAATGTCATCATCGCCTTAGTTTTAGCCCTAGCCTTTGTCGTGCCCCATGTCATCGGCTATTATCCTTTAGGCTATGATCCGGTAGAGGTCATGAACGAATCTATTCCCAGTATTGCTTTGGTGGCAGTTGCCTCAGTGATGTTGTTAATCTTAATGGGTGTCTTTGGAGCTGATTTCTCCAAATCTGCTGCTCCGATTATCGCCATTCTAGCGATTATTTTTGTAGTTTATATCTTCGGCTCATCTTTAAATCTCTGGACCGGCCCATCTGACGTTTTTTATTGGTGGACTCCTGAGGTTACCGAATTATTGATTATCCTCTTGGTCTTCGGAGTGATTGTCTATTTCATCGTCAAAGAGCCGGGAGAAAAAACCGGCGGCTCCCGCATGTTTGAATCATTAGGTAAAATGTTCGAAAAGAAATAGATTCATTCAATAAATAAAATTAAACCGATTTCAAACCAAAAAAATGGCCACACTATTCGATGTAGGATTGATCCAGACTTTTGATGTAGTCTTTCCAGTATTATTAGTTTTTGCTCTGGTCTTCGCTCTTCTGCAGAAAACTAAAGCCATCGGAGAATCTGTCGGGGTTAATGCCATCATTGCAGTAGCTGCAGCTTTTATGGTCTTGATGTCTGATACTTTAGTCCAGATGATCAATTTTATGGTCCCTTGGTTTGTGGTCGCGATTATCTTTTTCGTGCTTTTGATTCTGATTTTCCAGATTTTTGGCACTAAAGAAGCAGACCTAACCAAAGCAGTTAAAGATAAGGCAGTCTATTGGTCAATAATCGGGATTGCTATCGTCATTCTTTTAGCTGCTTTCGGCAATGTTTTAGGCCAGTCTTTTACAGAACAAGCTTTTCAAGAGGAAGGAAACTTAACTGCCAGTGATGGAAGCGTAGCTTCCAGCAGTTTTGAGGGCAGCTTAAACGCTACTTTATTCCATCCTAAAGTTTTAGGATTGATTATCATATTTGCTATCGCCATCTTTGCGGTAGCTTTCTTGAGCGGGGGATAGGACTTATCTCTACCCTTCTTTTTTAATAAATCACCAAAACTTTTAAATAGTATGTCTAAGATATACTATTTATGCCCAGCCAAAGTAAAGAAGAACAAGTACTTACTCTCTTCTTAGAGAATAGCCCGCTTAAGCATTGGCATTTTGAAGAGATTGTTCAGCAAGCGAAAGTCACTCGTGCGGTAGCTAATAAGTGGCTTAGACTGTATTGTAAAGAAGGATTGATTAAAAAGATAAAAGAGCTAGGAAAATTTCCTTATTTTACTTCTGGAAGCAATAATCCAGCTTATCTAGCTAGAAAGAAAATCTATGCTCTGGATAAGATCTATCAGAGTGGACTAATCGATCATCTTTTAGCATTGGAAGGCCCTAAGACCATTATTTTATTTGGAAGTCTGGCTCGAGGAGATTGGTATAAAGATTCTGATTTAGATTTGTTTATTTACGGAAGTTCTGAAGGGTTGGATAAACAGAAATATGAGAAAAGATTAAAATGGGAGATAGAATTACACCAATTTGAAACTAAAGAAGAGCTTCAGAGTGTTAAAACCGGATTATTGCAAAATGTTATTAATGGCTATCTCTTAAAAGGGGATATTCAGGATTTTGCGGAGATGAAAGTATGAAACTGACTGTTGAGGATCTGACTGAAACATACCGGCTTTGCCTGATCAATGGGAAATACAGGGAGAAAAACAGAGTTGATCTAGAATTAATTAAATCAATGGTAGATGTAGCCGAGAGAGGATTATTATTCATCCAAGAACATTCCAAAAAGATTAAGAAAGAAAGTTTAGACTGGACTTTTGTCTTTCGGGATTATTATGAAGCTTTACGCACTTTCATCGAAGCTTTTCTGCTCTTTGACCAGATTGAAGCAGAGAGCCATCAATGTAAAAATGCTTATATCTGTTTTAAATATCCGCAGTTGGAATTAGACTGGGAATTCTTAGAATTAGTTCGTCTGAAAAGGAATGCCATAAATTATCGCGGAGAGTTCTTAAGATTTGAAGACTGGAATTTGTTAAAGATAAATTTTAACTTGCATTTAGGCAAGATTAGAACAATTATCCAAGACCAATTAAAAGAATACAGATAATTTACTCTCCTTTAAACCCTTTGGTAATCCCTTTCAGTTCTTTGACGTTATCTACAAATTCAGGAATGACATCTTTAAACACCTTTCCTACTGCTTTTAGCTCTACTCCTACCTCTTTCATCCGAGAATCATAATCATCTAGTTTTCCTAATACTCCCTGATGCAAAACCTTAAAATCATCTTTAAGTTTGTCTAAATCATTCTGGATCCGGGTTTGTTTCTCTTCAATCTTATTCTTCCACTCCACGATTTTTTTCACTTCTCCGATTAGTTCTTCCCATTTCTCGTCAATCATGCTCTCAGTGATCGCTTCTATCCTTTCATAGATATTTCCTTCTTCAGAACTCATCCCTGCTCCTCCTCCAGATCTTTTCGGAGCATAAGCTGGCTCTTCCATTCCGAAAGAAGCATCATCTGGGGGGTAATCTCCCATAGATTGACCTAAGGCAGAACTAATCTCCTGGCCAGAGATACCGCTTCTGCGCAATTCTTCTGCAATCATCTCATCAGATAAGCCTTGTTGCCTTAATTCTAATACTTGTTGAGCTGGATTATATGAAGCCATAATCAAATCACCTTTTTTTAAGTATATTTCTTTTGGGTATTATTAATCTTTTGTTTCGAATAGTTCTTTCTTTTAAATCAAATAAGCAGAAATCTCCAAGATTCATCTTTGGAGATGAATGCTCGTAATAAGCAAGGAGATTTCGCTATATTTGATTTTAGAAAATCCGAATTAGAAAAGTGGCGAAAATCCCCACCATTTATGGTTGGGGATAGCCACTTTTCAGGATTTTCTTTAATTAAACGGACTATGTTTCTCTTCTTTTAACGGAAGAGGAATTTTTTCTTTAACCTCTGGATTTTTTAACTTATTCTCTACCATCCGCTCTAAATCTCTCTGGGTTACGAAATTCAAAGGGTTCCATAATTCAATATATCTTTTAATCACCTGTACTTCCTCAGAACCAGCAGTCTGTCTTAATTCTTTGATGATTAGATCCATCTTCTCTGAAGTCTTTTGCTGTTCGTGCTGATATTCCATAAAATCATTGTTTAAAGCTTTCAGATCTTTTTTAAGATCGCCGGACTTTTTAGTAAAATCGTTTTTGATTAGATCTACTTCCCGGAGCAGATTATTTACTTTTCCTTCCAAGGCTTTAATCCAGAGATACAATTTAGCTGCATCAAATCCGCCTTGTTCCGGTGGTGGGGGTGTATTGGCCATGGTTTTTGGTCTGGGGTGGGATTATAGGAGGTATATCATATTCAAAGAAAAGAATTTAATAAACTTATGTGAGTATTTTAGAGTGGTATACCAACCTAGCCGTAAATAAAGATTCTCCAAAAATAAAATTAACCATTCCAACAAAGAAATCTATTTAAACTCTCAATATATTATAATCCTCAAAAAGATGATAGATGAGCCAAAGAACTGTTTTGAGTACGAGACTTATCATGAAGGAGAAAATAAGATTCTCAAAGTCTATCTCGAACGCTGTACTTTTCCTCCTACCATAGAATACAGCGAATTGTGCATGAGCAAGGTAGTAGATGCACTTCTAGCCGTAAGCGGAGTTACAGTTATTATTCTTAATCAATTAAGAGAATACGAATATGATTATTCCCAAACTAGTCTTCTTACAGAACTGGCTTTACTCTATAAAAAACTTAACCGCGATGAACGTTACGCTTACTCTCAGCTGTTGGTTGATCCTGAGCATGAAAGATATATCCGGGGAAGTTATGCTATTTTCCAAAGATTAATCTCAAGACGATTAAAAGAAGATCCTTTATCTGCCTACACTGCCCTGAAACGCCTGGAGATTAGAGAAAGAACCAAGCTCAGCCAGGTATTAGACCAGCGTCATCAGGATTCTCAACAGCAATTTCTAACTTTGCTCCAGGATGTGATCCAAAAGATAGAGCTATTGAAAATGATTCAATTATTAGTTCCTCATACTCCCAGCCATGAAATTGGAAATCGGGAAATCTATAGCAATATTTTCCATCCTACTACTAGACCCGATTTCATGTACACTAAATTAATCAGTGAATTTCCGGAAGGAAATCTTGAAGAAAGTTATAATTTTGATGCTAATGGCGACCAGTGTGAAGTTAATCTCTTTAATTTCGAGGATAACATTAAGATCATGTACCATCTTACTCCACCGGAATTTCGTTTTACTGAAGAAGTTTATGAGCTTTTAGATGACGCTAAACGTATCATGGCTGAGCATAAGCCCACTCGAGAGGAATTTGTTGATCCTCAGCGCATGCGGGAAGTTTTTTTAAATATCGGAAAAGATTTATTAAACGATCTTATCCAACAAAAGAATATTAATCTTTCTGAAGAAGAGGTAGATCAGCTAGCTAGAGCTTTACTACGTTATACAGTAGGCTTTGGCCTGATCGAATTGCTTCTCTCTGATCCGAAAGTTCAGGACGTAAACATCAATTCTCCTAACGGAGAGCTTCCTATATTTATTGTACATCAGGATTATGGTGATTGCTATACTAATATCTATCCAACTAGGGTAGAGGTAGATTCCTGGGCCACTAAATTAAGATTGATTTCCGGCCGGCCTTTAGATGAAGCTAATCCGATTTTGGATACAGAATTGAAAGTAGAAGGGTTTACTTCCAGGGTTTCTGCCATTACTGCTCCTTTAAGTCCGAATGGTTTAACCTTTTCTTTCCGCAGGCATCGGGATTTCCCCTGGACCTTTCCTCTCTACATGCAGCCGAAAATAAAATACATGAACGCACTTTCGGCAGGAGTGCTCAGTTTTATTATTGATAATAACGCTACGATACTAATAGCCGGAACCAGATCCAGCGGGAAAAGCAGTTTACTGGGAAGTTTTTTAGTTGAGCTGAGCAGAAGATCAAGAATTATTACGCTCGAGGACACCTTCGAACTTCCCCAAGAATCTTTAAGAGCGCTAGGCTATAATCTAGATTCTCTTAAAGTAGCCTCGGCTTTATCTGCTCCTGGAAATGAGGTAGATCCCAGCATCGGCATTCGTTCCACTTTACGTCTAGGAGATTCGGCCATTTTTGTAGGAGAAGTCCGTTCTAAAGAAGCTATCGCTTTATTTGAGGCCATGCGGGTGGGCGCAGCCGCTAATGTAGTTGCAGGAACCATCCATGCCGACAGCCCTTACGGAGTTTATGACCGGGTAGTTAACGATATCGGCGTACCCAAAACTTCTTTCAAAGCCATAGATATTATCGTGACTACCAATCCAGTCATTTCCGGATTGAAAAAATATAAACGTATCTTAAGAGTTACCGAAGTCAGAAAACAATGGGATGAAGATCCTTTAAAAGAGGGTGCCTTTGTGGATTTGCTAGTTTATAATTCCAAGACTGACCAATTAGAGCTAACTGACGATTTAATCAACGGGAATTCAGAAATATTAAAACGTATGGCCGGTAAGGTTAAAGAGTTTGCTGGAGATTGGGATGCAGTCTGGAATAATATCCAATTAAGGGCAGATACTAAACAAGCGATTGTAGATCTAGCCGTAGAATTAAATAATTTCTCTATTCTGGAAGCAGATTTTGTCATCCAGGCTAATGATCAGTTTAAATTGATTTCTGAAAAAGTCAAAGATAAGTACGGAAAACTCGATCCAGCCAGAATCCTCTTTGAGTATAAAGAATGGCTAAGGAAAGAAGTCAGGAAGAAGAAGGATTAAGTTATTTTTAGTTGGGCTCTTTACGTAACTGAGCGCGAGTTCTTGGTTGCTCCCTAATACCAATGTCTTCCCGAACAATTAAATATTCCTCGGCGATATAATAAAATTGGACAAAAGTGAATAGATCTGTTTTATCAGCAGCATGATCCTCTTTCCATCTGCCGGGATTACCTTCAAAAGTATAATTGGACCTACCTGTATCCGCAGTAACCAAAAAGGCATTAGCTTTGACTCCGTTAACCTCAAATTCAGGGAATACTTTCTCAATCGTAGTTTCCAGGTCATTTCCCGGGCCGCCGACTCGTTTTAAGGCTCCAAGTGGTTTGACCGGATGGGGTGGGTCAAAACTACTCTTTACTACATATTCTTCTCCGGTTTTTTTATTCCAAGCATGCATTAAGCAATCATCTTGGGTTAATTGTAGGTAAGTTGCAAATTCCATCTTTAAATTTCTTAATTTAATCTCCAATTCAAGTTTAAATAAGTTATGATTTATCTTCTAACTTTATTTTAATTTTTCTCCATCACATAAAATATCTCATTGCTGAATTCCAGGACTTTAAATTCATAACCTAATCGCTTGCACATCAATTCTATCCATCCCCTTCTGGGATGATTCATTCTTCTCCCGCTCATGGTCAAGGTGGGGAAACTAACCACAAGATCT
>DATDTM010000006.1:0-6654 GCA_035290865.1 Candidatus Nanoarchaeia archaeon
TTTCGAACTTCGTTATGATTCCATTTATTTTCTAGGTAAAATTTACGTAGTTCGATAATAATCATTGGATTTTGCAGTTTCATTCACCCCACTTAATCCCACAGGATTAAAAGGGGGTGACAAATCCAATGAACCTAGACACCCTTTTATTTTCTTCCCCACCCCAACATTTAATAATCCTTTCTTCTTTTTCTGTGATAAATGCTCACCGACTATTTCCAAATCGCCTTCAAAGAGGCCAAAAGGAGAAAGCTGCGCAGCTTCCTGACTTTAGTAGGCATCTTTATCGGCATTGCAGCAATCATCTCGCTGATAACTCTCGGTCAGGGCTTAGAAAATGCCATCTCTAACCAATTCTCGCAATTAGGCAAAGATAAGTTGTTCATCCTGCCCAAAGGCGGATTCTGGGGTATGGGAGCTTCAGTGCAGCTTACTGAAAATGATTTAGATACGATCAAACAAGCTTCGGGAACGAAAGTTGCGGCAGGATTAGGTTTCTCTTATGGTCGTTATGAATTCAATGATTTAGTGCAATATAATTTTGTCAATGGCGTGCCTTTGGATTCAGAAGAGCTGAAATTAGTCAGCGAAGCTCAGAACTGGAAGCTTCAGGAAGGAAGAATGCTAGAAGCCGGAGATAAGTACAAGATTGTATTGGGAAACGAATATACTAAAGAAGACTTATTTGATACACGAGTAGAATTAGGAGACAAGATTACCATTCAGAATCAGGATTTTAAAGTGGTAGGTTTTTTAGAAAAAATCGGCTCTCCGCCTGACGATAAAGCCGGAATAATCCCTAAAGAAGTTCATGAGGAAGTGTTTTCTACGGGCAAAAATTATGGGTTTATCATCGCTCAAGTTCAATCTGGAGAAGAGCCAACCATAGTAGCAGAAGAGATGAAGAAAGAACTGCGGAAAAAGCACGATTTGGATGCGGGAGAAGAAGATTTTAGCATCGAAACTCCGGAAAACTTGATGGCTACTTTTTCAACCATATTAGATATTGTGCAGATAGTCTTGATTGGAATTACCGCTATTTCTCTTTTAGTAGGCGGGATTGGAATTATGAATACCATGTATACTTCGGTATTGCAGAGAACTAAGGAAATTGGATTGATGAAAGCAGTAGGGGCGCGGAATTCTCAAATCCTGTTTTTGTTCTTAATTGAGTCAGGTTTATATGGATTAGTGGGCGGATTATTGGGAGTAGTTGCGGGAGTAAGTTTAGCTAAGATTGCTGAGAAAGTATTGCAGCAGTTTCTCGGTCCGGCTTTTATGGCTATCGAAATAAACTGGTTTTTAGTTTTGGGAGCGTTGCTGTTCTCTTTCCTGATAGGAATATTATCTGGGATTGCTCCGGCACGAAGGGCATCGAAGTTGAATCCGGTGGATAGTTTACGATATGAGTAAAACGAGGAGAACAAACTTAGGAGACCGCAGTCGAGTTTAGCTTAAGGTATGAATGAAATGAATAACTTAAGCTTACGAGACCGCAGTCGAATTTAGTTTACGATACGAGTGAAACGAGAAAAAGTGGTTATTTTGAGTAAGAAAGAATGATTAGAACGAAAAATCAAACAGAAATCTATTTCACTAGTTTTGGGAAGGTTTGGCTAGATCTTTAATTATCTGTTGACATTCATTGATACCCATCGCTATAAGTTCTTCATCGCGTCTTAAACTGATGAGGTCTATCCCCCCTCTCCGAGTTTCTAAAGAATGATTCTCTAGGTAATACCCAACAATTGGTTCAAATAACAAATGTATGTCACCAGTATATCTGCTCAATGTCTTTAGATACTTTAATTGTGTTTCTGAATCCAATTCACGCTCAGAGCAGTAAATATCCAAGCAAGGATTTGCCATTAACTTCTTTATCATATCTATACCCACATTTGTTGCATACCTTTTAAAACTTAAAGCTTCCATTGTAACTTTTTGTACTATCTCAAATTTTTCTTCTGCTTCAGGAGGTATTGAATTGGGATTATCCATGACAAGTTCATCAATGTACACACGTAACAAAGATCTACTACAGATTGAATTTATAACTCGATTTCCGGCAAAATATGCTTTCCCCAACAAACGATGGGGGATACTTAAATCATGCAATGCGTGGCTTAAACTACGCAATCCACAAGTTCCATATCCAAGTTGATATCCAATGGTCATATTTAATTCTAACGGTGTGCTAACTGAGCTTGGTACATAATATCTGTGTGTATCGCTCAAAAATTTCATTAACATCTCCACTCTACTTTCTTTGTGATATTTTAGATCAGCTCTAAAGAAAGGATTGATACCTTCACTTAATATTTCTGGGAAGGTTTCTGCATTTCTATATTTAATTGACAAATCATATATCGCATCATGTTTATATGTACCCTCAGTAAGCGACAATTCAGGAGAGTCCCATTTATGAACAATTTCTCTTAAAAGTGAATACCCCCTTAACCATTCTATTTCTTGAGTGTTGTCTGTCATTTTGTTTTCCTCCCCAGTTTTTACTTTTAATTATACTATAGTAGTAACTAAGTTAGGATATATTTATATACTCGCTACTATACCGCATAGTAGTATGGAAGAAAAATACATAGAAAGTCTAGAGAAAATAGGATTGACTAAACCGGAAGCTAAAGTTTATCTGGCTTTGATTGAACTAAAAGAATCTCGAACCGGGGTTTTATGCGAAAAGTCGCGAATTCCTAGCTCTAATATCTATGCTATCTTAGATTCTTTAACTAAAAAGGGATTTGTAACCTATCGAATGCAGAATAACATCAAAATCTTTATGCCTTCCAATCCCGAGATAATAAAAGAATTATTTCAAGAAAAACAAAAAAATATCATAGAAGAAGGGAAAGAGATTGAGAACCTAATCCAGAGTTTAAAAGTTATAAAAGGAGTAGAAGAGGCTTTGTCAAAGTACAAGTATTATGAGGGCATATCAGGTATTCGGGCAATGTGGATTGGATTAATGAATGAATTAAACCAATTACCTAAAAATGAAACTATCTTGATGTATACGGGAGTTAAGAAAGCATATCAAACTATGTTGGGATTATATGAGGAATTTCATAAAATACGAGTCAAAAATGGTATAAAATATAAAATTATTTATCCTTTAGAAGAAACTGAAGTAGCACAAAGAAGAAAAAAGCAATTAGCGGAAGTTAGATTTCTCAAATTAGAAAATGAAGCAGAATGGGGAGTAATAGGAAATAAGTATTTTGTTCAGTATATCACTCAGAAAGTCCCGCGCGGATTTCTGATAGAAGATGAGATATTTGCTAATACGTTTAGGCAAGTCTTTGAGCAAGTCTGGAATAAGGCTAAGAAAGATAAATGCAAAATTTAGAGCATCTGCTGGAGCTGGTGCGGAAAGTGGGGAAAGTTAAATGGGTGAAGAAAGTGTATTAGGTTAATCCAACCAAAAAGCTTAAATATACCACAAAAGTGGTTCGATTATACCAGTATAGTGGTTTATGCAAGCGCACTTGCATTAGGAGACCGCAGTCGAGTTTAAATGTTTACAAAAAAACAATTAAGAGTATTGGAACCATTTCTTGCCCATCTTTTTAGAGAGTATTCTTATAAAGAATTAAAAGGCAAAGAGAAATCAAATAATTCCATTCAATCAGCAATTAAGAGATTTAAAGATAAAAGTCTTTTAACAGAACGCAAGTTAGGAACTTCTAAATTATACTCACTTAACCAGAAAAATGAACTAGCTTATCCACTTTTAGAGCTAATGACCCAAGAAAAGCTCTCACCCATAGTTAAAAAATCAATTGTTATCTTAAAGAAAGAGTTAGAGAAATACACCTTATTCTATTCTATAGTAATTTTTGGCTCTTATGCTAATAATACCCCTAAGAAAAAATCAGACTTAGATGTGGCAGTTATCATTCCAAATAAATCTCCTGAGAAGAATTTAAAAATTGCGGTTCATTCAGCAGAAAATAAGTCATTATTAAATTTAGATGTCCATATTATTACTGTTGATGACTTTAAAGAGATGTTAACCGCCGAATATGCCAATCTGGGTAAAGAGATTGCTAACCAGAATCTTCCCGTTTATAACGTCGAGATATTTTATAAAATTATAATGTGGGGGATAAATCATGGATTTAAAATTGTATCTTGAGAGAGCGGAAAATGAGTTGATTCTAGCTAAAGCCATCTTTACCCTAACCCAAGATGAGAAACTCCAAAAAGAAACCTTTGAGATTAAAAGCCCCTTGACTTTCTATAGTGCGGTAATTTCTCATGCTTATTATTGTATCTTTTATAGCGCCAAAGCGTATCTTCTTAAGAAAGGAATAAAAGTTGAAGCTCCGGAAGAGCATCGCAAGACCTATGAAGAATTCAAGAAATTAGTGTTAGAGGGCATTATTGATGTGGAATTGTTAAAGTTCTATGAACAAGCGATGATTCGAGCAGAACGATTATTAGGAATAATCAAAGCTGAAAAGAAAAAAAGAGGAGATTTTACTTACCAAATAATTCCGCAAGCAAATCAAGAGCCGGCAAAAGAATCATTAGATAATGCTCGGGAATTCTTCCGGCACATCTATAATTTGTGTGAATAACCATTTAAAAAAGCTTCCACTTTCCCCCAAAAAATGAAAACCTCCTCCAAAACCATCATCAAACTGAAAGACGTCTGGAAAACCTACCTTATGGGAAAAGTTTCTTTGGATGTACTTAGAGGAATAAATTTAAACATCTATCGAGGAGAGTTTGTAGCTATTCTCGGGCCGAGCGGAAGCGGAAAAAGCACGCTGATGAATCAGGTGGGATTACTAGACGTTCCTTCCAAAGGAAAGATAACTATTGACGAAGTAGATATCTCTACTCTGAAAGAATCAGATTTGGCCCAGTTAAGAGGTAAGAAAATCGGCTTTGTATTCCAACAGTTTAATCTCATTCCTGCTTTGACTGCATTAGAGAATGTGATTCTGCCTACTATTTTCCAAAATTTAAATCCGGAAGAGCGAGATAGACGTGCTAAGGAATTACTGGCTTTAGTTGGGCTGGCAGATAGGATGACGCACCGCCCAAACGAGTTATCCGGAGGACAGCAGCAAAGAGTGGCTATTGCCCGGGCTTTAGTCAATAATCCAGAAATCATTCTCGCTGACGAGCCTACCGGTAATTTAGATACCAAATCAGGAGAGCAGGTGATGGAATTATTGCTGGAACTGCATCATAAAGAGCACAAGACCGTTATTCTGGTTACGCATGACATAGGAAAAGCCAAGCATGCAGAAAGAATCGTTTATCTTAAAGACGGGGAAGTGGAAAGGGTGGAGAAGAGGAGATGATTGTTATCCTGCATCTCCACAATTCTTTTAAAGTATTAATTCTATGACCTCTTTCATGGTCGTTTACGCTTTGAATGAAATGGGTTTAAAATCTCTAAAATCATAGGTGATGCAAGAATGGTCTTCCAACTATCCGAACAAAATGAAATCCCGCCAGAACCGTATAAATGTTTTTATGGCGATTTTCAAAGACAAATGCCTCTTTTATTGACTGGAAAAGACAAGGAAGGCAAGATTATAGATGT
Source organism: Candidatus Nanoarchaeia archaeon (assembly GCA_035290865.1). GTDB lineage: Archaea > Nanobdellota > Nanobdellia > Woesearchaeales > GW2011-AR9 > DATDTM01. The sequence continues at coordinate 5,576 of DATDTM010000006.1, forward strand.
TCCTCGCACTCAGGCTTCAATTGCGGATGTTATCGAACGAAGAATGGGAGCCCTAACTGTGGCTGTTGATAATTGGCGAGGGTATCGTTTTTTTACAGGTGATGGAGCAGTTTCCAATCAGGATGGAGATTATCTGATTGTCCTGGAAAATCTACTTCCACCAGAACTTCAGTTTTTACGTAACTGTTATCTTGAGTGTGCACCGGTTTCTGAAATGTATGGGGGCGCAGTTGTACTTCCTGATGGAGCATGGGACGAGCTGAAAGGCCAGAAAGATAAAGTGATGCATCTGACTGCTGAGGAAGTGCAGGAAGCATATGGTAAAGGATATGTCCAGAAAGATGGAGCTTGGGTTCCTGCTAACAAAGCGGTGGGCAAGGCCTGGGACGCGCTAAGCAGGGGAAAAGATCTTACTTCTTATCTCCGGTTAGTTGGTGAAATCTGCACCGGCAGTGATAAGTCGTATTCTAGCGATAGGATATTGCCTGTAGTTTTCCCTTTTCATGCCAAATATTTGCAATCAATGGTTCCAGATTTTCAATCCATGGATCAAGATCAAAATCAAAAACTAAAAATAGCTCAATTAGCAACCGGAATGAATTCCTCAATAAAAGCAATAGCCCCCTTGACAAATGAGGGCAAACCGCTAATGCGGCATTGGGTTATTGAAGGGATTTATACTATATCTAGCGTTAATTGCTGGAGCTATACTTTTGGTAGCGGATTTACGGTAGGATTAATACCCAAAGCACGCGAAAAAGCTTTAGAAGCAAGAGTTTTGTCTGCATTAGAGCAAGGAAGCGAATTCGAGTTTAAGGGAAGAGTGTATCGCCCGGTTGATTCTCTGGAGAGGAAATAGTTTGCGAGAGTCAATGATTTAGAATAAGCCTCTCTAAGATTAATTTAGGATTATTTATGGGTTGATTATTGATGTTGAAGATTATATTCTGCTAATTATCTTCTAAACCACATAAATCTTTATAAATCATCAATTTGACTACCTAAAAATCAGCTAGACTATTATATACTTGAGGTGAGATCCAAATGGAACAAAAGCAATTAGACGAGATTGAGAATGA
>DATDTM010000007.1:0-9508 GCA_035290865.1 Candidatus Nanoarchaeia archaeon
GGTATTGAGAATCACCCAGAATGCAGCTCAAATCAGAAATATTTGTACCAGTGCGCATATTCATCACGGTAAAACCGCTTTTACAGATAATTTATTGGCAGCGTCAGGACAGATGGCTTCTAAATATGCTGGAGATCTAGAGAAAGGAATGGAAACTTGGCAGCATACTGATGAGCAAGAACGTCTCATGACAGTTGATGCAGCTAATGTATCTATGATTCATGAATTTGGTGGTAAAGAGTTTTTGATCAATTTGATTGATACTCCCGGCCACGTAGATTTTGGTGGAAACGTAACCAGAGCGATGCGGGCTGTGGACGGAACAGTAGTTCTAATCTGTGCAGTAGAAGGAGTAATGCCCCAGACTGAGACGGTAGTCAGGCAGGCTTTACGAGAGAGAGTCAAGCCAGTATTGTTCATCAATAAGATGGATAGACTGGTTAAAGAATTGAAATTATCTCCGGAAAAAATAGCGGAAAGAGTAATGGCTCTAGTCAAACAATTTAATGATATGGTAGACAGAATTGCAGAGACAGAATTTAAAGATAAATGGAAAGTTAATGTTCAGGAAGGAAGTGTAGCTTTCGGTTCTGCTCGGGAAAATTGGGCTTTATCTTTTCCTTACATGAATAAGAAAGGGATTAAATTCGCAGATATCTTAAAGATTTATGAGATGGAAGAAACTGATAGAAAAGATTGGGTCTGGAAAAATGCTCCTTTGCATGAAGTTATTCTAGATATGATCATTAAACATCATCCTAATCCCCTTGATGCTCAGAAATATAGGATTCCGAAGATCTGGCATGGAGAATTAGATTCACAATTTGGCCAGGATCTGATTAATTGTAATCCTAACGGCAAGCTTGGTTTTGTTATTACTAGGATCGTTATTGACCCTCGTTCAGGAAAAGATATCTCTGCAGGAAGATTGTTCAGCGGGACCGTACGCAGCGGGATGGAAGTTTACTTGAACAACTCTAAACAAAAACAAAGGGTGCAGAATGTCTATATCTATAATGGTATCAAGCCGGAAATAATTGAATCTCTTCCTGCAGGAAACGTTTTAGCGATTTCCGGAGTTTTAGGTAATGCCGGAGAGACCGTAACTACAGAGCCAGAGCAAGCCTTCGAGGAGCTAAAACATATTTTCGAGCCGGTAATCACCAAAGCGATAGAGCCGAAAAAACAAGGAGATCTGCCTAAATTAGTTGAGGTATTGAGAAAGGTCAGCCGGGAAGATCCCTCGATTAAGATTGAGATTAATGAAGAGACCGGTCAGAACCTGATGAGCGGGATGGGAGAATTGCATCTGGAGATTATTGAAAATAGAATCACTACAGAGAAAGGAGTAGAGGTAAAAACTTCCCCTCCCATTGTAGTCTATCGGGAAGCAATCACCAAGAAAAGCCCGGAAGTGGAAGGAAAATCGCCTAATAAACACAATAAATTATACTTTATTGTTGAGCCTTTAGAGATAGAAATAGTTAAAGGTATCATTGAAAATAAATTACCCAGCGGAAGGTTCAGAAAGAAAGATGATCAGTTGGTTAGTTTCTTGCGTGAAGAATGTGGATGGGATACAAAAATGGCTACCCAGGTCAAGGCTATCTTTAATAATAATATGTTCTTAGACCAGACTAGAGGGCAAGTACATATTGGGGAGATTATTGAATTAGTCTTAGATATGTTTGAAGATGTAATGAAACAAGGGCCATTAGCTAGAGAGCCTTGCGTAGGAGTTAAAGTCTCTTTGATGGATTGTACCTTGCACGAGGATGCTATCCATCGTGGTCCGGCCCAGATGTATCCAGCAGTAAGAGAAGGTATTCGAGGAGCGATGATGCAGGCAGGTCCGGTCTTGTTTGAACCGTTACAAGTAACTAGAATTGAAGCGCCGCATGAATTCGTGGGAGATGTTTCTAAATTAGTTTCTTCCAAGCGAGGACAATTGTTAGATATGCAACAAGAAGGAGATCAAACCGTGATCATCGCCAAATTGCCGGTAGCAGAAATGATCGGCTGGAGCAGCGACTTAAGGTCAGCTACGGGTGGAAGAGGAGTCTCTTCATTAGTAGATCAGAGCTTTGAGCGATTGCCTTACGAACTTCAGGACAAGGTTAGAAATGGTATTGTCCAGAGAAAAGGATTGACGGAAGGACAGCTGGGAGCGTAAAGCTTTTTATTTTTTTGTTTTATTTTTTCTGATTAAAAGATTATTCCCTTCTCTTAGCGATCTTCCAAAGCAGTTGAAAATATTTACGATAGGCATCGGAAACTTCTTTATTAGTGATGATAATCCCATAGGTCGGTTTTCCCCAGATGATAATAGCTATTTTGTCTCCATAAATATGGGTGGGGGTGGGATTAAATAAATGATCCGGAATTAATCGATACTCAGATTGCGGTCCTTTGAAAAAAGTAGTGGCACTCTCTTTAGATAATAATTTCTCTTTAAGTTTATTTCTCTTCAATGTAGTAAGATATTGTTTAATGGCGATTCGGTCATATTCTAAAAATTTTCTTTCATCAATTCCTAAGGCAAATAAAGTTTCTTTTTTTTCAAGGAGGGTTTTAATAATATCATTGTAGATGGTTCTCATCACATTTTTGCCTTTGATTAACTCAATCTGGGTCTCTTCTTGATGCAAGTTAAATAAAGTGGTAAGATCTGGCAAAATCTGAATCATCTCAGATTTTTTAACACCAATCTCATTTTTTTTCTCTTCTAGGTAATCGATTATCTTTTGGGGGTGAAGTGCCCTAAAACTTTTCTTGTTATTATTTATCAGAAAAGAAATAAACCCTTTTTCAACCAATCGGTCTAAAGCATCATAGCAGACCTGGCGGTGCAATCCTGATTTTGAGCCGATTTCGTTCACGCTTAACTCTCCCCAATTGAGTAAGACTAAATAAATTTCCGTTTCGTTAGAGGTTAAGCCGAGTCCTAATAGTGCTTCTTTAATCATAGCTAATGGGAAGGAACAATTCTTTATAATATTTTCGTAATGAGGGGTTACTACAAGACTTTATATCTTTATTTCTGCTTTTAAATAAATTAGAAAAGAAACTTAAAACAATTGGAGGCTAAAAATGGTAGACTTAAGTGATATGACGGAAGGACAAAGAGCTGAATATGAGAGGGGGTATGGGCGTGGGGTTAATGATGCTAGAGAAGCAGGACCGATAGATCACGTTGTTGGTCCAGCGTTTGGCGGGGTAGGGGTACTTTTAGATATTTTGGGAAAAAGTACTAATCAACAGGGCTATGAACAGGGCCAGAAAGATTATTCTCAAGGCAAAACTACAAAAAAGTAGTTGCTCCAGAATAAGCCTAAAAAGCTTTTTTTTCTTTTTTTTAATAAAAATAAAACCGTATTAAACATGTTGGAGGAAAGTAGTAAGAGTTTGATCCTCTTTTTTTGAGAATTTTAATGTATCCTGAGTACATTCAACTTCAGCTGCTTGAATTTGGGCATCAAGCGCATCATGAAGAGAATTAACCGCAGTTTGAATAACAGTAGTCTTACTAATAACTGCTTCAGCGAATGATTCTCCCGTAAACAATCCTGAATAAGACGTTACCAATTCACTTAAATCTGTTAAAGGTCTTACCTTAGTTCTGGTACTTGCTGAACGCATATCTTTAGCATCAAGAATTGCTCTTTTCATTCTAACTAATTTTTGGAAGTTAGGATCTTCAGCAAGTTGTTCTAATAAAACTCTGGAATTGTTAATCATCCAGGGTAAATCTAATCTTGGAGATAGGGTAAGATATAGGCGTTCTCCAATCATATCTCTCTGGTGGTAATGACCATCATTATCATAAGCAAAGAAGACGGGTGGATCTTTTCTATCTGTTTGAAGAGATCTTAAGTCGGTAAGAACTTCACTCCAAGCAGCTGTTTGTCTACAAACCTCTTCGTCATTTGTTTTTCCTAAATTAGCCAAAAGTTTACTTCCAACAACCCCTCTCTGATATCCATCAGCTAATTTTCCATCAAACACTAAAGAACAAGTAACCTGAAAATGGTAATCTACACCGCCACAAACTGGAAAATGATCAGGCTTTAGGTAGTAAAATATACCATCTTCTTTGAGGACAAAAGGAGCAAAGGCTAATCTGACTCTGGCTTGTTCTGCTTGGCGAGATCCATCAAGTTGAGTGAAAATATTTATAACTTGGTCACAATGAGCATAGGGTTCTATAACTTCTTGGAATGGACTGAGGTCTAAACCAAATTCATCTGCCAAATATTGTCTTGCTTTGGGATAATCTCTTTTTCCCACACCCCACAGATTATTGGTTTGACATAGTTTATTGACTGTAGACGCATCACATCGGTAATATTTTTTAAAAGAAGTAGATTTTTCAACATTTGGTGTTGGGTTCATAGTAATAATTAAATTAGGGGAGTATTTAAATAATTTATGTTTCTTTACTACTGTAGAATACTATTTTCAATAAAGAAATGTGGCAGAAAGTACAACTGTAATTTGATTTATCTATCTCTGCACTTCGGGAAGAGATTGAAAGCAGATTGAAAACTTAGCTTTGATTAGAACTTCCTAAAAAGAAGAGTAGAAAGCTATTTTTCTCGAGATGACCGAAATCTTTATAAATAACCCGCTGTAGAAAGTTAGCATCATTATACTACTTTAAGTATATATGAAGGAGGAAGAAGAATGGCAAGAACAAAAGAACATATTAACCTGGTTTTCATCGGTCACGTTGATCATGGAAAATCCACTACTGTAGGCAGACTGCTATACGATACCGGTAATATCGATGAGCAGGCGATGAAGAAATTAAAAGAGAAAGCTCAGCAATTAGGTAAAGCTGGATTCGAGTTCGCTTTCGTGATGGATAACCTAAAAGAAGAACAGGAGAGAGGGGTTACTATTGACCTAGCTCACAAGAGATTCGATACTGATAAATATTATTTTACTATTATTGATGCACCTGGCCACAGAGACTTTATCAAGAACATGATTACTGGTGCAGCTCAGGCTGATTGTGCAGTATTAATCGTAGCAGCTAACGACGGAGTTAATGCCCAGACTATTGAACATCTGAAATTGTCTAAGATCTTTGGAGTAGGACAATTGTTAATTGCAGTAAATAAAATGGACATTTCCGGGGTAGCTTATTCTGAAGCTAGATATAAAGAAGTTGTAGAAGACGTTAAAAAACATGCTGCTCAGGCGGGATGGAAAGTGGATCAACTTAGGTATATTCCTCTGGCTTCTTTCCCAGGAGAAAACATTACCAAGAAACCAGCAAAGATGCCCTGGTGGACCGGAGATTCTTTATTAGAAGCAATCAACAAGTTCAGCGTACCTCTAAAACCTACCAACTTGCCTTTAAGATTGCCTTTACAGGATGTTTATAACATTACTGGTATCGGAGTAGTTCCAGTAGGAAGAATTGAAACTGGAATTATGAAAGTTGGAGATAAGGTTACCATCGTCCCAGGAAGGGAGGGTAAAGGAGTCAGCGGGGAAGTTAAGACTATCGAGATGCATCACGAAACAGTTAACCAAGCTGAACCTGGTGACAATATTGGATTTAACGTCAGAGGTTTAGGTAAGAAAGATATCGCTCGTGGGGATGTTTTAGGTCATTCTGATAATGTGCCTAATGTAGCTATTGAGTTCACTGCGCAAGTAGTGATCATGAGCCATCCTAGTGTGGTTACTGTAGGATACACACCGGTATTCCATATCCATACCTCTCAGGTAGCTTGTCAGTTTATGGAGATTGTCAAGAAAATCAATCCCGCTACTGGTGAAGAAGTTACTACCAACAAAGACATCCTTAGAAATGGGGATGCGGCTATCGTAAAATTAAAACCAACTCAGCCGGTGGTAATCGAGAGAAACAAAGACATTCCTCAGATGAGCAGGTTCGCTATCAGAGATTCAGGTGTAACGGTAGGAGCAGGAATGTGTATGGATCTAGTACCTAAAACACTTTAAGTGTTTATTTTTTTTTCCTTTTTACTTTTATAAAAGGGAAATACTTATAAATAACCCCCTTATCTCGAGGGAAGAGCGCATGATAACCGGAAATTATCCTGCGGAATTTGAGATTAACCAAAATGGCGCAAAGAGCAAGAATAAAATTAGCAAGTACGGATATAGAAAAAATTAACCAAATCTGCGGCGACATTAAAGATATCGCTGATAAAACCGGAGTAGAATTGCGCGGACCTATCCCTCTTCCAACTAAAAAATTAAGAGTTACCACCAGGAAAAGTCCCTGCGGTGATGGTAAAGCTTCTTGGGAACGTTACGAGATGCGTATCCATAAAAGAATGATCGATCTTTCTGCTGATGAGCGAACCTTAAGATTGGTAATGAGAGTGCCTATCCCTGAAAATCTGAACATCGAGATCGAGATGGTGGATGTTTAGATAATTCTATAAAATGCTATCCCCAAAGTTTGAGGATCTACTGGCAAGAATTAGAAGTTTTGATCATCCGGAGGTAGATTCAAAGCAAACAGAAGTAGTTTCTGAAGCGGGAACAGATGGTTCTTTTTCTGTAGCTGTAAAATTGTTTGATCATCAAAGAAATTATTTGGTCCGAGATTATCCTCTCGGTAAAGGTTATACTTTACCGGGAATGTTAGTTACTTTTAAGCCGGGAAGTGCAGAAGTCCGGATAGAAAATGCTTATCTCCGCTCAGAATATTCAGGAAGAGGAATCGGGACCAAGTTCATCTGCGACCTTTTAGAGGCGGCAAGAAGTAATGGTTTTAAAAAAGTCTCTTTAGTTGCTGATGAAGCGACAGAGGCAGCCAGTTATTGGGAAAGAAAACAGGGGTTTGTTGTTCCTGACCCGGAACGGCCTAGACTAATGATAAAAAATATTTAAGCTTTGTTCTGATTTAGATATTTTGAGCTATCTAACATCTTTTGCAGATTAGTAGGATTAACATTAACGGGAGGTTTACCCGCAGTAAATGCAAAATTAGTTAGGAAAGCTAAATATTCTGGAGTTACTCTAAACTCAGTAACATTTGGTAAATGACGTAAATGACCTTGGGGATCAGTTCTCTCTTCGTATTTGGGCGGGCAAAGTTCTGGTTTGTCCATAGTCACAATGGCCTCAACTGAGAGAGGAATAATTGCTCCCCTTTCTCGAAGTTCCAGGTATTCTTTACTTCTTCTTTTTCCAGGTCGATTCATTTTACCATCTTCTATTCCCAGGCTGTGATAGGTAATTAATTCTTGAACATAACTTCTGGCTAAATCTACTAATTCTCGTTTTCTTTTTATAGTATTATCTGCTCCAGGAATCAAGAGACCAGAACTCATCTCAGAAACTAAATCGGAGATAAATCCATAATGTTGATGGTTGGTCAAAGTATTAAAATAGGCTGCAGCTTGGGTGAAACTTTCCGGTTTATTGGAATCAAAACCTTGCAAGATTCTTCCGGCTAATTCTCTTTTTTTTGCATCAATAGCCTGAGTTACTGCTCGATAAACTCTTACTGCTGACTGACCGCTTACTACTTCATCTATACCCATTATTTTAATTGGTTGGTCTAGGCTTGCTCTTTCATTAAGATAATTTTTCATCCATTCTTTCATAACCAGGTTTACGTCTTCTATTGAGCTAGATGCAGGCATATAATCAGCTAATTCAGGATTAAATTGTTGGTTGCAAATAGCCATACAATCTACAAAAGGGACTGAACCCATCATGGGAATAAGAACAGAAGTTGGTCTTTCTTCTACTATAATTTCTGCTGCCTGTTCCATTCCTCTTTGAAAAGAGCGTAAAGCATCAACAAAAGCCATTTTAGTGATAAATAACCAATCCTCTTTATAAATCTTTTGGTGTGTGATTACTTAGAAGTAGTTATTTATTCAAAGACGGGTTTTTGGATAAATAATTTAGGTCTGGCTGTGGAATTAAGAAACCAAAATAAAGTCGTTTCCACCGGTCTTTTACCGGTGGTGCACTCCTCAGTCAAAATGCTCAGCTCTCATTCTGCGAGCATTTTGACTAAGGCTAATAATTAGGCTGTAATTCTGATCTTACATTTAGCCTCTGGAAAACCATCTCGCTCTGGGCGCGGATGTAATTTATTACCGAAGCTAGATCATTTCCGGGCCAATAGACTTCTTGGGATTTATCTCTGACTTCTTCTAAATCTGCATCAGTTTCTATCAGGCAGAAATGGTCTAGACTGATACGATCATTTTCTGCGAGAAAAATACGGGTATTACCGTTATAGACTAGATAGCCAGCCTGATGAGGATCTGGGGTAAGATAAACTGGCTCTCTTAAGAAATTGGTCTCCCCTCGGGACAAGAGATCTAGTAGTCGGACTACTTTGGGCGTATTCCAGGATTTAAGTTCTGTTCTTTTTATCTGGGATAAATGGGGATGAATTTCTCTCATCCAGATGATTATAATACCAATCTGAATTAATTTTTACAATAGGAAGTTTTACTACACTAGGGTGAGAATATATCCCTATAGGAAAATGACGCCAGCGCTCGGACCTTCCGAGAAACAAGGGTTTGTTTCTCTTTTGAACCGAGAATCCCGTGAGGGACAGGTTCTCATGACAACGTTATTAGTTGCTTCAAGACCTGCGCACTTTTCCGCCCAGCGTAAACCTTTGCTTACGCCAAGTACCGAATTATGCGACGCTGGCTTTAGAATGAATGTATCTGTTTATCTTTATAAAAGTTTAGGTGGGGATGGGGCGAAGGTCAGGTTTAACCACAGTTAAACGAATCTCACCTTAACAGAATAATCTTTCCCCTGCCACTCTTGATCCGCTCAATCTTTCCTTTATGTTCCAATTCTGCCAGAATTAAACTTATCTTCGCTTCGGAAAGGTCTAACATCTCTTTCCTTAATTGTTTCTGGGTAATTCTACCCTCGTGTTTTTTTATAATCTCTAAAGTCCTATCCAAGTATCTTGGTTCTTTAGCGATATCCTCTTTATGCTCGGCAATAGTTTTTTTCTGCTCTATCTGGACTTTTTTCCTGAAGAGGCTGATGGGGCCGTATTTCTTTCTCCACCAGAGGAAACGGATGAGCAAAGCTAAAATAATCAATCCGGCGATCAGATATCTCCACCAAGAATATGAACTTGTTTCTTCATCGAAAAGGTTTTCTTCGGTATCTTTCCATAATTCATCTTCTTCAGTAAAATCCTCTAATAAAAATAAATCGTAAATGGTTTCCCCTGCGGAGCTGACTTCAATCATTTCTGAGCTGGAAAGAAAACCTTTCTTAGCAATTAAAGTATAAGTTCCTGCAGGCAACTCGAATTGGAAAGTTCCTTCTTTAGCCAAATATTTTTGGCTGCTGATTTCAACTAGAACATTGGTCTCTAACTCGAGGTTGGAATTGTAGATGCTCCCTTTTAAGGTAGCGGCCTGGGCCAAAGTAGAAAGGAGAACAATTATTAAGATTAAAATAAAGATTTTGTTCATAGTTAGTAATGATTATATTAGGGTTAAAAAGCTTTTTGGCTGGTTTT
>DATDTM010000008.1:0-18796 GCA_035290865.1 Candidatus Nanoarchaeia archaeon
AACGATGTTAAAGACTATGTGCAGCACTATAACGAAATACGGCTGCACATGAGTTTAAACTACCGAACTCCAAAAGAAGTTTGGGACGAGTTTAAAAATGTAAAGTAGTTTTGGGATGTAAAGCAGTTTCGGGATAACAGAGGGGGAATATTGAAAGAAAAGGTTTAAGTTACCCCTGCCAGAAAATAGCAATATTTGTAGTACTAAATCACTTCTTCTTATTTCTGCCTCTCTTGCATACTTCTTCAAATCTTTTCAGAACATCTTCCGCTTCGGGATTAGTCTCTTTATATCCTTCAACTACTCGATCAAATATTTCTGGGTAAAACAAATAATGCTTGCTTTCCAAAGCTCTATCCAATAAAAACAGATCTACCGCTTTATCCTCAATCTTCTCCGAAAAAGAACTTAATCCAAAATCAATAAAATTTAATTCTCCGGTTAGTTGATGCACAATCATATTGGAGGTAGTCAAATCCCCATGGATGATATCTTCCGTATGCAATCTTCCCACTTTTTGCCCGAACTCTTGAGCTAATTGCTGATAATTACCACCCTCTAAAAAAACATCTCTTAATTTTTTTCCAGGAATGAAATCCATGGTGATACTCATTCTCTTATCAGAAAATTCTTGCAGATGGGGTGCAGGAAATTCCATCTCTTTTAATCTCTGCAATACTTTCGCCTCTCTTCTAGTACGGAACTTTCTTAAATTTTCATCCAGTTGGGGAATGCGATAGCCTTTGCTTAATCTTTCTTTGATTATTCTATCACCATCTCTATAAAGTACCGCTTCCGCGCCTTGGGCAATTTTAAGCATTTTATTGTCGATATTTATTTTTTTCCTGTTCTTGAAGCGGTAAAGTTAAAAAATCTCTGACCTCATCTACGCTTCTAGTACTACGAAAAATCCTGACCGCTTCTTGAAAAGAGCTGTAATGTAAGTCAGTAGCATAATATCTGATTCCTAATCCTTGAAGTTGATAATCAGCTACAGCAGTGGGCATATTCAGCAAGGAGACATAGGCAAAAAATACCCTTCTTTTATCCTGGGCATCAATTAAGATCAGTCCGGTTGATCTCTCTCCATCACTAGACCTATGTTCCGGTTTGAGTTTATCTGATAAATCTTTTTCCGCATCTTTAAGTGGATTAACTTTTCCCATTAAATCGACGGTCAGAGTAACTGTCTCTTGGTTAATCATCATTTTAGGTTTAGGGAAAGACTTTATATATCTTCCCCTTTTTATAAAACCAATCATGAACTCAAGAGAGGACCATCATCTAGAACAACACCAAAATCATAAGATGGAACTCCTTTTGCCTGCCGGGAATTGGAACTGCCTCAGAGCAGCTGTAGAGAATGGTGCAGATGCAGTTTATTTTGGGGTTAAAGAATTCAACGCCAGAAGAAGAGCCGATAATTTTGAATTGAAAGAAGTCGCAGAGATTGTAGATTACTGTCATAAAAATGGAGTAAGAGCTTATTGTACACTCAATATTCTAATCAAGAATTCAGAGATTAATAGATTCTTTGAGGTGATTAAACAAGTTTATCTGACAGGTGTGGATGCAGTAATTATTCAGCATATTTCGTTTATTCCCCTTCTAAAACGTAATTTTCCGGGTATGGAAGTGCATCTATCTACCCAAGCGGCAATAACTAATACTTATTTTTACGAATTAATTAAAGAAGCGGATAAAATAGTTCTTCCCCGAGAATTTTCCAAAGAAGAGATAAATAATTTTATCCAAAAAACCAAGCTTCCGGTAGAAATATTTGTGCAGGGAGCCCAATGCTTCTCTTATTCGGGGAAATGCCTCTTTTCTTCTTTTCTGGGTGGGAGAAGCGGAAACAGGGGCTTATGTGCTCAGCCTTGCCGTAGGAAGTATAACGAAAGTTATCTATTAAGTATGAAAGACTTATGTTTGCTGGAAAAACTTCCGGAGATAATCGAGATTGGCGTTTCTTCACTGAAGATTGAAGGTCGATTAAGAAGCGAAAGATATGTGACTGCTGCGGCTAAAGCTTATCGGTCTGCAATTGATTCTTATTACGCAGGAAAGTTTCAAATCAATAAAGAATTATTCAAAGAGATGGAGCTTTCTTTCAACCGGGAGTTTACCCCTGGATATTTTACTGGGGAGACAGAAGTTGGGAAAGCAGTAGTCTCGCTAGAACGCTCCATGGGAAGGGGATTGTTTCTGGGAGTGATGGAAGAAAATAACTGGATAACATTAAAACAAGAGATATCTGTAGGAGATGGCTTGGGGATTTGGTTCAAAGACAAAGTTGATGGTGCGCTCCTGCGAAAGATGGAGAAAGATGGAAAAGAAATTAAAACGGCACGAGCCGGAGAAAAAGTAAAATTATTCATCCGTGCACCAGTTGGAACGAAAGTTTATCTTACTTCTTCGACAAAACTTCTTTCCAAGATTACTTTTGCTAAAAACAAGCCACTAACCATCCCACCAAGAAGTGTGGGGAAGATAAAACTGCCCGTGATGGAAGAAGAAAAATCATCTTCTCATGAGTTATTGGTGAAAGTTTATTCAGTTAAAGCTGGAGAAGAGGCTTTATGTAATGATGCAGACAAAGTATTCTACAATATTTTTGCAACTGATTTTACTTCTAAATTTGGTGCGTTTGTTCCAAGAATACTTAATGATGAAGAAGTGGAAAAAGCAGTAAAATTAATTAATACTTTAGGGGTTAAAGACGTTTTAGTTGGTGATTTGGGCGTTTATGATGAGTTGAAGAATAAAAAAGGGCTAAACCTATATTTAGACTATTCCAGCAACATCTTTAATGATTATGACATGGACTCTTTTGCTAATTCAATTCCGATTATTTCCCCGGAATTATCTTTCCAGGAATTACGGCAGTTTCAGCACAAAAATTTTGCAGTATTAGCGCATGGGCGAGGGGTATTGATGAACACTAAATATCCCTGCCTTCCATCGCAATTGAAAGATGAGAAGAATTATGTGTTTCTGGTAAGAAAAGAACACACTTATTGGCAAATCTTGAATAGCGTAGAGTTAGGGTTGTTTGAGGAAGTTAAGAAGTTACGAGAGATTGGAGTTGGGCATGTTTTCTTAGACTTAGAAAAAGATGTGGGAAATACTGTTAAGATTTATCGGGCTCTTCTTTCTGGCAAAGTCGTTTCTATCAGCAAGAAAGGATATACCAAAGGGCATTGGGAAAAAGGAGTGGAGTGATAAGTAGGATAGAAAGAGTTAAGACATTCTAATCGGAAATCTTACCACCTCGAAACACTTTAAACAGTAAACCAATTACTCTGGTTCTGTTTAACACATTAATTAAGCCAAAACGGGTTAACACATTAAACAGAAAGGCTTAAATATTACTTCTGTTTTATGCATACCATGCGTATAGAACACCATCTAAACAAAGTAGGACGGTTCCAGGCTACTTTAGGAAAGCTGAACTATGAAGACGATTATGAAACTATGATTGAAGACTTTATGCTCGCCTCAGCGCACTTAATTAATGCAGCCATGCATAAGCTAAAGACTCTTCCCGAAGATAAAGATGTTAAGCATAATCAATTGTTCGGGCATTTGAAGCGCGAAAATGCTCTTGGTTCTGATAGCCAAATTGCAGCTGAGCTGATTCAGCAGTTGGAGCAGTTGCGCCCTAGCCATGTGTACGGCAAAGGTGCAAATGGGGGCACCGCTAAAAAAGCTGAAGAAATCTTTCTAAAGATAAAAAGCATTTGCAGAGGCATAATTCCAAGCGAACATGAACAAAAACCTAGCTGAGGCAGTACAATTTACGCAAGAGATTAAAGGGAATAAGAATGTTCTACAAGTGATTCTATTTGGCTCAGTAGCCCGCGGAGAAGAAAATTCTCAATCCGATATTGATATTGCCATAGTTCACGACTCCGAAGACCAGTTTTCTCTGATGCAGGAAGTAAATAAAAACAAGCCCCAGAAAATTCAAACCACATTTATTCATTTAAAAAGCCTGCCTAACGAAACCGAATTAGCTGGGGCTCTTAGTGGAGACGGATTACTGCTTTATGGAAAACCAATCACGATACAAAGCAACAAGTTGGATTTGACTGCTAAAGTGCTGATTGCTTATGCTTTGAATACGCTTTCTCTTACTGATAAAGTCAAAGTAAGCCGGGCTTTGTACGGTTCTGTTTCCAAGTCTTCTGCTGGTGATAAAATCTATGTGACTAAGACTAAAGGGCTGGCGGCAGAAATCGGGGTAGATAAGATTAGTAATGGTGTTCTTTTGGTTGACCGCAAGAAAGCACCCAAGATAGTTAACATGCTTAAACGATTTGGGGCGAAAGTACAGGAAATTCCGGTTTGGTGTTATTAAAGTTGTTTTAGAGAAAGGTGTGGGAAATACTGTTAATACTTATCGTGCTCTTCTGTCGGGAAAAGCTGTTTCTTTCAGCAAGAGAGGATATACTAAAGGGCATTTTGAGCGAGGCGTAATCCGAAAACAAATAATTGAATGCCATTTAATGATTGAATAAAATTATTATCTTCTTTTTCTTAAATTTTATAAATTAGATCTTTTGTAAATACCCCCACCCCCAGATAGAACAAACATGAAAGCCATCATAATTAATCCTGGAAAAAAAGCAAGTGCACGTTTGGCAGAAGTACCAACTCCTGTTCCAAATCCAAATGAAGTCCAAGTAAAAGTATTGCAGGTTGGTTTCTGTAGGACGGACCAGGAAATTTACCAAGGGCTCTATGGCCAAGCTCCAGAAGGCCTGGACTACTTAATCATGGGCCATGAATCTTTGGGAAGAGTAACTTCTATTGATGAGAAAGCCGGAAATGGTTTACAGGAGGGAGATTTAGTAGTCAGAACTGTGCGCAGGCCCTGTCTAGATCTTTGTCTTAATTGTAGGGTTGGAGAGAATGATATGTGTTTGACTGGAAATTACTTAGAATCAGGGATTAAAGGTTTAGCAGGAGTGATGGCAGAATATTTTGTAGAAAGACCAGATTTTCTCGTACCGGTTCCCTCAGAGTTAGGTTCGGTTGCAGTGCTATTAGAGCCTTTAAGCTTTTGTGAGAAAGTAGTTTACCAAGCATTTAAGGTTCAGCAGCGCATGCGCTGGAACCCCAGCTCAGCTTTAGTCTTCGGTGCCGGGCCTATCGGAATACTTCTTACTCTTCTTTTAAAGAATATTGGTTTGGACGTCTTTACTGCAGGATATAGCCGAAAAGGTAACTTAAAGTCAGAGTTAGTAGAGAGATGCGGAGCTACTTATTTAAGTGTCATTGAAGGGGAATTAGATTCTCTCCGTGGAAACAAATTTGATTTTGTAGCAGAAGCAAGTGGTAAGGCTAGTAATTTGTATCTTGGATTGAGTTATCTGAAGAATAATGGGGTTATGGCTCTAACCAGCATTACGGGAGAACCTGAAAGAACAGAAATACCACTAGGTGAAATTAATTTATCTCTAGTTTTAGGAAATAAGCTTATTTTCGGAGTAGTTAATGCTTCTCTCCGAGATTATTATCGTGGTCTAGAACATTTACATACCTTTGAACAAAAATGGCCCGGATTAGTAAATCAATTAATCACTTCTAGGCTTACTTTAGATAACTATCAACGAGGATTCGAAAAGAAAAGTGAAGAAATAAAAGCAGTTTTAGAATTTCCAAACTAAATCTTCTTCAGTATCGCTTCAATCTTCTGCTTCAATAATGGCCCAGGATTATATCCGATGATCCGGTCTACTTCTTCGCCTTTATTGAAGATTATCAAGCAGGGAATCCCAGTTACATGATGTTCCTGAGCTAGATCCGAAGCATCTTCTGTAGATAATTTCGTAAATTTTAGTTTGCCTGCAAATTCTTTCTCTGTGCTTAACTGCTCGAATACCGGGCCAAGCATCTTGCATGGTCCGCACCAGGAGGCCCAGAAATCTACTATTACTGGAATCTTTGATTCCAATACCTCTTTCTTGAAATTATTTTCGTTTAGTTCTAATACCATTTAAAATCACCTTTCTTATTGATTAATTCGCTTATTGCTTCGCAGGCCTGACTTATCTTATTATTATTAAAGTCTCATTTTAGCGAAACATCAGCAATTACATCTATTCCCTTTTTTTAACTTTCGGATTTCTTGGGCATAATCTTCATTTTCTTCATATCTGCTTAAGTAGCAGAGTTCATCGCAGGAAAATTGTCTTTCATTCATCATTTTTATTCACCTCTTTGGTCATCATTCTATTTTCCTATATAAATAGGATGAAATACTGCTTTTTTCAGGTCATATCCTGCACTATCGTATATTCCATCAAAACAAATATAAACCTCTTTAGAATCACTTATTTTATGGGTATGAATTTCGTCTGCAGATTGATCACTATAGAAGATATTCTCAAATGTTCTTATGGCCTGAATAAAACTGAAATAGCCCTTCTTAAATATCTGATTGAGGAGAAAGAAGAGTTAGAGATCGAAGAGATCATGAAAAAGATCAAAAAAGATCGTACTACTATTCAAAGAGGAGTCTATAAACTGGTAGAGAAAGATCTGATCAAGCGCAGGCAGATAAACTTGCAAAAAGGCGGTTATGTCTATGTCTATTCTTCCAAGCCCAAGTCGGAACTTAAAGATAAAGTGATGAAGATTTTTGACGGGTTTAAAGAGACGGTAGGTAACGAGATTCAGAGATGGTAGCTAAGTGATAAATTCATTGGACCGTCATTTTGCTAAATTCTTCAGAAATCTTTTTAAGTTAGCCAATCTTTAATCACTAAAAAGAGTTCTTGTTGGTGTTTGGAGATTAGGAAATGGAAGATCAAATAACTTATGATTCAGGAGAAACAAAGGCTTCATCTGCGGTTTATTATATTGAGTCAGATGAAACGGGTCTGGCTAGAGAGAAAAGTGAATCCAGCGCATTACCGATTACTCCCGAATATCCTCTATCTGAAATCGAAAGGCAAAGAAAATTGTTTGGAGAGAATTAATTAATATGGCTGAACAGAAAACTTTAGAAGAGATGGTGGGAGCGAATATAATCTTTCAATTAGAAAGTAATCCTAAATTTAAAGAACTTCCCACCTTTTTGAGGAAACATGCTTCTGCTCAAGCTGATAATCCAACTTTAACTGAAATTTATGCCCAGGCAGTACTAGTTGGATTATCTGGTCAGAGCGCAGAAAGATATGCACAAATGCTTTTAACTAAGCTAGAGTCTTATGGGTCTGATTTAGTGTACGTGGCGCCAGAGACGGTACGAGATTTTTCTAGAGAGGTGGCAAATAGTCTTATAGGATCTATTGTTCAAAAGCCCATCTCCATAGAACCGGTAGAAACTTTTGAAGATGTTGCTAAACGTGTGGGAGAAATACAATTAAATAGAGTGGTTTTAAAATATCTTAGTTCTATAACTCCCCCTCTTCCTGATGATATTTTTGAGAGATATAAAGAAAGCGGTGCAGCTAATACTCTTTATGGTGAAGTTAATCTGGTAATTCAGACTCCTACCTCTCTAGAATTATCTTCTGGTCCTTATCTTTTTCATGCTTATGATTTATCAGAAGGAGAAGACCATTACCGAACTGTACTCAGCTGTACTCAGAGGGGGATTACGCCTAATGGCGGAAAACTATTTCCGCAAGAAGTTAAAGCCGAAGGAATCTATCCTGAAGATGAAAAATCTCCATTAAAGATAGGTTATTTTATCACTAAATTCCCTGGTGGAGAGGTGATTAATCAGGGGATACCTAAAGGTGAAGATGGTAAAGTGCTTGAGGGATGTTGTTATGCTATTGTTATGACTAATACAGTTTTATCTGCCATTGGCAAGGCCAGAGAAGGTAAGCATCAAGATGGATTGGTTGAACTCAGCCCGCAAATAGTTTCTTTATTAAATTCATATCCTACAAAATTAGAATAGGGATAACAGAAAAATGAATGAATTAAGAAATCTTGCTTTAAAATCCCTGCTGGATTTCCTGCAATCCAGTGAGAGAAGTTAAAATGTCTGAAGTTAGAGTTTATACTACTGATAAAGATATTTTCATTGTTAATGGGAATAATCGGATTTTTCAAAGTAAGTTCATCTCCTCCGAATCGAACTGTGAATCTTCTGATTGTAATTTACATTTTTTTGACTCATCCCAGAACAGATTAAATCACTCCAGTTTGATCTATTCTCCAGGTATAGCAGTACTTCCAGTCTATATTCCTCATTATTCTCTAGAACGAGCGCAATTAAGTGGGGCGGACACTTCTGATTGGACCCATTATCCATCTAATCCTATCTGGTTACCTGAGTATGAAAAAGAGTACCCCATTATTAAAGTAGTACGACATTGTACTTTAGAAGAATATCGAAGAGTGGTGGCAGATTTTCCCGCACTTAAAGATGTAGAAAAAAGAAGAGTGGAAGAAGAAATTAAAAAAGTAAGAGATGGAAGAAATAAGAATTTAGATACTTTGGCGGATTTTTTCCAATCAACCCTAAATGCTGGACCTCGTCTACGTAGTGTTTAGTGAAATAATTTTATTTCCAAAACCCTAACATCTCCTCCTCCATGAAATGCATCTTACCAGGAATAATTAAACAATGCGGAGGCTTGCCGAAATTTATCTTCTTAACCTCTTTTAACTTGCCTGCTTTTATTAAGCAATCTTCGCTGCCTAATCGCGCACAACCAATAACTAATAAATCATCAGTAATTATTTTCTCTTTTTTTCGCTGTTCTATCTCTTCCAGAATCTCTAAAGCCAGATTGACAGTCATAAATCTCTTTTGCTCAGGTTTTAGATCCAACAAAAACAAAGTATGCGCTCCATTATTTCGATTTTCTTTCAGAATATTGTAAGGGGTTTCTAAATTAGGATGTTCTTCAATAAAAGGAATAGAAGTTACCTTCCCGAATTTATATAATTGTAGTCCGCTAATTCCTACTGCAGTCAAGACTGAAGCATTATTGATTATTTTAACTTCAATTCCAGCTAATTTCGCTTGTTTGTATAATTCTATATGGGTAGTAGCTGAAAAAGGATCTCCGATAACTAAAAAAGCAACTGGTTTGGTTTTGGCTTCATTCACTATCTGTTCAGCTCCCTGTTCAGCTAGATTGCGGTGAGCTAAAATTATTTTCTTTCCATAAAATTTTTCTAGGTTAGAAAGCGGGATCTGAAGCAAAGAGGTATAATCTTCTAAATAGACTAAATTGCATCTCTTAACCGCTTCCAGGCCTTTGACTGTAATATCTTTCTCATCACTCAGTCCTATTCCGATCAGGTATAAAGCCATAGTTACCCTATTTTGGTAGTTATTTTATAAAATTTGCTGAAATTCTGTTTTCTCTAGAAAATATTAAATACTACTGCTATTTACCTAAATTATCCAAAGAGGTGATCCTAATGCCAGCTAAAAAGAAAGGTAAGAAAGTTGTTCTAAAAAAGAAATTAAGTCCTAGCAAAAAGAAAGTAACTAAAACCACCGCGAAAGTAGTTAAAAGGAGCAAAGTTAAAACTCCAATCAGAAAAGCAGAGCTAAAAAAAGTTCCAGTAAAGAAAGGCAAAATCGTAGGTAAAATCACTCATTTCTATGATGAGATTAGTGTAGGAGTAGTAGCTTTATCCAACGCCTTAAAGCAGGGGGATAGAATTCAGATCGGCAAGCGTGAGCCTTATGTTGAGCAGGAAGTCAAGTCCATGCAGTTAGACCATGAAAAGATTGCCTTAGCCAAGAAAGGCCAGGAGATCGGCTTGAAAGTCAAGGGTAAAGTTCGGGATGGAGATTTGGTTTACAAACTTTAAATCCGACCCTATTATTTACAGGATTAGCACAAAAAAAAGAGGTACAAAAATGAGGTTAGATACGTTTGGTTTAATTATCGGAATTTTAGCCATAATCTTTACCGTAATTATGATTATCTGGGCAGTATCAAAATGAGGAAGAATAATCTCCTATTTCTTTCAGTAATTATTTCTTCTTTGGCTTTGCTTTATTTATTGTTCATTAATGTATATAACCATACTTTCATCATTAGGGATTGGATTGTAGTTACAGTAGATTTATTAGCTAAGATGATTATTGAATTAATCATCTTATTTGGAAAAGATTAAATAGTCCTTTTTAATCCTAATTAACCATTACCATCCAGAAGGCGAAAGCGCCGGAAGTTTAGCTTAGAAAATCCAATTGGTTAATCCTTCGGGGGTTGTAAAACTACCTTGCTCGCAAGATTCTGGAAGGGTTATTTATCTCAATAATCTTTAAATAGCTCTTTATTATTCTTTAACTTAAGAGGTGCTTATGGCTACTAAAAAGATAATTTGGTCTGTTTTGTTAGTTTTATTATTCTTATTTTTCTTAGTTAGTTGTGCACTTCAAGAACCGACTGATGAGCCAGTAGAGATTGTCAATGAGCAAGGCAATCTTGTTGGTGAAGCCATCAAGTACTCAAAAGGCGTTTACCAGATTAAAGCTAATGAGGTAACCCTGGAGAAAGAAGAATATCTTGAATCTTTTGACCTTCAGACCTTACCTAAAAAAGCCGAGGTAACTGCTTTGTATTTAAAAAAATTAAATTATCCCGGAAATTTAGGACCTTTCCCTACTAAATCTCTCCAGAGCTATGCTCTTTTGAAAGAGTATGGGATAGTAGATTCAGAAGAGGTCAACCTTCAGGGGTTTTATTTATCGGAGGGGCCTCAAACTGAGATAACCGATATTGTCCAGAATAATGCTAATCTCATTAAGAACGGAGCAACAACAGAAGAAGCAGTGAAAAATATTATGGACTGGGAGCAGGCAGTATTATCTTGTTCTCAACAAGAAGCACAACAATACCAGAAAAGAGAACGGACTGCCCATCAGATAATCTTATCTAAATGCGCTACCGGCTGTACTGATTATGTTCTTGTTTTTGCTGCCTTAGCCAGAGCAAAAGGGATTCCAGCCACTATCACTGAAACCGTAAGAGAAAAATGGATTGCAGAGATGGTTTGGAATAATAAATGGAACCCGAAAAAAGAGGGGCATTTCTTCTCTGAAGTTTATCTTCCAGAAAGTAAGGTCTGGGTTGTTGTTGATCCTACTGCTAACAAATTAACCGGAAGGGATGATAAAGGTTATTACCAATCTGGCCCTGGTGGGGATAAAAGATTTATGTTATTTGAGAGAGGTTTAGATTCTTGGGATTA
This sequence comes from Candidatus Nanoarchaeia archaeon, assembly GCA_035290865.1. GTDB lineage: Archaea > Nanobdellota > Nanobdellia > Woesearchaeales > GW2011-AR9 > DATDTM01. The sequence continues at coordinate 11,185 of DATDTM010000008.1, forward strand.
CGGGATAAAGACAGATACTGAGTTCGGAGATATGGTTAAGAAAAGGTATTATATTGAACTAGGAGACCAGCCGTAAATTAACCTTTCCTCTGGCTACATTTAAGCCTATTTGTAGGCACCTAATCCCGAAGGAAGGCGGTGTTTTTAAATTATCTTTCTTACCCATAAACCAGTTTCCCTATCTCTTCGTATTTATGCTCCTGAAGGACACCATAGACTTCATAATCTTTGATCAGGTCTGCAAATTTATGCCTGATCTCTTTCAGAATTTTATCGAATTGGCCGGGATTTTCTGCCATGATATCTAATATATAATCCCACTTTCCGATTAAACCGGCCACATAAGTAACATATTTGTTATTCTTCAGGAATTTAAGAAATTCTTTCTCTGTTTCTTCACCGGGATTATATAATGAGATAAAGACATAATTGATAATCGGATAGCCCATCCTTGGCGGATTGTAGATGGGGGTAAAAGCTAAGATTACTTTGGCATCGACTAATTTTTTGATTCTGTTTCTGATCGCATCTCGGGATAAGCCCACTTTTTTGGATAAGTCAGCTAACGATTTTCTGGCGTTCTCATCCAGATCTTTTAAGATTAGTTTATCATATTGGTCGAATTTGAACGCTGAGCCGTAGGCTAAGGGAAGATGATAATCCGCTGTTTTTATTGTCTTTCCTTTCATAATTAGCGTATAATACGCTTGAAGTATATAAGTTTATCGTATTCTGCGTGTTTTTTAAGAGGTAAGTATATATAATACCTCTTCTTTAAGATTATTAATTACTCAGTGGTGAAGATTAAAAAACGAAGTAAACAAAAAATGGCACAAAGACAATATTCAATGAAAAAATTAGAAAATATGGCTACCAGCGAAATTGGCAGTTTGTACCAAGAAAACCATCTGGTTTATGTAGGAGATGCTAAAACACGCTCACAATTAGAGAGGATAGTCCAAGTCCTAAGAACCAGACCTTTTTCAGAAAGAGAAGAGGTATATTACTCGATGAAAGCAGAGGCTATGGCAATAGGAAAACAGACTTCTGGGTTTGCACGATTACTATCAACACGTTCACTAGTAAGATTGTGCAGGTGGTATATTGAGGATGTATTGCAGCCCAATTCTAATTATGACCGTCAAGGTTCAGACATAAAATAAAAAAACAAAAGGTGAATTAAAATGACTCAAAAACAAGAAATAAGTAAAGATTACAGATTGAATGATATTGTACTCCAGCTCGGACTCACTGATGCTAGGTTCAATACCGTTGAATTAAAATTGCCTGGAGATGGTCCGGTTTATGATAATGCTGGTAAAGAAACCATTGCTGGAGTAGTAGCTGGAGACTTCCTGTTTTCTGCCCCGTACCGAGTGGGAAAACAAGCTTTATTGGCGAGATTGGATAATTTTGGTGGAAGGGTTATCTTCGATGCAGGATTTGCAGAAGGAACCGAAACCATGTCTGAAGATAGAGCAAAACATTATACCATCCAATATCTACGATTCAACGAATTTTTAAGCGACACAGGACATTATGGAACTAGGGACCCAAATGCTAAAGTTGATATTTTAGAGATAAAAACCGCCATCTACGACACTCCTCAACCAGCTTTAGATGGAGGCTTGCCCCTGAATGCCTTTGAAGTGAGAGGGAGATTGACAAAGTCGCTGACGGTATTGGATTCATTCAGCTGAACGTTTTTTCTCCTACACCTCCACTTTACTAAAAATCAGTCAACGATAAAATTTGTAGGGGTAAATCTAATTCTCTCTCAAATACCCTTTATAGGGGTGTTTCTGGGTCTGCATCTCGAAGTATTTCTTCAGGATTGCATGTAAACTCAATATCCGATAATGTAATTTATCCCATTGGTCAGAGGTATCTGCATCATAAGCTTTCGCATAATATTTGCCCATCCATTCTTTAAATTTACTCCCACTAAATTTCTTGGCATAATCAGTAATTATTTTTCCATCGATGAACATATAGATCCGGCCTTTAGTTAGAGTTCTAGTTTTACCCTCAACTTCTACACTCACTTCTTGCAAGTCATAGGAATGCACCGTAAATAAGATTTCATAGGCGTAATATTCAGTTGCTTCTTTGGTTAAAAGCCATTTCCATTCCTGTTCTGCGCCTAAAGGATTGGGCACTTTATGCTTATAATCCACTTCATGCCACATGAAATTATAATTCTTAGCCCAATCAATTACCGCAGCATATAACCCGTCAAAATCAAATATTCCGCTGTAGCGCAAGATTGCTCGTTTGGTTGGAACAGTACCCATTTTATTTAAAGTAGATTTTTAGCTTATATAAAGATTTCTGATTTTAGTTTAATGCCTTCACACTTCCCAAAGTCCTTCCAATACTTTTTCGATAATTCCTTTGCAATTGAGCAGTTTTCGCTGCAGACTGAAATTATTAGTCGCTTTCTTGATCTGTCCGATCCTATCCAGGATTTGGGCATAGATCCTGATCACATCCCCTTCCAATAATCCGGTTAAGTCCAGTACATCAAAGAAAGTTTTCCCATTATAGATCGGATAGATAAAAGTGCTCGCTTTGCCAATATTTCTGAACTTGCTTTCCTTTCCTAGATATTCATTGGCGCTAAGCATTTTAACCAGTTTCTGAGATTGTTCGTTCTTAAATTCCTGCTTGAATTCAGTACCTTCACGATGCTCGTAAGCTAGTGCCCCCAATAATAACAGAATTTGATACTCATCAAAGCTATCAGATAATTCAGTTGCAAAAATCTCTCCTAAGGTAATCTCATCTGCATAAACTTTAGCAGAAAATATTCCTTTCTCGGTTAGTTTCATCTCCTTACTTTCTTCATAGACAAAATCATACTTCTGTAATTTTTTCAGAATACTATAATATCTTGCCAGAAGAGTTTTTAATGGTAATTTCGCATAATTTTTACCATACTCTTGGTAGGAATAGAAACTTAATCTTAAGATCTGTTCTATCTCTTTGAAAGTATGACGATTAATTAGATTCAAGACCGTATTTACCGATAATCGAAACTGAGAACGTATCGGTTCAACATCTTCAGAAACGACATTTTTAATCTCTCCATAATTAAATCCATTGCGGTTGACCATTACTACTACATATCCAATGGTATCAATCCCTCTTCTTCCTGCCCTGCCTGCAATCTGGAAGAATTCTTTAGTATTCAGGGTACGAAAATTCCTGCCGTCAAATTTTCTGAGCGAATCAAAGCAGACAGTTTTAGCCGGCATATTGATTCCTACTGCAAAAGTTTCCGTAACATACAATACTTTTAGTTTTCCGGCAGTAAACAATTCTTCTACCAATTCTTTTAATACCGGCAATAATCCTGCATGATGATAACCGATCCCCTGGGGCAAGGTCTGCCTGAGAATCTGGGTAGAATTTAATTTATTGATTTCAGCTGGCGCTTTTCTTAATTTTTCATTTACATACCTGCTGATCTCTACATCGGGAACAAACCATTTCTTCTTGGCTAATTCTTGGGCTTTTTCCTGACAGGCATGGCGAGAAAAATGGAAATAGAGGCAAGGCATTTTTTCTTTACCCAGATCTTTAATTAGATCAAGATGGTTCGGAACAGGAATACGCCAGCGTTGTTTACCCTGACTTTTAATTTTTTGATAGGAATAAGAATCCTGTTTAGCAGATTTGATTTTTTCCAGTGTAGTCAATCCTAACTCTGCATCAAAGAACTGCATCTGTAGGGGCACATTCCGTTTAGTAGCGAAAATAGTCCTTACCGGATGTTTTTTTATCGCTTCAATCCAATCGCTAAACTCTTTGGCGTTAGGAATAGTTGCAGATAAACATAAAAAGCGCACTTTTTCTGAGCTGTAGATGATCGACTCTTCCCAGACATAGCCTCGTTCCGGATCGTTGATATAATGGATCTCATCAAAGATAACATAAGCTACTTTTTCTAGCTCTGGGTCATGGGATACAGCCATGTTCCGATATACTTCTGTAGTCATGATCAGGATTTTCCCACTGGAATTGATGACCATATCTCCAGTCATTAGGCCTACATTCTCTTCACCATACTCTTTACAGAAATCGCGGTATTTTTGGTTGGAAAGAGCTTTAATTGGAGCAGTATAAATTATCCTGCGCGGGTCATCTTTATGCTTGTCTACGATATATTCTGCGATGAGGGTCTTTCCTGAACCGGTAGGTGCAGAAACAACTACAGAATAATTATTTTCAATGGCTAAGATTGCTTCTTCTTGGAATTTATCCAGAAGAAAATTCTTGAATTTCATGATTGGTAATATCTCCTCTTTATACTCAATTTTAAATTTATTCCTAAAATCTCTTCTCTCCTCTTTTTAATCTTAAACTATCCCTAAAAATCACCCGGTATTACTTAAAACTATCGCTGGAACTTTTCTCTTTTCTTCTCCGCACAGTCTTGAACTCTATTCTAAACTCTATACTCTTATTTAACAATGCTTAAATACTTAATTATTATACCCAATCAAAGATGCTCGAAATCAGTTATCAACTGAAACAGGATCGTGAGCGCCGTAGAGAGCCCTTTGTCCCCGAGGGAAGATTGCCTTTTGGAGAGTTACGTTCTGATCATTTATTCTTGATGGATTATGGTGATGGAAAATGGCATTCTCCTCGGATTGTGCCTTATGCTCCCTATCCTAAATGGCCAGGTGCGAACCAGTATGGTCAGGCTATCTTTGAAGGAAGCAAAATATTCCAGCATGGAAACGGAGAACTTTACGGTTTTAGGTTAGGTGATAACGTAGCCAGACAGAACCATTCCTCCAGATTAGCCTGCATTCCTGAAATTCCGGAAGAGGATCAAATGCAGGCGATTGAGGCCTTGGCAGATGTTGACCGGCTTTGGTTCCCATTAGATAAAGATGGTGCTCCTTTAGACGGCGCTTCTTTATATGTTCGACCTTATGTTGAAGCTACAGAAGATTTTTTGGGAGTCCGTCCTAGCGCCGAATATCTTTACGGAGTCTTCCTTTCCCCTTCAGGATCTTATTATCCAGAAGGCTTTAACTCTGCAGTTACTTTTTATTTAACTAATAGATTCAAGCGAGTTGCTCCTAATGGAATGGGTTCAGGAAAGTTTGGGGGAAGCTATGGAGCATCTTTGCGTGCAGGAGAGGCAGCTCATGAAGTCGGTGCTAAACAAGTCTTATACACTGATGTCAATAACGAGTATCTGGAAGAAGCAGGGGCGATGAACCATTATCATGTTACTGCTGATGGCGAAGTGGTTATTCCAACATTTAATGATAACATCCTACGTTCAATTACCTCTTGCTCTTTTCTGGCTTTAGAGGATCGCTTAGGTCATCGCGTTGTCCAAAGAAAAATTAAGATTAAAGAATTTTTGGAAGGGATTTTGGGTGGTTCTATCACTGAAGATGGTGGCTTAGGCACAGCAGCGGCGGTAACTCCCATCGGAGGATATGTACAGGACATTGATGAGAGTCTACTAAGAGAGATTCCAGTTGGAGATGAGAAGATCGGTCCGGTCTCTCGAAAGATGTACGAATTATTAACTGGAATACAGACGGGGAAACTAGAAGCTCCACCAGGCTGGCTAAAAGAGGTAGAGAGAAGGTCTTAAACCCTTCTAAACTTCTTTTCTAACTCTTCAATTGGCACTTTGATCAACACTGCCCTTCCGTGCGGACAAGTATAGGGAAGTTTAGTCCTAGCCAACTCTTCCAATAAGCGTTGGATTTCTGGAATGGTTATCGAATCTCCGGCTTTAACTGAAGCCCGGCAGGCCATTCTGGTAATGATCTCTTCCTGAATCTCTTCTAATTTGTTCTTTCCAGACTTTAACTCTTCCAGAACCGTATAAAGCATTTCCGTTGGCTGCAATCTTCCAAACAAATTCGGAACTGTTTTCAAGATAAAACTATTCCCCCCAAATTCTTCTAAAGAAAAGCCCAATTCTTTTAGTTTTATCAAATTCTCAATAACCAATATCTTTTCTGCAGGAGAGAACTCTAATATTTCTCCCTGCAATAATTCCTGCACCATCACTCTCTTACCCAAAAACTGTTCCATAAATTTTTCATATAAAACTCTCTCCTGGACCACATGCTGGTCGATGAATAAAGCTCCACCCTCAATCTCTGCCACAAAGAAAGTTTTAAGGATCTGACCGAGGATTTTCATCGGGGGCAATTTTAAACTAATAGAAGTTTCTGGATATTGCTCCCTTCCCAAAGGAAGTTCAGTTATAGTGACTTCTTCATCAGAAACAAAGTTTACTGGTTTATCTTCTAAAACCGTTTGATAACCCGGCTCAAAAGCATATTTCGCTTCTTTTTTTTCCGTGCCAAAAACTAATTGCCTCTCCTGCTCCAAATCCATTATCGGGATTAGATTGTTTTTCTCTAAGGTTTCTCTAACTGCCTTCTCCACTGCAGAACAAACCTCTTCTTTCTGTTCGATTTTAATCTCTGTCTTGGCAGGATGAACATTCACGTCAATCTTTTCCGGATTTAATTCCAGATTCAGAACAAATACCGGATGCTTTCCCACAAAAAGTAAAGAATGATAGCCATCATAGATAGCCTTAGCCAACTCATCGTTCCTGATCCATCTTTGGTTTACAAACAGATGCTGTTGGCTGCGATCGTTCCTTGCTTGATAGGGTTTGCTGATAAAACCGTTAATCTTAACTGATTCTTTTTGATAACTTACTTCCAATAATTCTTTGGCGCTGTTTGTACCGTAAATAGAAACAAAATTATCTCTAAAATTATTTACGGTGGGAGAATTAAGCAGTAAATTATTTTCATGCACTAATTTAAATGAGACTTCAGGATGGATTAAAACATAACGAATGACTGTATCCATAATATGTCTTAATTCCACTGCATCAGTTTTCAGAAATTTCTTTCTGGCCGGGGTATTAAAGAAAAGATTTTTTACTTCTAGGGTAGTCCCTTCTTCAGCTCCTATAATCTTCTCACTAATTATCTTTCCTCCTTCCAGAATAAGATTAAAAGCTCCTAATTCATCTTTTCTTTTGGTAGTGATAGAAAGCATAGAAACTGCGGCAATGCTGGCCAGAGCTTCACCCCGAAAACCTAAGGTCTGGATGGCAAATAAATCCTCTGTATTTTGGATCTTGCTGGTGGCATGCCTTAAAACACTTTTTTTAGCATCTTCCTGATCCATTCCCGAGCCATTGTCAGAAATCTTGATCAGTTCTTTCCCGTAATCTTTAATCTCAATCTCGACCCTGCTTGCTCCTGCATCTAATGAATTCTCGATTAATTCTTTCACCACAGAAGCAGGTCGTTCAATCACCTCTCCAGCAGCGATTTTATTGATCAAATCTTCCGGGAGCAAGTTTATTTTGGACATGGTTTTAAACCTAATTTTAGTTATAATCTTTATTTAAGAGCTAAAGAATTTAAAAGAATTTGGGTGGTGAGGGAGATAAATTGGTTAAAATTTGTTTTCCACCGGTCTTAAGCGAACCGTAGTGAGCGTGACCGGTGGCGTAAGTTAATATTCTAGTTTTGTTTTTCACTCAAAGAAGTTAACCTAAAGCAAAAAATACCCTCCGAGCTCTGTTCGTACAGAGCTG
>DATDTM010000009.1:0-22666 GCA_035290865.1 Candidatus Nanoarchaeia archaeon
ACCTAACCATCTTAGAATGATGATAGATTTAAACTTAAGAACTAGAAGCAGACCAGAGCTAAAGGAGAAATTACTCACCATTTTTGATAATATCTTTTATGGTAAAGATCCTAACGAGGAGATTAAATTGCTCGGAAAAGAAAAATTTGATCACTTCTTAAATTCTTTAATGATTATTGCTAACCTCGCCCAATTGTTTATTATTGAGCAAGAGTTTAATTATGAAAGAGAAAGCAATTTTGAGCCTAAAACATTATTCTTTCAGGGTTGGATAAGAGAATTTATTGATAGTCCGAAAGAAATTGATAATTTGTGCATGAGTGTATGTAATGGACAACCGCCTAAAGTTCAATATACAGATAAAGAGAACAAGAAAAACAAGAAGTATGAAGAAAACCATAAATTATTATGGTATTTTAATCAAGAGTGATAGGTGTTGGAATTACCAACATGGTTAAATCTTACACGTTTGAAGAAAAAAATGATTTCTCTAAAAAGGGAATAAGTATAGTTTGTGCTTATTTGTCGCTTCTTAAAAAGACAATATCAGTAAAAAGTGTGGAAGATGATCAAAATTACCAAAAGAATGATATTGATTTAGTTTGGGTTTATAAGAAGAATGAAACCGAAATAATGATCTCTATTGAAGTTAAAACAGATAAATATACTACTGGAAATTTTTGGTTAGAAACTTTGAGCAATGAAGAATTAGGTACTCCTGGCTGTTTTGTGAAATGTAAAGCTAAATATCTCTTTTATTATTTCACTAAATGGGATAGTATGTATGTTATACCTCTAGGGGTTGCTAAAGAATGGTTTAATTCTAATTTTACCAGATTTAAAGAAAGCAAAACTACAACAAAAGATAAAATTGGTAATTATAAACACACCACTGTTGGTCGTTTAGTACCGATAACTATTATGATGAAAGAAGTTTGGGGAATTAAGCTAATAAAAAATATTTCTAAGTTGATCAATAATTCCTAACCACAATTTCGTTTATTTCTCCTCTACCATTAGCTTGAGAATTAATTAATCGTCTTGCTTTAACAATAGAAATATCATAATTAGGGTATAGTTCTTTAACAAATTCCATATCACTATTGCTTAGCATTACAGAACATCCTCTTTGGTCTAATTTTTTAAAAACATCAGCTAATAGTTTTTGTTCTTCTTCCAAAAACTTATCTTTGGTGTAAGTAGTGAAGCTTTTTCCTCGCTTTAATGGGTAATAAGGCGGATCAAAATAGATGAAGTCATCTTTTTTGGCTGAATTGAGAATTTTTTCAAAAGACATAACTTTAATGGTTACATTTTTTAGTAATTTTGCTATTCTTTGGAGTTTCTCTTCTTGTATAACATCAGGATTTTTGTATGAACCAATAGGAACATTAAACTGTCCGCTAGAATTTACTCGGTATAGTCCATTAAAACAAGTTCTATTTAAGTAAATAAAACGAGCGGCTCTTTCTAATTCGGGTAAGTCTTTTGGTGCTACTTTTCTGATTTCATAAAAATAACCTCGAGCGTCTGCTGAATGGTATTCTTTATGTTGTTTTAACTCAATAATTAATCTATCAACATCGGTTTTAATTACATTAAATGCATTGATCAATTCTTCATTAATATCAGAAAGAAAAACTTCTTTAGGCTTGAACTTTTGGAGGATATAAAAAGCGACTGCTCCACCTCCGACAAAAGGCTCAAAATATCTATTAAATTTTTTTGGAAAAAGTGGTTCAAATTGTCCTAATAGCTGATGTTTACCACCTGCCCATTTTACAAATCTTGGAACTTCGAAATCATTCATACTACTACCTCTTTTTGTTCTAAGTAAAAATTATTCTCAAGATATGATTCAAAACTATCTTTAAGCGTATCCATACAATAAACGATTAAATCTTTATATTCTCTAAAAGATTCTTTATCAACAGGCATTCTTTTACCATGTGCAATATCATTTCTTAACTCCACCAATAAATTAATTTTAGGAGCTTTTGTTTTAAAAATATCCATTTGGTGCGTTTTAAACCCTAGAGTTAACATTATGTCTTCAAAGATTTCCCAAGTTAAGTTTGAATATGTTAAAAATGAATTAGTAGAAAAATTTGCTATTTCAGATCCATTTCTCACGAAATTATTTAGTTCTAGAAACGAAGAGTTTTTCTTAGAAGCATTTACATTATTAAATCTTCTTTTCAAGATTATCGAACTTATTGAACATGAAAGATCTGAGAATTTGTAATTTTGATAATTAAGAAAAACAGTTAGCGCATTACACATATTTTTAGTAAATCCCTCGAAATGAGCATAAAAAATAGGTATAGAAATTCTAAATATTGTAGAATCATTTAACTGTGAAAAATTCAGGAAAGCTGTTATCTCAGCGATTTCTTGTTTTCTCCAAGCCAGATCCGAATGAACATAATCAATTAGTTCTTCTTTGGTCTTAATTTTCATTTTTGAAATAATTCTCACTAAATGGCATAATTTTCGGGATCCTATCATAAAAATTCGCTCCTGCTCCGATATTATCAACAAAAGTAGCTTGTGACCAGAGGGTAATTATCTTTTGTTTGAGTGTATCTATATCCGAAATTTCGTTCCAGCTATCTATATTCTTTGCTAAACCTATAGTTATGGCTTCATATGAGGATATCATAAATTTGCCTTTGAAAGAGGCAGATGCGGAGTAATACTTCTTAAATGTAGAGTCTTGCAGTGCTGAATTTAAGAGTTTAAATACTTTCAAAAATGAACTTTTTTCTATTTCCTGATTAAATGTTGCATTAAGACACATTTCTTGAGTCTTTTCGTTTAAAAATTCTGCAATGTCATTAGAGCTTTTTATTTCCTCCAAACCGCTATTCTTAAAAATTAAGAATCTTAAAACCAATTCCATATTATATTGTTCTTCAATTTGCTTATCACTTAGGGAAACCGTATCTAAAAAGTTTTGGTCTTTAGACAATTCTAAAAGCCAAATATAAAATGGTTTATTTATCATTAGAATTAAACAATTTCTTAATTCTTGATCTGTTAATCTAGAGCCTAGAGAATTCAATCTTTGAAATAATTCATATCTTAATTTATCATCACTTTTTCTTTGAACAATTTGCACATTCATTTTACTTCTTTTGATATCTAAAGCTAAAGAAGGATCAATCGTTTCAATTGTCACTCCATTTAATAAAGGCAAAATTTTGGTTTTTTGAAGAACTAATTTAGGTATCATAACTCCATTTTCATCTTTTAGTATTCCAAAAAACTGAAATATAGTAGATAATCTTTGGAGACCATCTACTATGTCCCATTTACCATTTTCTTCTTGAGAGACAAAAATAGATGGGATTGGAATACCCAATAAAATGGATTCAATTAATTTTGATCTTTGAAGATCTGTCCATCTAAACACTCTTTGGAAATCTGGATGAATATTTAATTCTCCATCTTTATACATACTCATAATTTCTCCAAGAGATACTGAGTAAGAATCTGTGTAAATTTCTTTTGATTTTTCATCAACTTCTTGTTTTAAATTCATTTCAAACCACCACATTATTCCAAGTTAATGCTGTTATATAAAGATTGTTATGTTTTAATTATAATCGTCTTAAGTCCCCCCCCCGTCAGTTAAATCTGAAAAATTTGGACGAAGCAAAGCGAAGTCGTTTAGCATATGTTAGACACAGTCACGAAGTGATTTAGGAGCGTTGTTTCTCGTCGCTAAACGAAGGTGTCAATGGTAAGAATTTTCGATAGGAACGTATCTGTAAAGACGACAAAAAATTTCACTTAACGTCGGAATTCCTGTTATATTCCCTCGAATACTTGCAGAGGTCGACCGAAGGGAGAAGTCCCGCCTTACGGCGCCAGTTAGTTTTTTAATTTTTATCGAAAAAGGCGCCGTGCGGGATTGAATATAACTGTTTCTAGGCGAAGTCTCTCTGGCCAGTAATTACGCCTTAAAGCCGCTAAACACCGAAATTCTGAGCCTAGAAACAGTTTAAGCCTGCTTCATCTCTGAAGAAAAGCTTAAAAAGAAAAACTCACCGCTCAGCTGAGCGGAGTTCTTCTTTTAATCTCAGATTATTGAGCTGGATAAAGTAATCCGCCCAATATCTGGCTCCATAAAGCATCTTGATTTTAGCTTTCACCGGAGCTTGGCAGTAAACTATTTTCTGTGCTTCCCGAAAAAAATTCTCTAAAATCTCTCGATTCTGGGAAGTTATCTGTTCAATTTTTTGGTTCATTTTAATCACCTTTTTGTTTTTTCTAAAACCACCGGCGAAAGCGGGATTAGATGATTTTTAGTCTCAACAAAAATAATCATATTGCCCCTGAGTCCTGAAAAAGAAAACAAAAAGTGCGGGATATACCAAAAATAAGCAATAGTTTCCTAGAATTATACTTTAGAGAGATTTAGGTTCTAAAATTGCCTTTCTGGAAGCATTTTGTCCAGTGCCAGAAGCCGTAAAACTCTAAAATTTTCAGGTTTTAGCCCATTTTACTTTTCTAAAACACCCACTAGACAACTTCGGACAAGCTTTATATAGCTCTTAACTCTTTATAATTCAAGAATAAAAAAGTGATTCCCATGTTTGAAATATTGATCCAGGAAATGAAGTTAAGAAACTTCTCTCCCAGAACTATGGAAGTTTATCTAGCTTATAACCGCCGGTTCTTAGAATATGTCAGGAAGGGTCCCAGAGATGTTTCTGCCCATGACCTTCGCGCTTATTTATTGCACTTGATTGAAAAAAGATATTCCACTTCCGCAGTTAATCTGGCCCATAATGCCTTGAACTTTTATTACGGAAAAGTCCTACGCAAGGCAGTAAAAACAATTCCTTTTCAGAAAAGAGAACAGACCCTTAAAGAGGTTCTCTCTAAAGAAGAGATCAGGCAGCTTTTAGAAGTTACTGTTAATCCTAAGCATCGCTTGATGATTGAGCTGCTTTATGCATCTGGAGTACGGGTAAGTGAACTGGTTAAGATTAAGACCGAGCAGATTGATGAAGAAAGAAAAATGCTTCTGGTTAAGTTGGGTAAGGGCAATAAAGATCGTTATACCTTACTTTCTGATAAAGTAATTCTACAGATTAAAGCTTATCTCCGATCAAGAAAAAATAAAAGCAGTTACTTGTTTGATTCTTCAGCTGGACATATTACTCTGCGCACAGTCCAGCAGGTTTTAAACCAGGCCGCGAAAAAAGCGGGTATTGCCAGAAAAGTTCATCCCCATTTGCTTAGGCACAGTTTCGCTACCCATTTGTTAGAATCCGGGGTTAGGGAAAGTCAGATTCAGCAGTTATTAGGGCATAAAGATATTAGGACTACCCAGACTTATGCCCGGGTGACTAATAAGCATCTCCTGGGGATCAAAAGCCCTCATCAAAGTTTATAATCACAGAAAAGCTTTAATATAGGGTATTATTACCATATAATTAGGGTGATATTACCATGAAGAATAAAAACGCAGTTATCTTAAGATTTCTTTTAGAGCACCGGAACGAAGAGTTGAACATTCTTAAAATCTCAAAATATCTCCAGATGGATTATAAGAATGTGTATTTAATCATCAAGAGATTGGAAAAGCTATCTTTGGTCAGGATCGAAAATTTTGGGCAGTCCAGCCGGGTCCTGCTCCATGCTTCTGCACATCCGCTTATATTTGAGGCGGAGTTCGAACGCAGGAAAGAACTTCTGAAAAATAAGAATTTAGCAGTAATGCTTAGCAGTATCAAGAGAACAATAAAATCCCGGCTATATATTTTATTATTGTTCGGCTCATATGCAAAGAGAACCCAGACCAAGAGTTCTGATCTTGATTTAATCTTGATCTGTCCTAATGGGCTTGAAGCTATTTTTGAGAAAGAAATTAGTAGAGCCGCCCGTTCTCTTCCTCTGCCTCTCCATCCTCTAGTGTTTTCAGAAAGCGAGTTTATCGAGATGATTAAATCTCCCGAGCCAAATGTGTGTCACGAAGCTTTAAAACAGAATATTATCCTTTATGGGATAGAGCAATATTATGGGATGATCTGAATGATTGATACTAATAAGAGAAAAGAGGCCAAGCAGAACTTTGACCAATATCTGCAGGAAGGTCTGCTCAAAAAAGAGAAAAACGAAATCGCTAAGCAGACTTACCTAAAAAATGCCGAGTTGTCGCTAGCGTTTGCTGAGGAAAGTCTAAACAGTTCTCTTAAACCTTATTTATGGGTGGTGGTGATTTCCTATTATTCTATGTTTTATCTAGCTAATGCGGTATTATTGCAGCTTGGTTATAAGACCGGTTCAAAAATAGTTCATAAAGTGACCAGTGATGCTTTAATCGTTTTAGTTCTGGACAAAATCAAGAAAAGCTTGTTGGAAGAATACGAAAGCACAAAAGAAGATGCCCTGGAGATTGCGTCAATCCGGTCAGAAGAACTGATTTCTTTTTATGTTTTCGAAATGGAGAAACGCTCCCAATTTCAGTATAATATGATTGAAAGCATTCAGGAGCAGAAAGCTAAGACTTCTCTTAAAAGAGCAAAAGAATTTATCTTGGAGATGAAAAAACTTTTGCCGGAATTTAAAGAAATAACTTAATTTTCACCCAGATTTTAACTATATTACAGTTCATTTGGATTTAATCAAAGTCCTCTATAAAAAGAAATATGTTGATTAGTGTAATTGATCTACATATTTCTAATATGAATCCTTGCTGAATATAGTAATTGTGGAATATTTCCGAACATCTATACCCACAATTACTAATAGCAAATGTGTGAATAATTATACGAATATTAAACACATTTGCTATATTTAACAAATTATCGCAAAGATTCATAAAATAGCTTAATTTTAGCTTGGTTTATGATTTCCACCATCCCTTTAAAGAACAGCACTTTCGACATCATCATCATTTCAGGAGAGTATTATGATGATCATCCTTTCTCTCCAGTCGGAGTTATCGCCAGAGTATTAGCTGCCCAAAGCTATTCTGTAGGTATTATCGAAAAACCTAAAACCAAAGCTGATTTCACCAGCTTAGGCCTACCTAAACTCTTTTTCGGGATAGCTTCTGGTACAGTAGATAGTATGCTCTACAATTACTCTTCTCTTAAACGCAGCCGAAGCGAGGATCCGCATGCTTTTCTTCCTGAAATTCCTGAAAGGGCAGTAATTTATTACTGTAATAAGTTAAGGGAATATTTTCCCGGCTGTAGGCTCATCCTGGGTGGAGTAGAAGCCTCTTTGAGAAGATTCGCTCATTACGATTATTGGGACAATAAAGTCAGGAAATCTATTTTATTAGACTCCCGGGCTAATCTTTTAATTTACGGCAGCGGAGAAAAACAAATCTTAGAGGTTGCAGAAAAAATAAAGAATAAACAAGAGCTGAAAGGGATCCTCGGAACTTCTATTCTGAGCAAGGAATTACCTCCAGATTTCATCGAACTTCCAGCTTTTCAAGAAGTTAATGGGGATAACGAAAAAAGCAAAATAGCTTTCTGTAAGATGCAGACTCAATTTTCTCTGCATAAAAATCTCGCCCAGAGATATGATAATAATTATATTTTACAATACAAATATCCAGAGTATACCACTAAGGATCTGGATTGGATCTATGCGCTACCTTACACTCGTCAGCTCCATCCCCAATCCCTGCTAGGAATGGCCAAGTTTTCAGTAGTAACTCATCGCGGCTGTATCGGAAGATGCAATTTCTGTTCTATTACTCTGCACCAGGGAGATAAGATCGTCTCCAGAAGCGAAGAAAATATCCTTAAAGAGATTAAAGACCTCACTAAACATCCTGATTTTGAGGGTTATATCGATGATTTAGGCGGACCTTCTGCTAATATGTACGGGATGGATTGTGTAACTAAATGTCCAAAGCCTTGTCTCGGCTGCACTAAGCTGGACCGATCTCATTCTAAAATAATTCAGCTCTTAAGAAAAGCCCGCCAGATTCCCGGAATCAAGAAAATTTTCATCCGCAGCGGGATTCGTTACGATCTAGCTCTGGAAAGCAAAGAATATCTTAAAGAGATTTCTGAACACCATATCTCTGGCTGCCTCAAGATAGCTCCGGAACATTTCTCTTCCCGGGTTTTAAAATTAATGAACAAAGAAGATAAGACCAGCAAGGGAAAAAGCAGTTTCGAAGAGTTTAAACAATACTTTGAAGTTTTAAACAAGAATAAAAACCAGTCTTTGCGCTATTATTTTATGATCGGCCATCCCGGTGATGATGAGAAAGAAGTCTCTTTTTTAGTCAGTAAATTAAAACAGCTTCAGAATTTAGAACAATTCCAAATTTTTACTCCTACTCCCATGACTGATTCTACCTGTATGTATTGGACCGGTCTGAATCCCTCTACTTTAGAAAAAGTTAAAGTAATTTATGATTTCAAGACTAAAAAGAGGTTAAGAGATATGATTTTAGATCTTACCCAGGAGAAGACCGTTCCCTCTACCTCCAGTTTCACCCCTAGGCCAAGTAATTTCACTCCTAGACCAAATAGCTTCACTCCCAAATCTAATCGTTTTGCCTCTAGGCCAAAAAGTTTTACCTCTAGAACTTCTAGACCTAATTATTCTAAAGATTTTTCCTAAGCTTTAGTTGAGGGCACTAATGATCTAGACTCATCTTCCTCAACTTAAGTTTGGAAGAAATAACCGTAATTAGCTTTATTTATGTCTTTCATTAACTTTTTAAATAGCCTTCTCTCTAGAATCTAACCATGACTACAATCTATATTGAAACCAACGGCTGTTCGCACAATTTCGCAGATAGTGAACAGATGGCCGGCTTATTAAAGCAGGCGAAGTTTGAATTAACTGAGATTATCGGAGAGGCTGATGTAATTATCTTTAATACCTGTACGGTTAAAAGTCCTACCGAATCAGCTTTTTTTACTAGATTAAATGAAGTTAAATCCAAATATTCTCATCAGATACTTATCATCGCCGGCTGCATTGCCCAGACCGATCCCAAGAAATTAAAAGGCTATCCTTTGTTGGGAACAAAACAGATTCATCGAGTGGTAGAGATAGTCGAAGAAGCTCTTCACGAGAATATGGTTCAGATGCTGGAAACTGGAGAGATGCCTCCCTTAAATCTTCCTAGAATCAGAAAAAATCCTGCCGTCTATATTCTTCCCATCTCCCGCGGCTGTCTGGGAGCCTGCACTTTCTGTAAGACTAAAGCTGCTCGGGGCAATTTAGTTTCTTATCCTCTAGAGGATATCAAAAAAGAAGTTGAGACAGCTCTCGCTGAGGGCGTGAAAGAGATCTGGTTAACTTCCCAGGATACTGGCTGTTACGGTTTTGATTTGAACTCGAGTACTAATCCTAATCTTAATCTAGCTAAGCTGCTCAAAGAGCTAATCTCCCTACCCCCAGATTTCAAGATCAGGATCGGAATGATGAATCCTAATCATTTATTGAAATATAAAGAAGAATTCCTCGAAATCTTCTCCTCTCCAAAAATTTTTAAATTTGTCCACCTGCCGCTCCAATCTGGGGATAATCAGATTCTTAAATCCATGAAAAGAAATTATACTGTAGAGGAATACAAAGAATTAGTTCAATCAATCAGGACCAGCTTTCCGCAAGTGACTTTAGCCACAGATATTATTGTTGGTTTTCCTGGAGAGACCGAGGAACAGAACTGGAACACTTTAACTCTTCTCCGTCAGCTTTCTCCAGAAGTGGTCAATATTTCCCGTTTCTGGCCTCGTCCCGGGACTAAAGCTGCTGAGCTGAAAGCTCTGGATACTGAGATTGTCCAGCATCGTTCCAGGATCATCGCTGATATCTGTAAAAATATTTCTAAACTCAGAAACGAGCGCTGGCTAGATTGGGAAGGCGAAATCATTATTGATGAACCGGGCAAAGAGCCTAACCAATGGATCGGCAGAAATCTGTCTTATAAACCGGTGATCGTGGAAGGAAGTTTTAGATTAGGAGATCTAGTTAAGGTAAAAATAACCAAAGCTACTGACTGGGATTTACGCGGAGAAATTATCGCTTAAGAATTTAGCTTCCGCTTCAATCTCTTTATTTAATTCCTCTTCCACCTGTTTTCTGATCTCTTCCTCTTTTTGAGGCCTTTCCTCTCCTGGACGATAAGCATCCAGCATCTGCTTGACTTTAGCATAGATATAAGCCGTATCCGAAACTAAAATTCCCTGCACACCTGATTCTATTGGAGTTTTATAGACAAACTTATTCATTAATCCTTTTAAGAAATAAAATCCTGGTTTCATTCCCCAGCGGTCTTTATAGTCAGTAAGCACCCAGGCATCAAAGGCTATCAACATCTCTCCTTGTTGATACTTTTTTTTCTCTCCCCGAGCACTCTCCAGCTTTTCTGTAACTTTATCCAGGGTTACTTTGATTTTTATCATTAAAGTAAGATAATTAGTGATTACTTTATAGGGCCTAAGTTCAACATAACTTTTTCTGCCTTCTTCGGCCACAATCTCTTCGCTTTTCTTCTCTCTTTTCTCATAGCCGCGCTCTTCTATCGCTCGGTTGAGGGTGCTGAAAAGTTCATCAGCTCTAAAGAGACCATTATATTTCAACTGCCGATTATTGATGATTAAAGATTTCTCGTAATTAACTTCGCTGATCATTTTAAGTATCCTATTTATGTTTAGTTTTATTTCTTTTTCTAAGTATGATAACTATATTTATACGTGTTCAAAAATGATTTTATTTTATATAATAATTCATCTACATCATGCTTAACCCATTGTTCGTATTTTTGGAAATGCTGTTTGAAAAAATATCTGTCGAAGATAGTGGTCAGGAACCAGTAGAATGGCTTTTCCGTCCAGAGGTCTTTCCGATCATTGATCACAAAAGCATCAAAGGTGATTTTAACCAATCCCTGATTTAATCTTAAGGTCTCCCCATCATGTTTGACCTCTACCTCTTTGATATCGGTAAGATTCATCTTTATTCTCATCTTAATTTTATAATAATCTCCGGTATTTTTCCAGGGCTCGAAAACTAATTTTATCTGTTTGCCTTCGGGAGTGACTATTTCTTCATTAACACGTTCATGCCAGTCCCAGTTGCGGTTGTAAAAAAATTCCGGGATGAGCGCATAGAGCTCAGTAGCATTAAATAATCCTTCATAGCTGAATTTCAGATGGTCTAAAACAATGGTTCGGTCGGACATTTTTTTGATTTATTCTTTATTTCTTATCGGTTTTAAATTAATAGATTTAATTTCATTAATATTCATTTTCTCCTCAAACTTCTTCTTGCCGTAAAAGAGCCAATAGAGGGTAAGATTAGCTATGGCTAAAAGGATGATGATTAAAGCTGCTTTCATACCCAGAACTAATCAATTTTAACTTATAAATTATTCTGTTTTTTATCCCAATAATAATGGGCCGGGTATAAACCAAAAGTTCTATAAACCTTCAGTAATTTATCTCCAATAATCAATCTCGATTAAAGAATGAACTCTATTACTCCCGAATTAGCTGAAATTTTAGGATTGTTGTGTGCAGAGGGATCTCATATTGTTTCTTATACTAATTATTTTGAGATGAATCGGGGAACCTTAAGATTTCGTAAAAATAAAAAGTCAGAGAGGATAGAATTCTATAATAAAGATAAAAAATTATTATGGCATTATAATCAATTACTTAACCAAGAGTTCGACTATTATCCAAAAGTAACCAAATGGGGTAAGGTAAACATCTGTAAAAAAGTAATAATCGCTAAAATAATTAGTTATACTCATTTAGGACATCTCTCTTGGAGAGTCCCGGAAGTTGTATTCGATTCTTCAGACGAGGTTAAACTTCTCTTTATTCGGGGTTATTTTGATGGAGACGGCACCTCTAGTGGGAGTAGTGTTCGAATGTTTTCCGTGAACCAAGAAGGGATTAATCAAGTTTCTAGGTTATTAAATTCACTTGAATTTGAACATACTATTCAGGGTCCTATCCTTAAAATGAATAGGAAACCCGGATTTATTTTACAAATTAGTGCAAAAGAGAAAGAAAGGTTTTTAAAAGCAGTTAATCCTATCTCTAAAAGATCAGGTATGCGGGGGTTATAAATAAGCATATGCTTATTATTCCTTAGAGCAAAGCCTGGTCAAATGCGCAGGTGAGGAAACTCTGCGAAACTTAAGACCAGTCCTACTGGACACCCTTTCGAATGGGAGGGAAGTAATCCTGTCCCTTAGTGGGTTCTGGAGTTCAAATCTCCTCCCCCGCAGATTTTTTCAAAAAATCTGGTAAAAAGAGAGGCGACCTTCGTTCGCTTCGCTCACTCAGTCCCCTTAGACGAATAACTTTTCACGCAGTCTGGGGGTGATATGTTGTGTTAGTAATATAAGAAAGCAAGAGCTTTCTGTAAGAGGCAGGTTCACTATTAATACTTCTAGAATTAAAAAAAGATCTGGGCTCGAAAGAGGGGGTTGAGGGTGGTAGAATTCTTCAGAGCCCATGCTTGATCTTAAGTATTTAAGTAAGAAAAGTCCCATTAGTATATAAATGTTACGTTTTAGTATACTGGTGGCTAAATACACTCTTTTTTAAAGAAATTAGATAATAATCGGTTATACTCCTTACTCACCATCAATCCTTCCTTCGGAAAACAGCAGTAATAACTGTTCCAGGCGAAACGTGCATCTAAAAATATCATCACTCCTCGATCAGTTTCTGAACGGATGCATCTTCCTGCCGATTGCAGGCATTTATTCATTGCCGGATAAATATAACCATAATCCCAACCCTTTCCTGGAAATTTCTGATCGTAATAGGCAATTACTTCTTTAGTAATTAAATCTGGTTTAGCCAGGGGCAGGCCCACTACCACTACTCCCTGGAGCCAATCTCCAGGTAAATCTATACCCTCAGCAAAATTCGCTCCCGCTACTCCTAAAAGCACCGCTCCTTTTTCTTTAGATGATTTGAATTGCTCTAACAACAATTCTTTTTCTTCTTTGCTCATCTCGCTCTTTTCCCAAAAGAATTGTTTAGAAGATGAAATATATCTAGAAATTTGATCGCGTAGATCATAAGATGGAAAAAACAAAGCCACATTGCCAGGAATTAATTTTACCAATTCAGAACATTTATCCCCGATCTGTTTGTACATGACCGGATTGCGCAAAGTAAATTTAGTAGAAGTTTCCGGAATGATTAAATTTAACTTATTTTCCGCAGGGAAAGGTGAAAAGTATTCTTTATCCACAGATTTTTCTATCCCTAAAACATCTTTATACATTAAAGTAGGTTTTAAAGTTCCGCTCATCACGATCCCGGCATGGATCCCAGAAAATATTCCTGCGGTAATTATTCTCGGGTCTAGACAGGAATAATGTAAATTTATCTGGGGACCATATTTACTATTCCTTTCCTCCAGATAGCGCACATAGCCGGCATCATCTCCTTTCCAGGCGGAAAGAAAATTAGCTATTCCTCCCAGATAACTTTTCCTTTGTTTTTCCCGCACTTCTTTAGCGGCAGTTTCTAGCTCTTCAAGCAAGTTTTCATAATCAGTAACCAATTCTACCTGATGCTGAAATTCGCTTCGGGAAACTTTTCTTTCTTTTTCCCTTTCTGAGAATTTAGCCAGTCCGTTAAGTATCCGATTTAATTCCTGCAGCCAGGAGATCAAACCATTATAATGAAATTTCTTTGCTTCCTGGATAGCATTTCTAAGGGTGAAAGTGGATAAACTCTGACTGAGCATTTCCGTTACTCGATGGGGCAGATTATGTCCTTCATCTAGGATTAAAATAATATTTTGTATCTCTAGATCCATCTTTTTTAATAAAGTGGCGCTAACCTGGGGACTGAAAAGATAATTATAATCTCCGATGAGCACATCGGCATCTTTAGCTAAGAGCAGGGCCATCTCATAGCCACACATTTCTTTTTTTTGGCAGAAATTGATTAATTCTTCATTATGTAAAGGCCCTTTCAATTTTAATTCCGATAAACATAATTTCGCTTCCGGAGTGATATTTTTCTTTTCTCTAATTCTACTATAAAATTCGCATTCTCCTTTTTCTACTACCTGCTTACAATATTCATTGAACTCATTTCCGAATAGACCGGCCACTTCCTGCAGACACATCCATTTTTTTCCTAAGAGATCTACGCATTTTATTTCCTGGCCAGACCTTTGCTGGATTTGTTTTAAAGTGTCTATGGCAATCTTATGCTGAGTGTGCCGATTGGTCAGAAAAAAAACTTTTTTCTTTTCTTTCAGGGCATATTTTAAAGCTACAGAAAGGGCAGAAGCAGTCTTGCCCATCCCGGTGGGAGCATGAGCAATAAGGGTTTTCTTTTCAGAAAAAGCCAGGTCTAAATCTTTAACTAGTTCATCCTGCCCTTTACGAATAGTATCATGAGGAAATAATTCTGGGTAAGTTGGGTCTGAGGGCATTATTCTGGGTTAAGATTTTCTGGGTTATAAAAAGATATGGTTATTGAAGAAGCATTAAATCTATTCTCTATTTTCTCACGCAAAGTTTAAATATATTCATTTTCTTTAGATTGATATGACTACTTTAACTGCTATTATCCATAAAGAAGAAAATATGTATGTGGCTAAATGTTCAGAGATAGGAACAGTTAGTCAGGGAAATACAATTGAAGAAGCTTTAGCAAATCTTAGAGAAGCTACGGAATTATATCTGGAAGAGTTTCCACTAAAAGAAATGGGCAAACCACTTTTGACTACCTTCGAGGTTGCTGAAAGTGCCGCAGCTTAAAAATATTTCAGGAAAAGAGTGTCTTAAAATTTTGTGTAATAAATTCGGTTTTTCTTCGATTAGACAACGAGGAAGTCATATTGTTCTTAAGAAAGAAACATCGCAAGGCCTTATCGGAACAGTTGTTCTTCTACATAAAGAATTAAAGAAAGGAACTCTTAAAGGGATTTTATAGCAGGCTGGAATCAAAGAGGAAGATTTTGTTCAATTCCAATAACTAATCTCTTTTTTTCCAGTTATTCATTAACTATGAACTAGAGAAAAATTTAAAATAATTTTTCTCGTTCCAAAAGCTTTAAATATAAGTATCCTGTAAAATAGATATCACACAGAATAAATGTTTAAATATACCTATTATGCATCAACCATTAAAAGGGTGGGAGATGGAAAACAAAATGCGGGGTGGCAAATTGATTAAGACTAAAAAATCCATCTTTGAGGTTTTTTTCCGAGAGAAACCAGCTATGATGCTGGTAGAGTTAAAGAATGCTGATGCCAATGTGTATGCTTCAGTTTTAGCTAAACAGATCGACTGCACTTATTCTCATGTGGTCAAGATCTTGCAGGAGATGCAGAAGTCTGACCTGATTAAATTCAAGAAAGAAGGCAGATTAAAGTTATTAGAATTGACCAAGAAAGGTCAGGATATTGCTTCTAACATCGAGAGTATTCGCAGCATCTTATAAGAGTGAGATACTCTTTTTTATTTCTTTAATTTTAGTATTCTAAAAAATAAAAAACTTAAATCATTCAATTAACCTCTTTATTCACACAAAGCGACTGTTCTGTTCCTGCATATTGACAGAAATCTAAAGTATTCTCTTTACCATCATCGCAATCTAGATCATTATAGCAATAAATGCTCTTGATGATAGTTCCACCGGTCACTCCTGTACTGAAGAAAACCCCGGCCATAACTACGATTACCATTACTACTGCCAGAAGGAAAAATAATTCTTTGCGTTCCATGCTCTTTTTCTACCTCTTCGCTGATACTTAATCAACACTGGTGCTTAATAAATAGAAAGAAAAAAGAAAAGAGAATAAAAACCTTTCTATTCCAGATACATCTTTAGCCTTTCTTGATCAAAGCTCCAATCTTGGGCTAGTTTACCAGTTCGTTTATAATATTTAACCAATCTTAAGATTTTAGAGTTGGTCAGCTGTAAGCCTCGTTTGGCGGTTCGGTCCATCTTATTCTTTTCTAAATGGGCTTTTATGGCTACCATTCTTTTAATTAAACTTAAGAGGTCTTCTGGTAATTCTTTAACCAATTGGTGTTCTGTCAGGACTTGCCCGATAGTTTTCTGGGCTAAAGCTTTCACACTGTTGATTCCGTAATTATCTCTAAGGATCATTCCGATCTCTGAAGAGCTCTTTCCGGCTTTAGAGAATTTTACTACTAATTTCTCTACTTCTTTATCTTTGTAAGGCGCCCAGGAAGGGACCTTTTTCGCTGGTTTTTTCGAACCGGACTTACCTTTTTTTCTGCTATGCATACGTGCCATTTTTTAGTTCACCCGTAATTTATTGCTTTACTTTATTACCCAAAGACATCAATCTTTGCTTTTAGGTCTTAAAACGGAGAATCAGAATTATCTTCCTCTCCAGTATGTGCGAGCCTAGACCAGCACATCTCTCCAAGTTAAGCTCTAATAATCCCGTGCTTTTATAAATATATCTTAAAAAAATTTATAAAGTTGGACTTTCTTTAACCAATAAATGAATTTAAACCGACTAGAACTTTCCAGAATATCTTTGTTCTCGCTAGTTGGAACTACTACTATAACTACCGCCTAAGGTAGTGCTGTTTTCTCTGAGCTGCACTATGACTTCATCAAATAGATACATAACCCTGTACCACGGAGGAAGAAAAAATATATTAGATACTATCCGAGGCTATGGTTTACATCAACGAAAAGATTTTTATTGTAGTAGGGACCATATTTTAGCTGATGAAGCAGCTAACTCTTTCGGTTTCGAAGGTTCAGTACTGCAATTTTCTCTTCCCGAGACTATTTTTCGGGTTTGTCTTAAGCAAGGTTACTTCGAAGAAAGACCTTATCTTGGTTGCATTCAGGTTGAGGGAACCTGGGAGGTGATCGTTCATCGAGGAGAAGGAATTGAGGTAGTCAATACTGTTTTGTATCATCCTCCTTTCCATCAGGAGTTAGAAGCAATTTTGATCAGATGCTCCTTTAATCCGGAAAAACATTATATCAAATCACTTCAATAATCGGTATTAAACTCACCTAAAAGATCAATCTAAAAGTGATTTGATTATTGGGAACTAACTTTAACCAGAACAATGAAATAATTGGAAATTAAAGTTATTTCCTATAATTTTAAATAGAAGAACAAAAATATAGAGGTAAACAAAATGAAAATATTAACCATCCATGCCGATTTTATTGAATTTGAAGCTAAAAAAAGAGCCCTAAAAAGCGCAGCCGAGGCTAAAAAAGGCAAAGAGAAAGTCGAAGAATGTTTAGTGATCTTTACTGCTGTAGAAAAAAGAGATGAAAAGAACCTTAAAGCTATCGTGGAAAAATATTTACATGAAATTAAAGATATTGCCGGGCAGGTCCATACTAAAACTATTGTGCTTTATCCTTATGCCCATCTTAGTTCAGATCTAGCCAGCCCAGATAAAGCTGAAGAGGTTTTAAAAGAAGCAGAACAGCTTCTCAGCAAAGATTATTCAGTAACCAGGGCGCCATTCGGCTGGTACAAATCATTTAATATTTCCTGCAAAGGACATCCACTATCAGAGTTGAGCCGAGAATTTTCTGTGGAAGAAGAGAAAACTTCAGAACCGAAAGAAGGCGGAGCTAAAGAAGTGGTCAGTGAAGCTTTGAAAGCAGAGAATACTATGGTTTCCTACTGGCATATTCTAGATCTTGATGGGAAGTTAAACAAAATAGAAATAAAAAATAACAAAATTAATGGTTTTGAATTTAAGAATTGGAAAAACCTGCAAAAATTTGCTCAATACGAGATGGCTAAATCTCGGGTAGCAAAAGAAGAGCCGCCTCATGTAAGGCTAATGAAAAAATTAGAGTTAGTTGATTATGAACCTGGTTCAGATCCAGGAAATTTACGTTTTTATCCTAAAGGTAGATTGGTAAAAAGTTTGTTGGAACGTTGGGTTACCCAAAAAGTTAAAGAAAACGGGGGTATGGAAATCGAAGCTCCCATCATGTACGATTTTGAGCATCCCTCTTTAAAGAGCTACCTCAATCGCTTTCCTGCACGACAATACACTATCCAGACCCCTAACAAAAAAGTATTTTTGAGATTTGCTGCTTGTTTCGGCCAATTCTTGGAAATGCACGACGCCCAAGTTTCTTATAAGCAGATGCCGGTTTGGTTGTATGAAATGACCCGCTATAGTTTTCGGGTAGAGCAGCATGGAGAACTTACCGGATTAAGAAGATTAAGAGCTTTTACCATGCCTGATTGTCATGCTTTCTGTATGGACGAAAAGCAAGCTAAACAGGAATATTTGCGCAGGTTCCAGATGAACAAAGAGGTAATGGAAGGGATCGGTTTCAAAATCCCTGAAGAGTTAGAATTTGCCCTTAGAATTACTAAAGAATTTTGGGAAGAGCACCAAGCTTTCATTAAAGATTTAGTCAAAAAATGGGGCAAGCCAGCCTTACTAGAAATGTGGGATAAACGTTTCTTTTATTATAGTTTGAAGTACGAATGGAATTTCGTAGACGCTTTAGAGAAATGTTCTGCTTTAACCACAGATCAGATCGATGTGGAAAACGCTGAGCGTTATGGGATAACTTATGTAGACGAAAAAAGTGTCAAAAAACATCCTTTAATTTTGCATTGTTCTCCATCTGGAGCGATTGAGAGAGTGATGTATGCTTTATTGGAACGTGCAGCCATGGACGAAAAAGTAGGTAAGATTCCCCAATTACCTTTATGGCTAGCACCAACTCAAATTAGAATCCTCCCTGTTTCTGTAGAAAGGCATCTGAAATTCTGCGAGGGTTTAGCAGAAGAGTTAGCTAAATTAAATTTACGTGCAGATCTAGATGATCGTGAAGAAAGCGTAGGCAAGAAAATTCGGACTGCAGAATTAGAATGGGTGCCTTACATTTTAGTCGTAGGGGATAAAGAGATTGAAGATACGGGCAAGAATTTGATGGTCAGGAGCAGGGAGACCGGAAAAGAAACTAGGATGCGCTTTGACCAGCTGGTTGATGAGATCAAAGCTAAAACCAAAGGTCGGCCATATGAAACTTTGCCCTTGCCGATGAAGTTAAGTAAGAGGATTATTTTTGTGAGTTAAATTTTTTTAATTTTTCAATTATTTTTATTATATCTTCCACTAAACAAATCTTTAAATATCCTCCCCCAAAATTAATATTTTATGGGATTCACCACAGCTTTAATCAATATCATTCCTGATTCAGTAATTGAATCTGCAGGGAGAAGATATCTGGCTGGAAATAGCCTGATGGAAGGAATAGATAATATATGTAAGTTACATGAGCGTTTTGGCTATTTCGCTTCTTTTGATATCGTGGGAGAGGATGCAGGCACTACAGAAGAAGCTAATGATACTATAGATTACTACCTAAATGCAATTGAATTGATTGCTAGCCATTTTAATTTCGGTGAACATTCGCACCAGAAGCCGGTTTCCATTTCGGTCAAGCCCTCAGCAATCTGTCTGGTCTATAAGAAACCAGATAAAGTTATTTTTGACTCAAAAACTCCTCTGCAGCAGCAGTTAGGTTTGATCTCAAAAGTTGCTGATGAGAAAAGGATAGATGTTACTTTAGATATGGAAGACCATCGCTATACTGATCAGTCTTTAGAAGCTTTACGTTCTCTCTGGTCTGCTGGATATGATAATTTAGGAGGTGTTTTACAGTCTAGTTTAAACCGAACTGAAACAGATCTCTGGCGTATTGCCGAGAGAGCTGCTGCTGAAAGCAGAGGTTTAGTACCCTCTACTCCTGGAGCTGCACAGGGTGAATCTTATCGAGCCAGAAGAATACGGCTTTGTCGAGGAATTTATTCCGAGCCTAAAGAGATCGCCACTCTCAGTAAAAAAGAAGCTAAGTCCAAACTTTGTAAAGGGGCAGGAATATTATTGGATCATGGCGTTTATTTAGAAATTGCTACCCATGACCAGAAACTTATCCAAGGGATTGAACTAAATCATCTTTGGAGGCGAGACCAGACTAAATCTGAATTTCAATTCTTATTGGGTGTGCCAGTAGCAGAGAGAATCTTAGCACCGAGACTTTATGCAGAGGGATATACTGTCCGGTTTTACACTCCGGTTAAGATTAAAGATAACGGGACCAAATATCTACGCAGGAGATTGGTCGAAAGCCCAGGAATAGTTTTAGATGGGGCTGGTGCTAATCTCTTCGGCGGGAAGCCGTTGGTGGAAAGGTTAAAGAAATAAAATTATCTTTTCCAAATCATCATCCCATCTCCCAGCGAATAAAAGCGATATTTCTTCCGGATAGCTTCTGCATAAGCTCGCAGAATTCTTTCTCTTCCAGCATAAGCGCAGGTTAATAATAATAAAGAAGATTTTGGCAGGTGAAAATTAGTGATCATCGCAGCCAGGGGAGCTTTAAACTTGTATCCCGGCTTGATGAAGAGTTTAGAAAGACCTGCTCTCGGCTTAATCTTTCCACTAACCCAATCGCAGCTTTCCAGACATTTAACTACTGTAGTTCCTACGGCAATCATTTTTCCGCCAGCATTTAAAGCAGAATTGATTATTGCTGCATTTTTCTTATCCACTACAAAATATTCCTCTCCGGTTTTGTGATTATTAAAATTACGCACCGGTAGAAAAGTAGCAAAAGAGATATCTAACTGAATTTTAGCAATTTTTATTCCTTTCTGCCCAATCTTCTTCAATAATTCCGGAGTAAAATGCAGCCCAGCAGTAGGTGCAGCTAGAGAGCCAGGAACTTTAGCAAAAATAGTCTGGTAATCTTTTTCCGGAACAGTTGTCTTAATGTAAGGGGGAGTGAGTAAAGCACATTCTTCTTCATTCACTCGATGTTCAAATTTTACATAAAAAATACCCTCTTCTTGCAGGATGATTTCCCCTTTATTTTTGGAAAAAAGCAATTTTGTACTTACTCTCAGATTTCTGCCTTTGATTCGGCATTGGTAAACCGGTTGTGTGGATGACTTTACCTCTTTAACCAAAGTAACTTCTATTTTTCCGCCGGTTTTTTTCTTTCCCATTAATCTGCATTTTCTGACTTTAGTTTCATTGAGGATTAAAACGTCCCCAGGATTTAAGTAATCAATTATCTCATAGAATTTTTTATGTTCAATCTGTTTCCTTTGCAGAACCATCAGTTTACAATGGTCTCGGGGACGGAAAGCGGTTTGAGCGATAAGTTCTGGAAATAAGTTATAATGATAATGATCTAAATTAGTTTTCTGATCCATTTCTTTTTCATCTCCCTAAACCTATCCTTCTCAATACTCTTCCTTATCTCCCTCATCATCCGATTAAAAAAATACAGATTATGATAAGTCGCTAAAGTATAGGACAACAATTCTTCGGCTTTGAATAAGTGATGCAGATAAGCTCGAGAGAAATTCTGGCAGACATAACAATCACAATGCGCATCTAATGGCTTTTTATCAGTTTTAAACCTAGAATTAGTAATCCTATATCTAAACTTATTCTCCATCTTTCCTCCAGATTCCGGGCGAATATAGATATACCCGGTTCTAGCTAATCTCGTGGGCAGAACACAATCAAAAGTATCTATCCCCATCTCTACATAAGTAAAAATATCTTCTACCGCTCCAATGCCCAGCAAATGTTTAGGTTTATTTACCGGCAAAAACTTCAGGGTATGTTCTACAATCTTTCTACTTTCTTCTTTGGGATCACCGAAAATACTTCCGATTCCAATCGCATCAAACCCTAATGAAGAGATATATTGAGCACTTTTCTTGCGCAAATCTAAAAATCTTCCCCCTTGCACGATTCCATAAAGTGCCTGCTTTTTATCTTTATTCAGTTTTTTAAACTCTTTTAAACTCCGAACTTCCCAGGCATGGGTTCTTTCCATTGATCTCCGTGTAGTTTCATAATCAGCATTAATCTCTAAACATTGGTCAAATGCAAAAATCAGGTCTGCACCTAATTTCCGTTGAATCTGCATCGATTTTTCCGGAGTAAAAACATGTTTAGAAGCATCAATATGTGATTTAAACGTCACGCAATCATCAGTCACTTCACATAACCCGTCTTTCAAACTGAAAACCTGAAATCCTCCTGAATCAGTAAACAATGGCTTGTTCCATCCCATAAACTTCTGCAGCCCGCCCATTTTTTTAACGATATCCGTTCCCGGGCGGAGATAGAGATGGTAAGTATTGCCTAAAGCTACTTCAAAACCAATCTCTTCCAGCTGTCTAGGAGTAAGCGCTTTTACTGTGGCTTTGGTAGCCACCGGAACAAAAGCAGGAGTGTGGATTTTTCCGTGAGGAGTTTGGATTATTCCAGTTCTAGCTTTACAATTCTTTTCCTGATGAATTATTTTAAACATATTCTATTGCAATTAACTCTCTTCTCTTTAAAAGTATTCCCCTTCAGTAGGTATTAAGTTGGCCGTTCGGCTCGCCTTTTTCTGGAAGTTCCTCTACATAAAATAGATTTATTCTAGATAGAAAAAGTAACTTAATTACCTCTTACGAACAGCTTTGCTCGCCTAACTTTTTGGCCAACACCTTAATACCTACCTCTTTCACCCAGAAACTCTTTCTGTTATCCCGAAACTGCTTTACATCCCAAAACTACTTTACATTTTTAAACTCGTCCCAAACTTCTTTTGGAGTTCGGTAGTTTAAACTCATGTGCAGCCGTATTTCGTTATAGTGCTGCACATAGTCTTTAACATCGTT
>DATDTM010000010.1:0-9555 GCA_035290865.1 Candidatus Nanoarchaeia archaeon
GGGAAAGAAACCAGTTTATTCATCGCCCTAGATAATCTGAAAAATTCTTTAGGCGCCTGTCTAATTAAACCAGAATTTTGCAGTGGATTGATTAGTCCAGCCCAACAGCTTCAGCAGGTTAACCGCGACTTGGGAGAGAAAGGAGATTGCCTAACTTTATATTAAGTCAAAATAGAAAAAAACCAAGATTTAACCAAGATCCAGCCAAAATAAAAAAATGAATCCAAACAAAAAAGCCCAGATCCGCCTCAACGAGACCATCGCTGTACTTTTCATCTTCTTTGTTCTGATCCTTTTCGGAATAATCTTCTATTATCAATACCAAAAAATCGCTATTAAAGAGAAACAGGAAGAGCTGCTCGCCTCCCGAGCCATGGAAACCACTTTAAAGACCCTCTTCATGCCGGAATTAGTCTGTACCAAAGGAGAAGCCCAGGCCGAAGATAATTGTCTGGATGTAATCAAACTCAATGCTGCCGATGAAACTTTCCAAAAGCATCTGGGCGATTATTATTTTGAACTATTCTCTTTTGCTAATATTACTGTGCAGGAACTTTACCCCCATCCAGAAAATATTTATTATCTTTATAATAAAGAAAAGACCACTGTACTTGAAAATGGTATGATTCTTCCTGCCTGGAGCCAGAAAGAGTCCACTTATTTTGTCGTTTCCCTCAAGAATGAGATTAATCCTGCCGGCCAGTCTCAGTACGGTTATGGTTATCTGAAAGTAGAGGTTTACTCATGAAAAGAATTAAATTACCCAAACTGGGCAAAAAAGCCCAGATGGAGATTATCGGATTAGTAGTTATTGTGATCTTAATTGCTCTAGGCATGCTCTTCATGGCCAAATTCGCTTTAAAAGAAGATCCTCAGAAAAAGATTTTTACCAGGAAAGGTCTGGCTTATAGCTCTTTAAGTGCAGTACTAAAAACTACTATTACTGATACTGAATGTTCTACCGATTTCGCTCAACTAGTCCATCCCCAGATGGGAAAAGACCTTTTAGAAGATTGTGCTAAGTATTATGCTTATAGTCCGGATGGCTACTCGCTTTATCGTTGTCAAAGTGTTTTGGATCAGGAAAAGAAACATAGCTGTATTTTCGTCAATGAAACCATCACCAGACTTTTAACCGATAGTTTAGGTGCTTGGAACAAGAATTATGAGTTTAAAGCCTGGCTAGTTAAAGTTAGTGAAGAAAAGCCGCTTCTTTTAGTCGGCCCGATTAAGTCTGGTAAAGGCTGCACTAAAAAAGATCGGGACAGTTCCGGAATCTTTCCTATCCATACCGATGTCGGATTGATTGAAACTGAGCTGGTTTTGTGCGATTAACCCCTGCCGGTTTCAAACCTATAGCAACATTTATATATTAAATTTCTTTCTTTTGTATAAATACTATTTTAAATAAAAAACGAGGTGAGATTAATGAAATTAATGAAAAAAGGGCAAGGGATGTCTATTAATGTGATTATAATAGCTGCTTTAGCTTTGATTGTTTTAGTAATTTTGGTAATGGTCTTTACCGGAAGGATCGGAATTTTCGAAAAAGGATTATCTAAAGAAGGTAAAGCAGAGTTGGTAGCCATGCGTATTACTTATGGAGATTGCGCTCCTACCGCTACTTCCGAAGCTAATTTCGATCTAGGGTTCGGCCAGGCAGAATCTTTAGAAGCTAAAGAATTAGCTAAAGCTAATTTCAAAGACGAGATTAGCAGATGCAAATCTTCTCAGGATAAAACCGGCTGTGAATCTAACGGATGCCGATGGAGTTAAGTTAAAATGAAAAAAGCTGGCGCAGAGATGTGGTGGATCATCATCGGGGCAGTGATTGCGTTGGTGGTCTTGATCATCTTGATGGTCATGTTCACCGGGAAGACTAGCTTGTTAGAGCAAGGATTGATTAGTTGCGATAGTAAAGGAGGAAGATGCGAGTCTTGTCAACCCGCGATTAGTGGATTTGGTGGAAATGATTGTAGCGCGGTCTGTGATAATCTTCAAGGAGGAGATTATTCTTATAGTTCTGTATTTAGTTGTAACCCTAAAGAAAGTACGGGCTGTTGTATAGGAACTAAAGACATCTAAATATGGTCCTCGCCAAAAAAGCAGAGGCAGACTCAGCAACTATCGCCAAGTTAGCCATAACTATTGCCGTAATCATCTTGGGCCTAGCTTTTATCTATTTTGTCTTAAAGCTAAAGCCAGATCTCTTACCATAAATAAAACATGAACAAAAAAGGGATGGAAATGTGGGAAATTATCGGTTTGATTTTAGCGGTAGCTTTCCTCCTTTTTTTGATAGTTTGGTATGGTCTTCTGGATAATGATTTGGGTGGATTATTAACTAAATTAGGTGATCTCTTATAAAATGGAAGGCGTAACTAAAATTGTTCTTTATCTCATTCCTATTGCTTTCTTAGTTTTAGCTTTCTGGTTTTATTATTCTCCTGAACAAGGGTTCGATAAACTTAAAACCGTAGTCAAAGGAATCCAGGATTATGTTCCTGAGATTAGCGGATTTGGAGATAAAATAAATGCAACTCCCGTAGACATTCCTCCTGAACACAAACAAGCAGTTAATTCTTTAACTGATAGTATTAATCTGATGTTAAAAAGTCCCAACCAAAACTGTTTCCATCAATATAACGGCGTCCAGGAATTAGGAGAATACGGTACTTCTCTGATTTTTGAGCACAGCGAAGGGAAAACTACGCTGTTAGTTTACAGCGGGGCTGACAGCAGACAATTGATCACAGACTTAACTACCGATTTTGAGGACATGATTCCCTGCGTCATCGCCGGAAGCAGCGCCATTACCAAGAATTTCGATCAAAGATTCTTAAACGATAAAACCGAATCTTCCAATTATTTTAATCCCGTGGAAAAGATTACTATCGCTTATAATCTCGAAGGACTAAACGAAAATAGGATAGATTATGGCAACGGCTTTAAAGATTTCGAAGGTCAATTCTGGCTTTTTACTCCTGATAATAAACAAATCTGTTTTTTCCCCACCATAGATGGCGATGCAAATTGTGATGGCAGCTCCCCAGATGGTCTTGATGATGACTGTTTCCAATATTCAGATGAAGAAGGGATCAATTATCAGGTGATCAATAAACAATTAATCGAATGTTAAGATTAACTAAAGGTTAAGTTAAAAAGTGAAGTAGAATCAGTGATTAAAAATGAAAAAAAGAGGTATTGCTGCCGGCCAGTTGGTAATAATTATGATTACTTTAGTTGCTTTTGTTTTAATCGCGGGAACAATTTCCCGTTTTAT
The DNA here is from genome assembly GCA_035290865.1 of Candidatus Nanoarchaeia archaeon. GTDB lineage: Archaea > Nanobdellota > Nanobdellia > Woesearchaeales > GW2011-AR9 > DATDTM01. The sequence goes on from DATDTM010000010.1 coordinate 3,284, forward strand.
CTCTAAAGCCGAAGGTAAAGAGGCAGAAATAATCTGTCATGACAGTTTAGCTTTGAAAGCCAATACTAAATTGGATATAGGTATTAAAGACATCTCTACTCCCGCTTTATGTAAGACTTTAGACAAAAAGTTTTCTGCCAGTACCCAAGAAGAAGCCATGGATTTTATGGCTTTGGCCATGGAACGCTGCTGGTGGATTTGGTTGGAAGGGCAGTATGATGAATTATTTGGTTCTAGCGTCATATCTGTCTCTAAAGATAAGACTAAATGTTTTGTTTGCTCAACTTTAATTTATGAGGAAGGTCCGGCCTTTAGTAAATTAGATTTTTTAAACAATCTTAATCAAATAAAGTCAAAATATCGCGGCGGGGGAAGTATTTTATCCTATATTCAAGAAAATGGCTATACCCACATCATTGAAGAATCTTTCAATTCCCAAAACGTTTATGCGGTAGTTTTTGCTAGTAATATCGATGAAAATTTTTGGACTACCAGCGGCAGTAGGTCGATGGGTTTTGAGATTCCTTACCATCAAAACGGAATCTGGCTCTTGAGCATGAACCGTCTCGAAGCAGCCCAGCCATGTTATTATCAACCGGATATCGCTGGAGAATAAGAGGTGAATAATTATGATAAACAAAAAAGCAACAACATCAAAAGTAATCGGGGTTATAATCTCTTTAATCTTTGCAGTAATAATAATTCTAGTTGTAATCCCTTGGGTTGTTTCTAGCTTTCAGAAATTAAATCCCATCGATGAGATGGGAGACTGCGATCGGGATAATGTAAATAATTTTAGAGATAAATGTCCTTGTTTATCCACTAAAGGAGTAGAAGAAGAAAAACTTCCCGGCTGCCCGCTAGGCACCAGTCCCGATGAAGCAGATTATGATACTAAAAGCTGTAGTTATTTTGTCTCTAAAAGCAATCCCGACAATTTTGTACCTAAATGCGATCAAGACGATGAAGATTTATGTATGACCAAATGCGATAAAGTTAATGGAGAATTGCCTGACTTGCCTGAATCTGCAGGAAAAGGTATTGCCGGAAATTATGATTTAGGGATTAAAGAATTTAGTTTATCAGTTGCAGCTGAATCAAAGCCGCTGGTGAATAATCAATTGGATTTAGACCTTAAAGGTGAGGAAAAAGCAGAATTAACTTTAGAGCCGACAATCATCAATTATGGGGCAGATGCAGCCAACCTTCCTTTTTACCTTGGATTAAAAATTTGCAGTTCTAAAAACAAGAAAGAATGCACTTCTGCAACTTTAACTTCAGGAACTTCCGGAAACAAAGCCTGGTCACTTAAAAATCTTGGTGCAGGAGAGAGTAAAAAGTTAGAAAAACAAACCTTCCAGATCGGCTTAGGAGATTATTGCGATGGTCAAGGTGATACTGGCTGCTTTGTTAAAATAGTTGTCGACAGCGAGAATAATCTTGCCGAAACCGAAGAATTCAATAATGAAAAATCTTTCTTTTTAGTTTTGTCAAATAAAAAGATGAAAGAGGGAACTTTTACTAAATATAAAACTATAGAATTAGTGCTTGACGCTGATGGTGATGCCACTCCTCAAGATAGCCCCATCTCTCAGATGTGCCCTGGCTACATCGGCCAGAAAAGCGATTCTGATGGCTTCGGTTGTGATAGTGCCGGTTTTGAAGCGCCAAACTTCGCATATAATTGCGAGAGTGGAGAATTTCCCAGCGAAAAAGAACCTTTCTCTCCAGGAAAAGGCTGTTTACTGGTAGTTTCAGAAGAAGATGAGATGGATTATGATTGCGGCTATGCCGGAGCAGAAAACGGAGTGATTATTGATCGTTTAACCCCGAATAAAATTACTTCATTTAAAACCCCCTTCTTAAATACGGATGGAACTGATGCTGCCAATGCTTTGACCTACAAATGGAAAGCTTTAGAGAGCGGTTCTTTGCTCTGCAATGCTGATCAATGGCATCTTTGCGATACTAAAGCTAATTTTCAGTCTGTGATTATCAATGAAGTTAGCTTTATCTGTAAAGAAAAAAGATGGATTAAAAATTAATTTTTTATTATTATTAATTTTAAATTAATGAATTCAAATGAGACCGTTAAACAAGAAAGCGATCATGGTAGATTTTTTAGTTACTATACTCTTGGCCATCATCATCTTTGCTCCCGCTTGTTATGTTAGTTCAACTTATTTTCGTTTAAGCGACCAATCCAAACAGAATTTTATTGATTTTGTGAATAAAGTTAAAGAGGTAGAAAAAACTTCAGACAGCCATAAAACTGCCCTGTTAATCCTAGATGAGGGCACGGCCATAATTTATTTCGAACCTGACCAGAAAGAATTAATCGTAGATGTAGACTCAGAATTTCCAAATATAGATTATCAGATGATTTTTGTTAATCCTCAAGTTTGTTCTCCAGGGAAAGGTTGTTTATGTTTGTTTAGAGAACCAGAATTTGAATTAATGGAAACTGCCCGATATAAAGCTACTGAAGTTAAACCTTATTGTCAAGAGTTTTCTTTACCTTTAAAAGTAAATCTTTGTGGTTTTGGCAATCCCCATGAGGTTTTATCTTACACCTGTTCAGGAGGATTTTTAATTGAACGCCATCTAGCAGCAAAATCTAACTGGGATACTGACTCTTACTATGAAGTAGCCAGAAGAACCCAGATAAGTTTATCTAATCAGGGGGATATGATCTTATTCACTAAAGATGAACCAGAAAGCCAGTAGTATTCTCGTCATGATCTTTGAGATTATAGTAGTTTGCATCGGGATATATATCACTATTAGTATCGCCCATGCCTATGGCAGTTCGCTTTTGACTGCAAAAATAAATTCTGCAGAGGATATTAAAATGATGATAAACACTTTAGCAGCAGTTCCTGGAGATGCTTTGGTAGAATATCCTAAAAACGTTACTGAATTTTCATTCATTTTAACTCCTAATAGCGTCTCTGTCTTTGAAAATGAACAGACTGATCAATCTCCTGCAGTTAGAGCTTTCTTCTTGCCTCAAGGTTATACTGCTGAAGGTTCAGTCATTCGAATTTCCCCCATCTGTCTAGAAAAAAAATCAAAGAGGATTATTTTAGAGGCCTGTCCTCAACAAGAATAAACCCCACAAAATGAATCATAAAGCCCAGTTTGATCTCGCCAGGAAAACCATCTATTGGATGATTGCCGGAGTGATTATTACTGCGGTAGTCTTTTCTTTTGCAGTAGTCATCGCCCAATACAAAAATAATCTTACTAAAATCCCCCCGGAATTAGATGCAGAATTGATCGCTTTAAGATTTGTTAATCTTCCGGAATGTTTCGCTTATTTAGATTCCGAGACTAACTCACTTCATCCCGGAGTGATTGACCTAGCCAAGTTTACCAATGAACAGATGTTAAAATGTTACCGCACCGATGCTCAAACTGGAATTAAAACCCTCAATTTCCGCATGAGATTAAAAGGATTGAATCAAGAAGTAGCTACCAACTATTATTTCAACCAAGACGATTTTACTTTGTTTAAAGAGGTCTTGGTAAAATCAAGTTCAGAGAGTTCGGATTTAGTGCCCGACTTATTAATCATTTATGTCCAGGAGAAGATTTAACCATGAAATCACTAGGTAAAAAAGGAATGATGGACGACTTGTTCGATTTCTTTTATACTATTATTGCTGGATTATTCTTACTCTTTTTTATTAGTTTAGCTTTAACCGGAGGAATCGCGGAAAGTCAGCAGAAGTCTATTGATCAAATCGCTGGTTTTCATCAAAAAGATATCGCTCTTAACCATCTCGCCGTCCAGGTTGAAGAGGGGACCAATATTCCGGCTGAGGAAGTTGACTCTTTGATTGCCGAAAGCAATCTCTGGAAAGAAAAAGTTATTACTGGCTGTTGGGATTATCAAAGTAGTACTGATTGCCTTACTGATCCTGCCCAGATCACCAAAGGATTATGTAATTGGGTCGAAGAAGAGGAGGTTTGTTTTCGTAAATAAATTATCGAAATTTAAATCCATAGTTAAATTTACAAACCAAATAAAATGAATAAAAAAGCCACTATGATTCATTGGATTATTTTAGGAGTTTTAATTGCCTTAGGAGTATTCTTTTTAGCCAGCAAATGGAGCAATGTCGGGATCGAAGTTAAAGGCCAATGGCAATTGGATTTTTTAGAACAGAATTATCTGGAAGCAAAAAAAGAGCAATTGAAGACAGAGATCGTAGCTCGAGAGATTGTTTCTGAAATCGCCTTAAAATTAGCTTCTCAAAGCGGATTTATTGAAGATTCTCCCTGCGGTAAAGTTTCCGGTTCTGGTCCAGTTTTAGATTATAATCTCTGGAACAAAGCAGAAGAAAACTGTTTCCCAGATATTATTAAGAATGTTGCTGAATTAGCTGACCAAAAATTCAAAGAAAAGTTGCCTCAGAAAGAATATTCTGACTTTAAATTTAAGAATAATTTCTTTTTGGCTACCGGGAAAAATCAAGCTACCGTATCTAAAGTAGGAACTTACGGGTACAATTCTGATCTTGCCCTTAACTTAGGCTATTCTTTTGAAGAATACGATTTACTGAAATCTCAAGCTCAAATTTTAATTAATTCCTGTAAGAACCAAAAAGAGTTATTATCCTGCCTGGACCAGCAAAAACAAGTTTATTGGCATTACTCTTCCTGCGAGAAAGAACAGAAACCATCTTCGGCAGAAAGAATCATCTCTTTTTGCGTAGAAAGTCCTAATCTAGGAACAGTTCAAGCAGGAAATAATTCCAAAAAGATAATACAGTACCATATCGTTTTAGATTTCACCCCCGGCCAAGCCCTAGCCGTAACTGGAATTAAAGTAGCTAAATCCAACGGCAAACATCAAATTACCTTCGAGCAAGATACTTTAGCTGAAGGTTATCGTTTACATTACACCAACTGGCCGGAAGTAGCGAGCAAGTCTGGCTTATCCGCAGATGTTTTCTCGAATATGCCCAGCGCAGAAGGGTTTGGCTATTTCCATCAGAGCGTAGAATTATCTAATCCCCAGACTGATAATTGTCCCTCAGAAAAACAGTCTAATACTATTTACCTCTGCGGTAAGGAATTAATTTACCTTTTGGAAGATAATACTTTAGATAAGGATAAAGAATATTGGTTCGGATTAGCTAGTGTTAAGGAAAGGAAAGAATCTGAGATAGCAGCTTTTATTCAGAATTGAACTTCTTATATCTTCCATAACCAAAATCCTTATATAACCTCCATTTATCTATTTAATTATGTTTAAAATACCTCTAGCCGAAATTAAAGAGAAAATCGTCAGTTCTGGAAAGCTTACCCTTCAAGATTTAGATGTTAAAATTAAGGTAAAAATCAACGAATTATCTGGCTTGATTAGCGAAGAAGGCGCAGCCCATATTATCGCTAATGAGTTAGGAATAGAATTGATTAACCAAAATCGGGATAAATTAAAAATTAAAGAGATTTATATGGGGATGAAGAATGTCTCGGCCGTAGCTAAAGTAGTCAAGAAATTTGAGATCCGTGAGTTTGCTAAAGGAGAAAATAAAGGAAAAGTGGCCAATTTGATTGTGGGAGATGAAACCGGTACTCTGCGCTTGGTGCTTTGGAACGATCAGACTAAACCTTTCGAAAAATTAAACGAAGAAGATATTATTTTGATCAAAGACGCTTATGTTAAAGAGAATAATGGCAGCAGAGAGCTGCATCTGGGAGAAAGAGGAGAATTAGTAATCAATCCTAGCGGAGAAAAGATTGAACGGGTGCGCCAGGGTTCAGCTTTCGAAAGGAAAACTATCGGGGAATTGAAAGACGGGATTGATAATGTGGAATTGTTAGGTACAGTAGTGCAGGTATTCGATCCCCGCTTTTTTGAAGTTTGCCCCCAATGCGCTAAACGAGTAAATTTAAGCCAATGTGAAGTTCATGGTACAGTCAATCCTGCCCTTTCCTATGTTTTAAATCTGGTTTTTGATGATGGCACTGGCACCATCAGATCAGTCTTCTGGAAGAATCAGACCAGCCATCTTTTAGCCAGAAGTGACGAGGAGATGGGCAAATACAAAGAAAATCCGGCATTGTTTGAATCTGTGAAAACAGACTTGTTAGGAGAGCAATTTAAGCTCATGGGCAGAGTTAAACGAAACGAGATGTTTGACCGCCTGGAATTTAATGTCCAATTGGTAGAGAAGGCCAATCCGGCAGAAGAGATTAAGAGATTAGAGAAATAGTATAGAAAATTAATTAAATCTTTTTGCTTTTCTTTCTTAAATGTT
>DATDTM010000011.1:0-21440 GCA_035290865.1 Candidatus Nanoarchaeia archaeon
ATTTTATGCCTTTGCAGAAAATGATCTCAACAAAAAAGAACTTAGTCAAAGAATCTTCTCTTCTCTCTATATTGATGAACTCTTCCCTTTATTAGAACAAAACCAGATCTCTATCATATATATTACAAAAGAGATGCGCTCTGGACTTTCTGCTGAGCAAGGGCTATTATTCCTGCTGAAAAACGAAAGATTTAAAATAGTCTATTCTTCTGAAGATGCAGAGGTCTGGGTGTTTAGCTGATTATAGGATAAAACTTGTATCAGTGCTAAAAAAAAGATTTAGGGGTTGCCTCGGATGAATTTAGGAATAAATATCTTTCTTTGGATAACTTATGCAGTTTCATTATACTTTTCAGTATTCATTTTATTGATCTATCTGGACAAAAAAGATGTTTTCAGGAAAGAAGAAAATGATTCTTCTGAGCAGGATGGAAAAGGTCATTCTTTACAAAAATTACCTCTGGTCTCGGTTTTAGTTCCGGCTTTTAATGAAGAAAAAACCATTATCCGAACTTTAGAGTCAATCCATCAATTGGATTATCCTAAAGAAAGATTAGAAGTTATTGTTATTGATGACGGATCTAAAGATAAAACTAAAAAGATGGTTGGATGGTACATCCAGGACAAGTCCCAGTTTAAATTAATTTCTCACCAGAATTGCGGAAAAGCTGCCTCCCTGAACAAAGCTCTAAAGATCGCTAAGGGGGAGTTCTTTGCCTGCCTGGATGCAGATTCTTTTGTGGACCGAGCTACACTAAAAAAAATGCTGGTCCAATATTATTCTGAAAATGATCCTAAACTAGCCATCATCACTCCGGCCATGAAAGTTTACCAGCCGAAAAATCTTTTACAGAGACTGCAATGGTTAGAATATATTGTGATTATTCTTATTGCTAGGTTAAGCAGCCAGATAGATTCTTTGTATGTTGCTCCCGGCCCTTTCTCTCTCTATCGTACCGAAATCATTCGAAAATTGGGCGGGTTTGATGAAAAAAGCATTACTGAAGATCAGGAGATAGCCTATCGAGTACAAAAAGAGCAATATAAAATAAAACAATGCCCAAAAGGCTATGTCTATACGGTAGCTCCGGAAGCGATCAGACCATTTTACCGGCAACGCAGAAGATGGTATTTAGGAAGCTTAGATTGCGTCTATAAATACCGAGGATTGATCGCTAACCAAAAATACGGTGATTTCGGAATGATGCAGATGATCAAGAACGCCCTTGGTTATTTTTTAGCGATTACAGGTATGGGCTTGGCAGTTTATATCTTCATACTACCCCTTTTGGAAAGATTAAAGAATCTGGTCCTAATCAAATTTAATATCTGGCCTTATTTGCTGAACTTAAAATTAAACCTGAATTTCTTAAGTTTCCTCCTGATTGATTTCAGGAAAGGGGTGGTCATTGTTTTCCTGGGAATGGTGGGGATTACTTTGTTTTACCTAGCCCATAAGAACGCGAATGAAAAGATGATCAAATTCGGCTGGATTCCTTTGATCCCTTATGCCTTCTTTTATTATCTACTGAAAGGAACCATCTTATTACTGTCATTATTTGAATTCGCAAGAGGTAAAAAAATAAAATGGTAATCAAAACTTTTCCTGAAAAAGAAGAAAAAAACAATCTAGGGACTAAAAACTCTTTATTTAGAAATATAAGTAAAGATAAATATATCATTGCGGGGGTCATTACTATATTGATCTTCTCTTTAGGCCTGATGCTGGGACTAATCTTAGAAGATTACCGCTATAATATAGTTGATGAGATTAACACCGAGCAAGAGATCAACCATCTTAGCCTGCAGATGCAGTATTTGTATCTGGATGTTTTCAGGAATTATAATAATTGTCCGATACTTTCTACTACTTTAAAAGAGACGATAGAAGATCTGGACCAATCCCTGAGCGAAGTGATCGCTTACGAAGAGGATAACGAGAACGATGGAATAAAGAAAAATCTGATCATGCGCAGGTATGCGCTGGATAATCTGCGCTACTGGCTTTTGGCTCTGGAAAGCAAAGAGCGCTGTGATTTTGATATTGTGCCCATCCTTTACTTGTATGCTATTGAATGTCCCTCCTGTCCGAACCAGGGGGCAATCCTGACCTATTTTAAGAAGAAGTTTGGAGAACAGGTATTAGTCTTTCCCATTAATCTAGATTTAAGAAACGAAGAGCCCATGATAGAAATAACCATCAAACAATTTAACCTGACTAAATTTCCGACCATGATTATTGACAATAAAAAGTATGAAGGAGTAATCCCAAAAGAGAAAATGGGAGAGTTGATCTGCAATTCGCTGCAGAATTCAAGCCAATGCCCAGAAGAGAGTGTAATTAATGGAAAAGATTAAAGATCTCTTTAATAGAAGTATTAACAGGATCAAAACAGTATCAACGAAGCAGGCAATAATCTCTGTTCTCCTGCTTTCTTTAGCAGTAAGATTATTTTATCTCTCTTTAAAACACCCCTTATGGTGGGATTCTCATATTTATATCGGAATGGGAAAATATCTTTTTTCTAATGGGGCTATGGGTATTTGGGAATCTTTCCGGCCTTTAGTACATCCGATCATTTTAGGGACGTTCTGGAAATCTGGATTTAATCCTATTTTCAGCGGGAAATTACTGGATTTAACTTTCTCGTTAGTGGCAGTATATCTTACCTATCTGGTCGGGAAGAAAATTTTTAATCGGGAGACGGGCTTGATTGCCGCTCTGATTTTTAGTTTAACTCCTTTATTCATTATGTTTACGGGCTTAATTTTAACTGAGCCGTTAGCAATTACACTTGCTTTATCGGGAGTTTATCTCTTTTTGGATGGAAATAAGAAATGGAAATTATTTTTATCGGGAATTCTTTTAAGTTTATCTTTCATGACTAAATTTCCGCAAGGAGTTGTCTTTGGAGCTTTATTTTTAATTTTAGGAATAAAATTAATCTTGAAATTATACCCGTTAAATAAAGAAGAGGTCTGGGGAAGAGTAAAACAATTAATTACTTTTTCTTTGGGGTTTGGAATTGTAATCATACCTTACCTCCTCTTCAATTATTATCGTTATGGGAATATATTCGAGCCTTTTCTTTCCGGGTCCCAGATTGTGACTACCTCTACCTGGGTTTATGGTTCGGGAATAACCTTTTATCTGACCCAATTCTTTTTCAGGAATTGGATTTATTTGTTCTTTTTTGTTTATTTATATTATTTCATTAAAGAGAAACATTGGAAAGATACTGGCAAAAATGTTTTAATGCTTAGCGCTTTACTCTTTCTCTTTTATTTTACATTTCAGGTGCCTAGGAAAGAAGTACGCTATTTGGTAACAGTTTTACCTTTCTTAAGCGTGATGGTCGCTTATGCTTTGATCAAGATTCATTATCATTTAAAGAGCAGCTCCAAGCCAACCCTGCGCCCGGCTGCCTTTATCATCCTTTGTGTTTTAATGACCATGATCCATATCCCCACCACGCTTTATTTTGAGAAAACCCCTACCTTTGAGCAAGAGATACTTAAAATCATTGCAGATAATAATATTACTGAACCAATACTAACTACTGATCCTGCTTTGGTCTCTTTTGCAGATCAAGAAGTAGTAATCCTAAGCGCAGGTTTGCAGTTCGGGCCGATCATCTATGGAGAGCAGAAAGGCAAGTATGGCTTATTATTCTTGAACGACTGTGATTTAATCTGTTCGCCGGGAAATCTGAGCTGCCAGGAAAAAAGAGAAAAGTTTTTGAATCTGGTTGCGGAAGAGAATAAAGAAGTGTTCAGAGAAACTGCTAAAGAGTGTACGTATCTGATTTATCTTCCGCGAGAATTAAATTAAAGAAAATGAATGAGAAAAATTAACTGATGAATGAATGGCTATCTTTAATTCGAGTAAGACAATGGTACAAGAATTTAGTAGTGTTCTTAGCCCTATTCTTTTCCGGGAATCTGTTTAATTTATCTGATCTTTACCTTACGGTAATCGCCTTCTTTTCTCTTGCTTTTATCTCCTCTACAGGATATATCGTTAATGATTTAGTGGATACAGAAAAAGATAAGCTTAACCCTGAGAAAATATCTAGGCCGCTGGCTTCCGGGAAGATCGGTAAAATGTCTGCGGGATTGTTGGGGATGCTATTGTTAGGATTAGGATTAATTCTGGCTTTTAAAATTAATCCTACTTTTCTGTATATCATTATTCTCTTTTTTGTATTAGAATTATTGTACACTTTCTTTTTAAAAAGTATTCTAATTGCAGATATTTTGACTATTTCCACTCTCTTTGTGGTTAGAGCTATTTCCGGAGCCTTTGCCATTAATGTAAAAGTTTCACCCTGGCTGATTCTCTGTCCTTTCTTTCTCTCATTATTTTTGTCCGTAGGAAAAAGGCAGGCAGAGATGCAGTTATTGAAAGAGAAAGCTGCCTCAACGAGGACAATATTAAAAGAATATGATACTGGATTGACGAATTCTTTGATGATCATATCTACAACCTTACTGGTAATCTCTTATGCCCTCTATTCTTTCCTCAGCGAGCATCCTGATTTACTCTATACTTTGCCTTTTGCCTTATTCGTAATTTTCCGCTTTTACTATCTAATTAATAGCGGCTCGGTAATTTCGAGGCATCCGGAGAAAGTTCTTTCGGATAGAAGCATGCTAATAGGAATTATATTATGGGTAGTGGTTACGGGAATGATGATATATTGGTAGAAAGATTAAGTGATTTTAACTCCAAACTGAACCAATTCTTTCAATTTCGCAGTATTTCTTAAATGCCATTTTTAATCTTCCCTCACTACATCACTAATCCTAACTTCATCAATATCCCCGATAAAACCATTATGTACACTCCAACCGATAAAAGTATTTTCGTAATCAACATATTGAATCATTCCTGGAAAGTAAAGTTCATTCACTGGTTTTAGATTAACAAAAAGCTTTAAATTTTCTCCATCATAAGTCATTCTTAGATGAGTAAATTCTTCTGTTGGTAATTGGTATTCAGCAATAACATAATCGTAACTGCCATCTGATAATCCTAATGCCCCTGCGATATGTCCTTTGTAGATATAAATAACTCCCGTTCCTCCCACTCCTGCCACGATATTTCCAAAATCATCAGAAAAACTACTTTCCGGAAATAATGGTTTAATTCTTGCTTCTATGGTCAGTTGATTGTTTAATCCTAAATTATTGCTTCCAATTAATTCAAGATAACTAACTCCATCAAATCTTCTCGCTTCTCCCAAGCCTTCCATAGATTTAGTTTGAATAGTTCCATAATCAGCTACTTCTAGGTTAGTCTTTCCCACATTTTGTAAAGGATTAGGATTATCAAAATGTAATAAAACCAAAGTGTTCTCATCAGATTGATAAGGTAAAATTAAAGGTTGATTTATTTCTGGAGCAGTATCTTCTTTAGTTTCTGGAAAGGTATTTGAATAAGTATCCGGTTTAGTACCTGAATCAATATCTAAATTAACCAAATATTCCAAATCTTTTTCTTGAAAACTATCTACTTCGGCAATGATATTATAAGGGTAGTTATAAGTTTCTTCTATAACTGAGGAGGTATAACTATCTTGTTCTGAAACTTCACCCATTTTCATAACTGTTTTGGAGGCAGATATATTCGAACATCCAAGCAAAAAGGAAAAGAAAAGAAATTTATTCATTTTCTTTTACCTCACTTAATCCAACTTGAGTTAAACAAAAATTAGGACCTTCTGGATTAAAACAGCAATGGAGATTAACTACACCGTGCATATTTTCTACTCCCCCCATACGTTTTATTTCTTTCTGGCACTGAACACAATTAATTACCATTTTATCTTACCTCCAAAGCTTTAAATAATCAATTTATTTCCTCTTCCTCACTTTAATAAAATCTCCAAGAGTGAACTCATCAGCATTTCTTTTCTCTTTCTTTTCCTGAGCTAATTTTTCCATTACAGATGGATCTTCTTTTTCTACTAACTTTACTCCTAAAGCCCGTTCTAACTTCCTAGCGATATCTAAACCTGGACTTAAAGAGCCAGATTCCCATTTAGCGATAATACTCTCCCGCTCATTTAAGAATCTAGCGAAATCTTCCTGGCTAAGCTTACTTTTCTCCCGAGCAGAGCGAATTAATTCCGAAAAGTTAGCGATAATCTTAAATTCTGGACTTTCCTTTAAAATCGGTTTTGGTGGAGAAGAATAATTAGAAAAAGGCAGTTTCCTGCTCTTAACTTTTCCGTATTTAGTGCATTTGGGGCAAAGTTTAAGTTCTACTCCCTCCACTTCCGCAGGAACTAGGTCTCCTTCTCTTCCGCACATCTCGCAGTTGGGCATTTTTAAGCTAGAAGAAAGGTTTTAGTATTAAAATTTATTGGAGTCTGGAAAATATAGTTCGAATTATTCTAAGAAGAATTAGAGCTATAAGTGTTCCATAAAGTTAAAAAAGAGAATCTGGGGAGAACAATAAAATGGATTCAACCGTATCTCGGCTGGCAGAACAATTAGGTATGACTGAAAAAGAATTATGGGCAGTTATTCTAAATGGGGCAATAAATATTGATAAGACTAAGATTTGGGAAGATCATAACGCTATTGAACAAGACATTTTGCGCTTACCAGAAAGCATTGTTGGTCTCGGCGCAGGCAATTTAATCGAGAGATTACAGAATCATGAAGCTTCCATCAAATTGGAAATCAGGGCACTTCAAGGTGGAAGCGATATATCAGTGAGTGTAGAATCTTCTTCTGCTCCTTTTTACGGGGTGCGAATTATGCAAGGCAGGTATTTAGGTGAAGCGGAGATGCAGTTTATTTATCCTGGATTTAGAAATAGATTTGAGGAAACTGAGTATCAGAAAAGATTCTCCCTCTCTACATTTGGTGAAGTTTTGGTTACAAACAGTGGCCTGATCATTTATAGTGGGGAAGAATTAAGAAGAAGAATGGTGGACAAAAATAAACCCTCTGCATATATCTCCCTTGGTGAACCACAAAGAAGTCCCACTAAAAGAGCATACTTTGAATTAAAACCCTGGTTAAGAGCTGAAAGCTTAAATGATCGATATGGGGGGATTGCTCAGCAATTAAGATTACTCCCTAATTTAGTAAAAACTGTAGTGGGAAATCGGATTAAGTAAACTTAACCGAGAAATAATTCTCGAATCTGCCTTAAGCTGTACAACAAACCTTATAAATAAACCCCTATTTTGAATAATATCACTTTTAGAGGAGTGTTTTATCTTGAAAAGCAAAAAGGAGACCAGATATGAAGAAGACGAATTAGTAGATTATTTATCATCAAGCCAAGACAAAAATAATGCTCTTGGAATTAAAAAAGAATTGAAGAATTTTGAACATTCTACCAAAAACAAAGCAGAAAAAATCAAAGATAAGCTTCAGAAAGTAATCAAAACGGATCAGGAAAAGATCAAAGTGTTAGATAAAGAGATCAGGTCCGAACAGAATAAAGAAGAAATTCTGACCAAAGAAATTTCTGTTCTGGAAAAAGAGAAAAGCAAGCTGAATCAAATTGGGAAAGCTGCTTCTGAAAGTAAAGAAAATAACGACAATGAAACCATTGATTTCTCTGAGTTGAAAAATAAGGCCAAGAATTTCTTTAAAGGGATAAGCGAAAAAAATAAAGAAAAAGAAACTAAAATCAATACCGGAAAAAGAGAAAAAGAGGAAGTTTCTCTAGACCTGAGCAAAATTATGCCTTTCTTCAAAAACAATGCTAAATGGTTGATTCCAGTTTTATTGATCTTGAGTACTATCTTCGTCTCTACCTATTTTCGGACCATGACGGTTAATCTTCCCATCACTGATAATTGGGCCGAAGGTACAGTGCATAATTTCTATAAGAACCAATTAACCAAACAAATCAACGGGCAATATCCTAATCTTCCGGAACAGAATCGTCAGGCTTTAGTGGATAAAGAATTCCAAAAGATGCTCACGGAGAATAAAGATCAGCTGGATAAAGACATTTCCCAGCTATCCAAACAATATAAAGCCATGTTTCAGGACGAGAATGGAGAGACTTATCTCTTAGAGATTGATCCCTATTTATGGTATAGTGAAGCCAGGAATGTTTTAAAATATGGACATTTAGGAGATAAAATCATTGATGGAGAATCTTATTTCTCGTTAAGGGATGGAAGATTAGACAAAAAAACCAGTATTCAATCCCATCCTTATATCATCGCTTATTGGTTTAAATTCTTAAATTTCTTTGATTCTAATATTAATTTAATGCGAGCACAATTCTTCCTTCCGGTAATATTAATGGCCCTATCTTTAATCCCAGCTTTTTTTATTGGTAGAAAATTAGGAGGAAACGTGGGAGGATTCTTTACGGCCATATTTATTGCTATAAATGCTCCCTTATTAGGAAGGACTCCGGCAGGATTCTCGGATACTGACCTTTATAGCATACTTTATCCGTTAATTGTTTTCTGGCTATTCTTAGAGGCATATACCCATAAAAAGATGCTCTGGAGAATAGTCTTAACTGCTGGGGCTGGTTTTTTCATAGGAGTATATAATACTACTTGGAATTGGCAGTTTTTATTTTATTTTGTAATCGCTACCATCATTATCACCACTATTTTAAACAGCGGGTACTATTATTTAAAGAAAAAAGAGAAGGAGGTAAAATTAACGGAATTTATTGATCTTAAAAAGAACTTGATTATCCTCTGTACTTTTATCTTTAGTTCAGCGATTTTTGTTACTCTTTTCCGTTCTTTTTCCGCTTTCCTGGATAGTTTTGCCAGACTGATTAAATTTACTGCCATGAAAGAAGTAGGAGTTAAAAGCATCTGGCCAAACGTACTTACTACTGTAGCTGAATTTAATCCCATTTCGTTTGAAAATATAATCAACCAGATGGGCGGGCAGTTATTATTTGTACTTTCAATCATAGGTATTCTTCTTCTTTTATTCAAAAAGAACGAAGAGAATAACCGATTAGAATGGGTTTATTTTTCCATGGCAGTAGTTTGGTTCGCTGCCACTGCCTATTCTTTCACTAAAGGAGCAAGATTTGCCATCCTGATGACTACTCCCTTCGCTTTTGGATTAGGTTCTGCTCTGGGCATAGGCTATGAAAAGTTCAGCTCTTGGTTAAATAAAGGATTGAACTTAAATTTATTAATCAGCAGAGGACTTGTTTTTGTGGTTCTGGCTTTGGTTTTAATCTCGCCATTATCTATTGCTAATAATGTGGCTAAGAATGAATTACCTTTAATCAATGATGAATGGTATAATGCTATAACCAAAATCAAAGATGATAGTGTAAAAACGGATGCAATCATAACCAGCTGGTGGGATTTCGGCCATTGGTTTTATGGAATAGGAGAAAGAAAAGTTACTTTTGACGGCGGCGACCAGGGAGAAAGAATCCATTGGGTAGGAAAAGTACTGCTTACTGACAATGAAGATGAAGCTATCGGAATATTACGTATGTTGAACTGCGTTCAGGAAGGAGCACCGCATAAATTAGATGAATTCACTAACGACAGCTTAAAATCTGTACAGATACTCTACCAAGTATTTCAAATCTCAGATCGCAAAAAAGCGCTTCAGAAATATATAGAATTAGGATTAACTAAAGAACAAGCCACTGTGATGCTAGAACAGACTCATTGCGAAGACTTAATTCCCAATTATTTCATTACCTCAGGAGATATGGTCGGAAAAGCAGGAGTGTGGGGACATTTCGGAAGCTGGGACTTTAAGAAAGCTTCTATGTACTATCAAACCCAGTCTAAATCCAGTAATTTAAGCAAAGATGAGTTGATTAAATCTTTAGCAGATAAGTTCAGTTTAACCGAGAGTCAAGCCAGTCAAATTTATTCTGAAATAAAAAGCACTAAAGGCGACCAGTGGATTGCCCCCTGGCCTGGCTATCTTACCGGATTGAGCGGATGCACCAAGCTTTCAGATCAAGAATTAGGATGTACGACTTCTGTTCAAGGCCAGAATATTGCTTTCCGAGTAGACCTAGAGGTTAAAACTGTAAAAATAGAAAATGTTCCTGAAGTTTTCCCCAATAGTTTTGTCTATGCCACTAAAGAGGGAATTGTAGAGAAAAAATTAGAGGGTAAACATACCGGCTTCTCTTTTGTTTTAGTGCCTAAAGGAGAAGAATACAAATTTATGCTAACCGATCCTTTACAGGCGAACAGCATCTTCACTAAAATGTTTTTCTTTGAAGGACAGGGATTGAAATGCTTCTCTAAATTTGATGATAGAAAACAATTTGACAGCCAGCGCATCATAACCTGGAAAGCTGATTTCGATTGCAACCAGAAAAATCAGGTTTATTTCCTGCCTAAAGAAGAGGTCAATGCTGCCCATATTCTAATCTCTACCCAGACCAGAAGCGAAGAAGAAGCATTAAAATTGATTGAAGAGATTAAGGCTAAGGCAACTCCAGCCAATTTCGAAGAATTAGCTAAGAATTACTCTGAAGATCCGGGATCTAAAGTTAGTGGAGGAAATCTAGGCTGGTTCGGGAAGGGAATGATGGTGCCTGAATTTGAGAAAACTGCATTTTCTACTAGTGTTGGAAAAATATCTGAACCGGTTAAAAGCCAGTTTGGCTATCATCTGATTTGGGTCAAAGAAAAGAAGATGGAGTAGGTAAAACATACTTTAAAATATTCATTTTATTTATACTTTTAGGAGGTATTGTTAAAAGAATTCTTTTCCTGGTTCAACTTCGTAAATGCTCATAGATTTTTGATGTTCAGGAGGATAAAGTTTATTAATGATAAATTTTCCTGAAGTGGTTTTAGTATCTGTATGAATGGTCTGTTCAATAATCAAACAATGGCCCCAATACAACCATTTGCCACCAATATTATGAACTAAGAAACATCTATTTGGAGAGGGATGGAAAAGCCTCAGATCTGGTTTATCTTTAAACGAGAAGATCTTACCTTTAAAGTCATTAGCCGTGAATGGTTTTTTAAGATGCATCTTGAGGTTTAATTCTTTAGGAAAACCTTGTTCAATAGTCAATTGTAAAGTATCGTTTAATTCTATATAACTTCCCATATTGCTAATAAAAAAAACAGATTAATATAAATTTATCGATAAATTATGAAGAACAAACCTAAACCTACCTCTTTTCCATAACCTATATAAATCTAAATTTAGCTAAATCCCATAAAGATGGCTGATTTTGGGGTTATTCCAGTGCATAACGAAGAGAAGAATATCAGCCGGGTAATAATAGAGACCAAGAAGTATATTCCCAACATAATCATAGTTGATGATGGCTCTACCGATAATACTTTTGAAACTGCCAGCCAGCTGGGAGTAACGGTATTAAAACATTCCGTAAACCTAGGCAAAGGAGCAGCCCTGAAAACTGGCTGTGACCAGGCCTTGAAAAAGGGGGCTAAAAGAATAGTAGTATTAGATGGAGACGGCCAGCATGAACCCAAAGAAATTCCCCGTTTTTTAGAGGCCCTAAAAGAAAACGAAATGGTCTTTTCCCATCGAAAAGAAAATAAAGCCATGCCCTTAGTCTTAAAATTCGGGAATAACTTCATCAATAATGTTTCCGGAAGGTTATTCAAAATCAAAATCAAAGACAGCCAGTGCGGCTATCGCGCCTTTACTGCTGAAGCCTATCAAAAGATACGCTGGTCAGCTAGCGATTATTACATCGAAACGGAGATGATTGCCCGGGCAGGAAAAGCGGGATTAAAATATACCCAAATACCTATCGAAACCATCTATGCAGATAAATATAAAGGTACTACCGTAATAGACGGAATAAAGATAGTTTTAAAAATGTTGACAGAAAAGATGTTAAGATAAAAAGATAAAATAATAGTTAATTTAAGATGATGAGAATATAAAAATGAACACTACCTTTTGGATTCAATTATTAGGAGTTATCTTTGGTTTGGGAATGACTTATTTCACTTTCGTTAGATATAAGCGCAAGGAATTAAGCAAATCTGAGTTCTTGGTCTGGCAAGGATGCTGGGCAGTATTGATCTTTGTAGCTCTGATTCCCAGCATTCTGGACCCGATTATCGCTCCTTTAAACTTTTACCGCCGGCTGGACTTTTTTGTGGTAGTGGGATTTTTCGTCCTATTGAGTCTATGCTTTTATAATTATAATTCCATGAAAAGAATAGAAAAGAAAATTGAAGTTTTAGTTAGGAAAGAAGCTTTAGAGAGTAAAAGTACCGAAAATCATTCCCCTAACCACGATAATTTTAAAAAATGAGAATTCTGTTTGTCTGCGAGAATTATATTCCCCACTACGGCGGTGCAGAGGTTGTTTTTAAGAATCTAGCCGAGAATTATGTCAAATTAGGACATGAAGTTAGTTTGGTTACTCATCGCTTAAAAGATACCAAAACAGAGGAGAAGATTAATGGGGTACAGGTGTATCGAGTCAATTCTCTGAATTCTCGTTATGTTTTTACTTTTACTGCGCTTCTAAAAGCGATTAAATTAGCTAGAAAGCATGACTTAATCCAAACTACTACTTTTAATGGCGCGCCGCCAGCCTGGGTTGCGAGTAAAATTGCTAGGAAACCAGTGGTCTTGACTGTACATGAAGTCTGGGTAGGGAAATGGAAAGAGCTAACTAGTTTTCCCAGATGGAAATGTTTAATCCATGATCTTTTAGAGAAAGCGATCTATCTTTTATCTTACGATCATTATATCTGCGTTTCTAAGGCTACTAAAAATGATTTGCTGAATCTAAAGCTACCCAGAAAAATACCCACTAGCAAAATTGAGACAATCTATAATGGTCTAGATTACGAATTCTGGAATGAAAAAGATCTGGACCAGCAGAAGATTAAAGCAATCAAAAGAGACTTAGGGTTAGAGAATAAATTTGTTTATTTCGCCTGGGGCAGGCCGGGAGAATCTAAAGGATTTGAATACCTCATTCAGGCAGTTCCTCTGATTTCCCAGCAGTTGCCTAATTCCGTCTTAGTACTTATGTTTGGCTCTATAGACAAGTATCCTCAAAAATATGCCCAGCTGATGGCTCTGATCAGAAATCTTAATCTTCAAGATAAAATAAGAATCATTCCTCCGGTATCCCACCAGCAATTGCGCTATTATCTCAAGGCTTTTGATTGCGCAGTAATCCCCTCCATAGCGGAAGGCTTTGGATTTAATGCGGTAGAGGCAATCACCATGGGCATCCCTGCGGTAGTCAGCAAGGCGGGGTCCCTGCCTGAAATCGTTTCCGGGAAATACCTACTCTTTGAGAGCAGGAATAGTGTTGATTTAGCGGAAAAAGTAATTTTAATAGCGCAAGGAAAGTATAACCAGGAAGCGGTAAGAAAATATGATTGGGAAACTAGTGTGAAAAAGTATTTAGAGGTTTATCAGAGATTATTATCCAATCATAAAAATGAATTGAACCAAAGACCATAATCATTATAAAGCGATTTTTCTGTTTAGATTTTGGAATGAAAGTGCTCTTTATCTCGGAATATTATCCCCCCTTGGTTATGGGCGGGGGAGAGATTAATCTAAAGCAGGTAGCAGAAGCTTTAGCAAAAAGTAAGATGGACATTTCTGTCTTAACCTCAGGGGGCAATGGTCTAAAAATTGAAGAAACGGTAAGGGGCGTAAAAATCTATCGCAATTTAAAAACTGGAGAAAAGCCTCAGGGAATTATTAATAATCTGAAAAGAAGTTTAGTCTTTCCGAGTTCTATCGTTCGAGAAACAATAAAATTACAACGCAAACATAAATTTGATCGGATTCATTTTATGGGTACAAGTATTATTGCCGCTAAAGAGCTAAGAAAACTAAAAGTACCCTTGTTCGCCACTATCGAAAGTTATCCGGCTCTCTGTCCCAAAGGAGATAGAATGTATTGCGGGGAAAAAGAATGCAAACAAGTCTGCTCTTGGAGTAAATTCATCTTCTGCCAGCTACATTCCTCTGAAATCGGAAAGACTAGGAATAGCTGGTATCTGAAATATAATCCTCTCTCTTGGCGATATATATATAATTTTTATAAGAAATTAAATCATTCTTTAAAATATTGTCGTTTAATTGCCATCAGCGAATATGTCCAAAAAGTATTGCTTCAACATAAACATCAGAGTGTGGTCATACCAAATATTATTGATTTTGAGATGTTTAAGCAAATTAAAAGTAAATGGAAAGTTAAACCATTTTCACAGAGAACAAAGAGTAATAAAATTAAAATCATCTATCTAGGTTCACTAACAAAATATAAAGGCCCGCAAGTATTAATAAAAGCGATTAATGGAATTGATTGCCGCTGTGACCTCTATGGAGAAGGGCCGCTTAAAGAAGAGTTAGAAGAGATGATCAAAAGAAAAAGGCTGGATGCAAAAATTCATGCTCCTGTTCCCTATGAAAAGATACCGGAAATCTATGCTCAAGCAGATCTAGTGATCTTTCCCTCTATCTGGCCGGAACCTTTCGGAAGGATTGCGATTGAGGCCATGGCTGCAGGTAAGCCGGTGATCGGAAGCGAGATAGGAGGGATTAAAGATACTATTGGAAAAGGTGCAGGATTATATTTTTCTTCGGGAAAAGCTTTAGAATTAAACCAAATACTGCAAAAGATAAACAAAAATGGAGACCCTTCTTTAACGGTTAAGATTAAAGATAGTGTAAAAACTCTTAGAAGGCAATTTAGTCCAGAAGCGGTTACCATAAAATTAATAAACAACTACAAAAAGATGAATTTATAATAATGGCTTTAAGACAATCAGACCAACTAAGAGAATCTATTTTAACTATTCCTCCACTGAGCAGAATATATTATTTTCTAGTCTGGCTCATCAGCGATGCTTATATCCTTTCCTATCCTAGAAGCGGAAGAACCTGGTTAAAAGTAATGCTGAGCAGAATATTATCTCAAAAATATAATCTGAAGAAAGATAATATAGAATTATTTAAGATGACTTTGTTTACTGAAGCTCCGAATATTGTCAGCGAACATCCCCTTGAACCGGATTATCCTATCTCTTATCCTTATCCTCCAGTAAAAATCTCAAGAAAATTTAAAAGAAAGAAGATCATCTTGCTTTTTAGAGATCCTCGGGATTTAGTTGTCTCTAATTATTATGAGTACTCAAAAAGAAAAAAGATTTGGCAGGGAGAATTATCACAGTTCATTAGAGAACCGTATACTTTACCCAGAATAATTGAATTTATGAATCTGTGGTATCAAGAGATGAAGAAAAGGAAAGATGATTTATTAGTTTTAAGATATGAACAAACCAAAAAAGATCCTTTTGGAGAGCTTAAAAAGGTTACCAAATTCTTAGGAATCGATGCTAGTGATGAAATAATAGAAGAAGCGGTAAAATATGGCTCAATCGAAAATATGCGGCAATTAGAGATCAAAGATCATTTCAAGCACGATAAATTAAGGCCCGCGGATCCAAAGGATATTGATAGCTATAAAGTAAGGAAAGCTAAGGCTGGAAGCTATAAAGAAGAATTAAGCGAAGAGGATATCGCTTATCTTAACCAGCAGATCAGTGAGAAGCTGATTAAAGAGATTGGGTATTAGAAGAATAATTCTTTAAGCTGTTTAGTAGATGGGAAACGTCGAGGATTATTTTTTAATCTTTCCAGATTAACCGTACTGACAATTCCGCTAAGGTCTTTCTCTTTAACACCTAATTTGAAGAGATCAGTTTCTAAACCGATTGAACTCATTAATTCTTTAATCCCATTCTTGGCTTCAGTAGCTGTTCTACAACCTAGGATTAAAATCAAATCTGCCATCATTCTCTTAACATAATCAACTCCACGGCGATCATTACAATCTTCATTAGTTATCATACTATTATACTCAAAAGCCTGGCCCAAGGTAAGAGCAACTGCGTGCCCGTGAGGTATCCCAAAATTTGAAGTTAAACTATAAGATAAAGCATGGGATGCAGTGGTCTGAGCAATATTTATTGCTTTTCCAGCTAAATTAGCGGCTGCCATCATTGCAACTCTTGCCTGGATGGTGGGTTGGTTCACTGCAAGTTTAAAGTTAGGAAGAATTAGACTAATTGCCTCTTTTGAATATCTTCTGGATTCCTCAGTAGAATTTACACTCCAATAAGCTTCAATTGCCTGCCCCAATGCATCCATGCCAGTAACAGCAGTAATCTCTTTAGGGAGAGTTGTGGTTAAGCCTGGATCTAAAATAGAATAATCAGGAAGGAGGCTCTGGTGAGTTAAAGAATATTTCTTCGCATTGATGTATATTACTGCAAAATGGGTTGCCTCACTTCCAGAACCTGAAGTAGTAGGAATAGCTACTAGAGTTTTCCCTCCTGACTCCATATCTTTTTCTTTAAGAATATACTTTTCAGGAAGATCAGTTTGTATTGCCAAAATATTTACTGCTTTGGCTAAATCAATCACACTGCCGCCTCCAACGGCGATCACAAAATCGCATCTTTCTCTTTGATATAAATCTACTCCTCTTCTAATATCTTCGATATTCGGATTGGTGGCAAATCCAGAGAACTGGACAGAGGGGTATAGAGATAATATAGGTTCGAGTTTAGCTTGTGCTCCTGAGGAAGCGTAAGATTTCTTTCCTGTAACTAAAAATATCTTAGTTGGCCTTTCCTGAACTAAAATCTGCTCTAATCTTTCTACAGAACCTATCCCAAAATATTCTCGTTGCATTTTTTTGTTCTGGTCTCTTTTATTATGACCTCTTAACCTCCATCGCTAATTTAATTGCTAGTTTAGTCACTAATTTAATCTCTAACTAAACAGATAAAAATCTCATGAAAGATCTTTTATTTTCAATAGGGGTAGTTGTGGGCCGGCCTAAATCTTTTCGGTTTCCTCCCTTTAATCTTATCTCCAATAGTCCTGGCCCGGAAGATTCCTGCAATAGTCTCAGCTTTTCTTCCAGTTCTTCTTTGGTGTCTGCGCGCCAAGCTTGCTTATAGCCGCAGGCTTTAGCAATAGCAGGAAAGTCGCAATTAAATGCTGCCGTGGGCTGCCCACCTACAGAATCGTGCGCGCCGTTGTTGAAAATTAAATGGCGGAAGTTTTGTGGACTGAGCTTACCGATAATGGCCTGAGCTCCCAAGTGCATCAAAGCTGCTCCGTCTCCGTCAAAACAATAAATATTTCTTTCCGGCTTTTCCAAGGCTAGGCCTAAAGCGATAGAAGAAGAATGCCCCATGGAGCCGACCGTAAGAAAATCTCTTTCATGCCCCTGCTGGAGGGCTTCCCGATATTCAAACAACTCTCGGGAGAGCATGCCCGTAGTGGAGACGATGAGGTCATCCGAGCTTAAAGCATCTACCACTTGTTTTAGAGCTTCTTCTCGGGAGAGGGAATAAATGTTTTCGGTTAATTTATCTTCAGTTAATTTTTGCATCTTATATTCTTCAAAAGTACCTTTTCTGATCACTAGGGCATATGGGGTTTGATGTTTGGCCATGTATCCGACTACTTTTCCCAAGCTGCTCTTTGCTCCCTCCCAAGAATCAGGCAGTATTTCATAAGGAATTTTCATTGCTTCCAGTAGCTCCAGAGTGACTTTCCCTTGTTTTACATGTTGCGGCTCGTCATGTTTTTCCGGCTCCCCGCGCCAGCCAATCAGCATCAATAGAGGAATGCTATACACCTCAGAATCAGCGAGAGAAAGTAAAGGATTGACAGCATTCCCTTCCCCGGCGTTCTGCATATAGACCAGGCCGATTTTCCCGGTGGCGAGATGGTATCCGCAGGCAAGAGCGATAGCATTACCTTCATTAGCAGCGATAATATGCTCTTTCTCAGAAGTGTGGTCAGTAAGATAAGCGCAGAAACTCTTCAGCAAAGAGTCGGGCACACCGGCGTAAAACCGAATCTCTTCTTCCTGCAATAGTCCAAAAAATTCTTTGCATTTTATCATTTTATCTTGTATCCGAGCATATCTTTTAAGATTTATATTTCTATATTCTATTTAGATTTGGGAATTAAGGTTAAGATCTCTTTGATGGGCATGCAAAACTCTTCCGCTTCGTAAGCACGCTCATGTTTAAGTATGGTTTCGGCAGTCTTCTTCATCGCCGGATAAGCGCTTCTTAAGAGATGATTAGCATAAATTACAATATTTACTCCGGCTTGGGCTAGTTCTGTCTCAGTAATATGGCTATAGGCAGAGGGAACAGCTACTAAAGGCACTTTTCTCTCGAAAAGAGAATATTCTTTACAAAACCTTAAAATTTCTTCGCCATCCTTTTCTTTACTATGAATCATAATCGCATCAGCACCAGCTTCAATATAAGCTCTAGCCCTGAGTAGAGCATCATAAATTCCTTTTTTAAGGATCAGGCTTTCAATCCTGGCAATGATCATGAAATCCTCATTTAATTGGGCTTTCTTACCCTGAGCAATCTTATCCGCGAAAATGGAAATTTCTTCTTGTTTCTGCTCTACCTCAGTTCCAAAGAGAGAATTCTTCTTAAGACCTACTTTATCCTCAATGATTATTGCTGAAATTCCTAATCTCTCCAAAGTTTTAATCATAAATACAAAATGTTCAGTTAATCCCCCACTATCCCCATCAAGAATTACAGGCTTAGTAGTGCCTTCTAAAACTTCGTGGATGGTATTTAACCGCGAGGTTAAGTCAACTATGCCAATATCTGGTTTTCCTTTAGCTGCAGAATCTGTTAGGCTGCTGATCCACATCCCATCAAACTCTTTAAAACTGCCATTCTCTAAATCTAATCTTGTATTTTCTACAATCAGGCTGGTTAATCCATTATGAACCTCTAAAATTCTAACTATCTGTTTAGAATTGATGAGCCTTCTCAGCCTTTTCAGCCGGTGGTGGGGAGTGATCTCACAAAAGTTCTCTTTTAAGTCTAGAGGAACAATCGCTTCTTGGTAAGACGGCTCAACTAATTCTCCCCCCCATTCTTTGATTACTTCAATTATTTTTTGTCTAGCTTCCCTCTGAGCACTGGTCTCCCATTCGTCCCTATGTACTACAAAGTCTGGTTTTAACTTGATCAAATTAGGTGCATAATCTAAAGTCTCCTGAGGAATAACCTGAGAAATGCCTTTGATATTCTCAACAATCTCTTTCCTTTGCTCGTAAGTGAGCAAAGGCAATCTCTTATAACTAGCAATAGCTTTATCAGTCAGTAAACCTACAGTTACCTCTCCTAATTCTCTGGCAGCTTTGATTACGGCAAGATGGCCAGGAGAGACTAAATCGATACTCAAAGCTAGATAGACAGTTTTCATGTTAATGAGTGTACAACCATTTTAAATTAAATACTGCTGGTCTAATTATTAATTATAATTAATAGTTTAATCTCATTGAGGGGGCAGAGTGTGTTTTAAAGCAGTGAAATCAGCGACAACTTTACTCTTTAAAGCTTCTTTCTCGCTGGAATCTAATTGCCTTGAATGCTCTAAAAGATAATCTACTACTCTGTCATAAATCCCTTCTTTAAGAACTCCTTGCCTTTGGGCTAGAACCGCCCAGGCTGGGCAGAAAGGATCTTCTCTTCCCTCGGTATAAGCGAGAGGATTCTCGTTCGTTTCAGGCAGAAGGGTTCTTGAATCTACTCTAGTGTAGGCGGATCTAGTTGCACATCCGCCCCGGCATAAATTATTCCCGCTTAAATCACAGGCATTTGGATTACATATATAAGTCCCCTCTCTTTTAGCAAATTCTTCCCTAAATTGCTGGAATTTAGGTGATCGTACCATCTCGGCAAGGTTACCGCTAAAAATATTTCCGAAAACATATGGTTCTATTAAAGGAGATTCAGAACAACTGGTAACATCTCCGGTAGCTCTAGTATGAACTCCTCTTCCTGGCCGATTACAGGTCTTGTTTTTGGGAAAAGGCGAGAATACTTCCCAAGGATCATTAAATTTAATTTTGTCAATCTCGGCAAGAAGATCGTAAAGAGCTTTAATATGCAGAGGATTGATGCCTCCTGTCTGTTGATCTCCTTCTGCCTTACCACAATAATGAATTGGCACGATAGAATGTTCCATTCCATGTTCTCTTACCCAGAGATGAAGGTCAATAACTTCACTATAAGTGTCAATATTATCGAAACGTAAAACCTGGTTAACGCTAACTGCCAAATCTTTATTAACACCATATCCTGCGGCGAAAAGATTTTCATAACCACGCAGCATTTTCTCACTTCCACCCTGAACTTGAAGTATGGCATCCTGCACCGCATGGTCTAAAGTGTCCCTCTTTAAACAAAGTGCTACTCCTCTATCAGCCAACATCTTAGCTTTCTCTGGGGTGATTAAAGCTACATCGGAAAAAGTAAGAATTTTTGCTTCCGCACCTTTGGCTCTTGCTTTAGCCTGAATCGCGTCTACAACATCAAAATAATCTTTAGACTTCCCTCCCTGTCGGCTAAAATACATCATCGGCTCTCCTCCAGTCAAAACAAAAAATCTAACCCCCAGATCCAGAGCATCATCTACAAGCTTAGTAACCAGGTCAAAATCAAAACCTTCCTTGCCCCATTCCCCATCTGGGCGATAACAATGTGCGCATTTAAAGTTACAGGCTCTGGTTAAAGCAATATCTAAAGAAACAATTGCGCTGCCTTTATCCAGTAAATCATCTAGTTTTCGCGGGCTCTCTCCGCCCATCCCCGGGTCTAGTTCAGAAAGTCTTTCCCTTAAATCTAAGATCCTGCTTTGTGAAGAAGCTGGTAAAAAATAATTCTTTTCTGTAGGATTAAGTACCCTTAATGGTGCAGTTAATAAAGAACCACCTAAGTCTAATCTTTCCATTTTAATTTACTCTTTTTAACTTACTCTTCTTAATTCGCTTTTTTTAATTCACTTAAATAGGATATATTCTGCCCTATTTCTTTCCGTCTGCGCTTTATAAATTTAATGAAGATAAAATCCTAAAATGAGGTGGGATTATATAGCTGGCTGAAAAGCCCGGACTTCATAACTTCATAAGCCTTTTAAATAGAGAATATTCCTCTAAATCATCTTTAAGAATATGCTATAAGTAAGTTAAGCCTAAAAAAGATTTAACACCCATGGTTAAAATTATTGCTACAATCGGATCCAGTTCTATTAAAACTGAAATCTTAAATAAACTAAAATCCCACCGGGTTGATTTCGTTCGGATTAATCTTTCCCATACTAAAGAGGAGGAGATTGAAGAAACAATAGAGCTGTTAAAAAAATCAAATCTTCCCATCATTATTGATACTGAAGGTTCGAAAATAAGAACCAGGCCCTTCAAAGGAAAACCGATTTTATTGAGTGAGGGAGAGACGGTAAAGATCTTCAATAAAGAAATACTAAGTGAGAAAGATACAAGTGAGAGTAAGATAATCGCAGATAATACAAATGAGATAATTTCTATCCAGCCAAAAGAGGTTCTGGATTTTATCCAGCCCGGGAATTTAATCTCCATTGATTTTGATTCAGTATTATTAAATGTG
>DATDTM010000012.1:0-101857 GCA_035290865.1 Candidatus Nanoarchaeia archaeon
TTACACTTTGTATACGAAAAGCCTCGATTTTTTAGTTTAAAGAATTCTTTTCTTATCTCTTCTTTTTTCATGTGTATCACCCAAATTCAGCAAAATATGCTGAATTTTAAGGGTGGTGACATATGTCTTGACCCAGCACACAATAAAATCTGCCCGCAACATTTATAAACTATAAGTTACAACTTATAAAATATGGCCACCACAATACAAGTAAATGAGGATACTATAGATTTTCTAAAGCAGCTGCGGGAAAAGTATGCTGTTCCATCTTACGACTCTTTAATTAAAGTTCTGATTGGGAAAGCCCTTAAGCCTAAAGAATCTTTATGGGGAAAAGGCGGAAAAATGAAGATGAAAGAGATCTTAAAAGACTTGAGGAATAAAAGTGACCGATATTAAATGTTTAGATTCCTCCGCCTGGCTGGCTTATTATTTTGCAGAAAGTGAAGAGACCAAAAAGATAATTGAAAGTGTTCTCCCTCTAATCACTCCCACGCTTTCTCTCTTTGAGATTAAAAAAAGATTGCTGATTTTAAAGAAGGATCCACAGGAGTTATTAGAGTTTATAAAAAACCGCAGCCGGATTCAATTTCTAGACCTCACCATTGCAGAAAAAGCAGCAGAATTGGCTTTAAAACATAAACTGGGAGCCATAGATGCTTTGATTTATGCTACTAGTGTAATTAATAATGCAGAACTATTCACTGGAGATAATGATTTTCGCAGTTTGGACAAAGTAAAGATGATTTCAGTTAGTTAAGATTAATCTTACTTTCCTAAACCAGTTTAATCACTACATCCATCCAGTCCCGGACATAGGGATGCAATTGTTTCCTGAAAGAAGCAGTATATTTCTTGGGAGTGATGATCATCGGGCTGCGGTGCAAGGGATCAAGCTTCAACTCTCCCTCCCCTTCTGCGAAATAAACTAAAGCGATGCAATCCGTTCCTTTCCCATGGCCGAAAGGCTCGGTGGTAAAACCTGCCCTAGACGTACCCAGATATTTAATTTTAGCTAAATTAAGATTACATTCGGACATCACTTTCCAGCGCAGGGAATCCTCAGTAAGCACTCCCCGCAGGATTCTTCCCCCGATAGGCCAGGGAGTATCCTTTGCCGGAAGATTATCCCGTTTGATTAACAGAATCCCCCCATCATATTTGATAAAGACATCATGACAAGCAATTACTAATTGGCTATGGGCCTTGACGAAATCTTCTTTCTTCATCAGACCTCCGTTTAAACGTTTCAGGTCCACCGGCTGGTCTTTTTCTTCGAAATAATCAATACAGGAATTCTTCATAGAATGATAAAAATAATCAATCTATTTATATCTTTTTTGTAAGAAGAACATAGTACTTTAAAGACAACAATTAATATAAATCTATATCTACCCCTAAAATCCCATGAAATTCGCCCATCTTGCTGACCTGCATCTAGGCTCCTGGCGGGAAGAGAAGATGCGCGATCTTTCCACCAAAGCTTTTCTAGCTGCCATCGATGACTGTATCAGCAGAAAAGTAGATTTCATCCTTTTCGCTGGAGATCTTTTTAATACCTCCCTGCCTTCCTTAGATACTTTAAAGATAGTAACTAAAAAACTGAAAGAGCTTAAGGATACAGGCATTCCTTTGTATGCCATTGCTGGATCACATGACTTTTCTCCCAGCGGCAAGACTATGTTAGACGTGTTAGAGAATGCTGGATTGCTCAAAAACGTCTGTAAAGGCAATGTCCATCCAGAAACTAAACAATTACAGCTAAAATTTACCGAAGACAAAAAAACTGGAGCAAAGATTACTGGATTGTTAGGAAAAAAAGGCTTATTAGACAAAATCTATTACCAAAATTTATCTCTTGAGAATCTAGAACAAGAGCCAGGGTACAAAATTTTTCTTTTTCATACTACCCTCTCTGAATTGAAGCCAAAGCATCTCGAACAGTTAGAATCCCAGCCGCTTTCTTTCCTGCCTAAAAATTTCAATTATTATGCTGGCGGGCATATCCATCATCCTACTAAACTGGAGCAGAAAGGATACGGCACTTTCATCTATCCTGGAGCTTTATTTCCAAACAATTTTTCTGAATTGGAACGCTATGGTAAGGGAGGATACGCTTTAATCTGTTTGGATGACCAAACCCGACAACAAACAATAGAATTCATTCCTATCGAAGTAATCAAATCTTATTCCGTAGCTTTTGACTGCCAGCACAAGACCCCGGAAGTTGTTCTCTTTGAAATTGCCAATCAGTTTAATAATATAGAGATAAATACTTGTTTGATTACCATCAGATTAAGTGGTATTTTAGAGCGGGGAAAAGTTTCCGACCTAAATTTTAAAGAACTTTTTGAACATCTTTATTCTAGAGGTGCTTATTTCATCATGAAAAATACTTCTCAGCTGGTCTCTAAAGAGTTTGAAGAGATTAAGATTATTTCTTCCGATTCCGAACACGCAGAAGAAGAAATCATTAAAGAGCATCTGCAGCAGATCAAGTTATATGATCGAGAGACTGAATTCCATCTCACTAAATCTCTGCTTCAGGCTTTAAACACATCTAAACGGGAGGGGGAGACCGTTAATGATTTTCAGGAGAGAGTTAAAGATGAAATCCAGAAGTTAGTAAATGTTTAAAAAAAAAATAAAAAATCCCAATCGCAGCAAGCTGCGGGGTATTTAATTAGTTGGGATTTTTTAATCTTAACTGGGTAATTTAATATCATAGCAAGCTATGGGGTATGTACCCAGTTAAGAAATCAACAATTAATTAAATTAATCTATTTTATTTCAAAGTTGGGTCTAATACCCCGCAGCTTGCTGCGACCAACTTTGAAATTAGAAAATTCCGGTCACGAAGCGAGAAAATGGGCTTAATGCCGTGGAACTTGCTCCGAGGATAGCTAATTTTCAGGAATTTTCTTTATTTAGTTTAAAAATGAGATCTACCAAAAGAGGAATTGAATTATATTTATCTGGTATTTTAATCTACGGTCTAGGGATAATTATTTTTAGATTACTGCCCTACTACCAAAGAATACTTCAGCCCCAAACCCAAACCGTTTTACTTTACTTGTATTTCTCTTATCTTATTTTCGCTCCGATAATTTATTATTTCAGGGCAACCAGATATACTGAAACTAAGCCAATTTTATTCTTAAGAGGGTTAAAACGCATCTGTACAAGATTAACCATGGAAAAAGAAGAGAAAACAGCTTTTCTGTTTATGCTGGTTAAGTTATTTTTTCTTCCACTCTTGCTTAACTTTTTTTTAAGCCACTACCAGCAATTATGGCAATTACTTTCTAAAGAAGTCATCCATTTTTATCCTTTAGCCCTCACCGTTTTATTTACCATTGATACTTTAATCTTTGCTTTAGGCTATGCCTTTGAGTTTAAGCTTCTGAATAATATGGTAAAATCAGTAGAGCCAACTCTTTTTGGCTGGATAGTCACTTTAATTTGTTATCCTCCTTTTAATACCTGGATCGGAAAGTATATTCTTTGGGGCGCTAGTGAACAAGTCTCGTTCTGGAACCAGGAGTTAACCTTTGTATTTAGAATAATAATTATTATTATTCTTTTCATCTACGTATCCGCAACCATCGCTTTAGGGCTAAAAGCATCTAATCTCACCAATCGGGGAATAGTCCAAAGATTTCCTTACTCCCTCATCCGCCATCCGGCTTATACCAGCAAAGTTTTGGTCTGGTGGCTGACTTTATTGCCGGTAATGAGCTGGCCATTCGCTTTAGGAATCTTTTTCTGGACCGTAATTTATTATTTCCGGGCTATTACCGAAGAGAAACATCTTTCCCAAGATCCAGATTATCAAGAATATTGTAAAAAAGTAAAGTGGAGATTTATTCCGGGAGTGTATTAAAATACATTAAAAATATCCCCTTTTAAGTATTAATTATTTAAGAATATTTTAAGGTATATATTAATGATTTAAAATAATAAACTAAAAAAAATTAATAAAAAAAAATTAAATTTCCTCTTTTTTCGTTCCCGTGCCGCTGTTCTGCTTCGCTTTAGCTTTGCGCAAATAGGTTATCCCAATTATCGCTAAAACTACCATTACTATCGCAGCCAAGAACCAGACTGAACTGATTACTGCTTTAATTGCCTGGCCGATAGCCATTCCCGTCAAAGCTTTTTTATCTTCCCCAGCAGAAACTTCTCCTACATCAGCTCCAGCAGTCGCTGCCGCTTCACCAGCACTTTCACTATCTTCACCAGCATCTTTTGTTTCCTCAACAATAGGTTCGCTTACAGCCGTCTCTGTCACCGGTAGAATTCCTCCTCCGCCACCACCGCCAGAACTTCCGCCACCGCTACTGCTTGACGAGCTAGATCCTCCACCAGGAGTTCCCGGCTGTCCGCTAGCCCAGACCGAAAACTCGCAAGGAATTTCCCAAGTGCAGGAATCAGCAGTAGTATTGACTAAAACTCCTTCAGTAATACTGTTTACACAGTTATTTCCATCATTATCGCAGTGCCATAAAGCATCACAACTGGTTCCTCCTTTAGGAATCTTGATCCTGCAGGATTTTGGATATAGACCGTTTACGATTCTATCTCTGACGTCCTCTACCATTCCCACATAGCCTATAGCAGTTCCTGCGGCAGTAGTATCTGTCCCGTTTTTCAATGGCTGAGCATTATCCTCATCCAGATCTCTCATATCCGGACTCATTCCAGTTTTAGTTAAGGTAGCATTAAGGAATTCAATATGCTCTTTACCATCGCTGCTGTTGAACATGATGTTAGCTCTTCTTCCATCAGTGTAGTTAGTATACATCCCGTCATTCACTCCCAAAATATGTCCCTGCCAATGCTCATAGCTCCCATCTTGGTTTAAGTCATAGTAGACGTTCCATCCTGAAGGCGCATCGATTTTGGAAACAAACTTACAGAAAGGACAGTTAGAACTCTTTTCTGTAGTAAAGTTTGAACATTTACTCTCTCCGCACTTTCCGTCATCATCGCACACTTTTATCTTATAGAAATAAGGAGTACTACTCTGCAAATCATAATTCAAAGAGCTAACTCCCCCGTCATTGTACAGCTCTACCATATGCGCTAGGGTGTAATTGTCTATTTTCTGTTCGATTAATCCTATATCTTTAATCGTAGCATTCAGAGAGGTTTCTGCGCATGTACCATCATTTTTAAAGAACTTTAAAGTTCCATTGGCAGGTTTATCGGTATAAAACATCACTAGACTATTATTAGGATAAACCTCTTTGATTACTCCAGTCACCATTGGAATCTTACTATCAGTCCAGCTTGCAGATTCTACCCCATACAGATTAGCTACACAGTAAGGATGCCCTTTACAGCTGTAATTTCCGCATCCTCCCTGGGTCCAGCAATCGCCATCCTCTCCATATTGGATATAACCTGTATCCAACCCATCTTTTTGAGCTTTTTTAGTCCAATCTGTTTCATAGCCGTAAAGGTCCATCAGCTCAAAATCCTGTGAACCGGGAGTGACCCAGCCAGGTTCCGCAGAATCTGAAGGGCTAGTTATATTCCTAGTGCTATTAGCACTAGCTACTACCACCCGAATATCTTTTCCCGAATCATAGAGGGCAGAGAATTTTTCCAAGTCTGCTTTATCCACGGCAATCATCGCTCCACCAATTTTAGTGCACATGCTCTGCTTATCACTGCTTACTTTAATCTCCGCTTTAATCCAGCTGCCATCAGAACAGCGGTATACTACCGGACTATCAGTTACTGATCCAGTATTATTATCATAACTCCACTCATTCCGGATATAAAACTCATAGCCAACAGCTGCAGAATTATGATTTAGCGCACAACCACCCGTAGTTACCCCATCTGTGTCCAAATACCAATAAAACTTGGTTGTATTTTTACCTGTACCCATTCCCGAAGAGAGTTTGATATTATTACAAGCAGCTGCAGTTCTAATATCATCCACAGAAATACCAAAACCAAAAGCATTACCCATATCTTTCATTCCGAAACCTAGAATATCTATTTCTTTAGGGACAGTTGTATCATCAGCATCCGTACCCAAAGGTGTAGGTGGACCGCTCATCTCCATTCCATTAAAGAAATTTGAAGCCATCTCTGGATTACACCATCCACTTATCCAGGTAAACAGAGTTGAATTATAACTTCCGCAAGTGGCTTGACTGGTAGCATTCATGTGCATCGGCTGACAAGAATCCATATTACTAGCCCAGTAACACACTGCTGAAGCATTACATAAAACAGAATCTGTTATTAGACTATGGTTCCAGAAACATTCGAAAGGTTTCTCACTACAAAAGTTACTTTCATTATTCCATTTGCATCGAGCTTGAGAATTACAATTATTCCGATCAAAAGTATATTGCGGACAATTGCTCTCAAGGTTAACATTGCATAAAGGCCATTGTTCTGTCATCCAGCCACAACCGGTTTGGTCCTCACAGGAAGTTTGGTTTCCGTTATACTTAAAGCACTGCATCCCAGAACCACCCATAGCTACGCCTGATGCTCCGCCCCCGCCAGTCATCCCGGCAGTAAATTCTCCTCCGAACCCTTTCGGATCGCAGAACCCACTGCTCCAGCTGCAACCACTAACTGCGTTACAACCACCCAAGGTAGTCTGTTCCCAACAACTTCCAGTACCCCCACTCGTCATTTTACTCTCGCACCAACCTCCTGTAGATGAATAAGAGTCAGTTTTCCAGCCGCACCATTGGCTATGGTTAAAAGTGGTATTGAATGTATCTGTACAGACTGTCTGATTAAATTGGTAACAGCTAAAACTTTTGTGGTCGCAATATCCGGCATTAGCTCCTTGCGCTTGACACCAAGAATCTTGGAACCAAGTACAAGGATAATCTCCTTGACTATCTGCAGTTCCGCTTGATTGGCAAATAGTTTGGCCATCATCATCGTATTGAGGACAATTATACCAGGTTGAACCTCCGTAAAGAATATTCGGGTCACAATATCCTCCTCCACCCTGACACCAAGTGTCTGCTTTCCAAGTACAATTCATATTAATCCCGGTTTGGTTTTCACAAGTAGTACGATTATAAGTCATACAGGAAGTGGTTGATCCCCCCATGGTCCATTCTTGTTCGCAGAACCCGCCAAAGCCACCGTGCCATTCACAGGTTGCATTAGATAGATTTCCTCCGCCACCACTAAAACCACCCTCGCACCAGCTCTCGTTAGTCCCATCTTTTTTCCAGCAGACAGCTCCAGGCATATCACACCAGCTACCCCAGTTTTCATTAACCCAGGAACAACCCTCTGTTTCACAACTGGTTTGGGTACTGAAAGTAAAACAATCTTTACCAAAATCATCAAAGAGCATGCCCCCGCCACAGAAACTATCGCTCCAGCACATGGAATCAGCACAATCAACTTTTTGGTCGCCGTTATTATCTACTCCATCCCAGCATAGTTCCATCTGGTCCGAACCAGATTTAAAATTACAAATTCCATCTTCCCATTCACATTGTGCAGATAATAAAGAGCTAGTATTGCCTTTCTTTGCTCCTTTATTCTTACAGTTAGTTTCGTCATAACATTTATCACATTTATCATCACAAGTTTTCTCAGATTTCAAAGCACATCTGCCGTAAGATTCATCATCGGCATGGGCAGGATCAGCGATCCATTTACATTTCGCCGGGCTATTATCACAATAGCAAGAGGGAGCAATACAAGAATCATAGGAAGGTTTAGTTCCGGTAAACTTCTCTGCCGAGGATGGGTTTCCAGTATAAGAACAAGCTCCGCAATCAGTTTTACAATCACCTTTAACTAATCCTTTCTTGAACTCCTCTCTAGGCTGACAATCCCCCCATTTCCCCTTAGATTCCTGACTTGCAAATTGTTTAAATTCGCACATTCCAGTTTTCGATCCGAAGCAGGCATCTTTAGCTTCTTTAGCAGTACTCCAGTTGCTGCTATCAGTTTTAAACTCACAAGCATAACATTCTTTATCACAATTGCGCTCACCATCAAATTTATAATCGCATCTTCCTAAAGATAGTTTTACTGCCGTAGTTGGATCATTGGTGCTAGGATAGGTATCAACTAACCAATCACCGCCAGCAGCAATACAATTGACCTCATTATCAATCATCATGATATTTTTTTCATTACTGCCAAAAACATTATCCCCTTTAAATTCACATCTTTCTGTGGCATTATTCCAGCTGCAGGGCATAAACCATGGGCTGGCCGCAATCTTCAAACAAGTATCATTACTGGTATAGGCATTATAATCCTCACAATAATAAGCTCCTTCTGGAGGTTCTTCCATATTATTATGACAAGAATTATCAAACTTATCTGTTACACATTGGCCAGTTGATTCGTCCCAGGTACAACAGCTGGAGAAAGCAGGGATAGTTCCGCAAGTAGTTTTGTTTTGGATTAAAGTACAATTCAATTGATTATTAGTTAAGAAAGAACTATTGCTTCCACACTTGGAATTACTAGCATTCCAATAACAATAAGTAGTATTGCTGCAGATGCTTGATTCTCGATCAAAAATGTAACATCCTGGATTCCAGGCTACAAAATCTGTAATGTAAGTCCCGCTAGGATCATTACAGGTTGAGGCAGATTGGTTCCACCAGCAATAAAAAGTATCCATACAATTCTTTTCTATATTAATAGTGTTACAGGTTTTAGCGCTGACATTTTCAAAACAATTATTTCCACCCCAGCCGCAGGTTAAACCCGGATGAAGAGTAGTATTAGTACAATTAACTTGAGTATTAAATTGCGGGTTCCAGCATCCTAACCCTTCACACCAACCGCTACTATAAGTTTCCCAGATACAGCCTCCCGCACTATTACAACTGTCTGCACTAGGATTATTCCAACAACCTTTCTGGCTACAGGTTTTCCAGGAAGGTTCCCAGGTACAGCTTAAGTTTAAAGTATTATTTAGACAATAACTAGAATTATAACCCCCATAATAACCACAACTTATCTCTGAACAATAACTTCCGCTCCAGGTACAGTTATCTGTTTCACAGGCAGTCTTGTTACCGTAATTCCAGCAAGATTGTTCTACACATTCAGTTCCCCAAGAGTAAACTTTCCAGTCACAAGCTTTCCCGTTATAACCAGTCTTAGATTCGCAGGTGCTTTGAGAAGTACCGGTATAATCCCAACAGCTTTGGCGATTGCACATACCCCATTTACAGCCAGCAGAATTTTCGCAGGAAGTGCTATTTTGATTTTTCCAGCATTGTTTCTCACCAGGACCAGTACAGGGAGTACTCCATTGGTCGGTAACATTATCCCAACTGCATTGGATTCCATAGGTAGTATTAGCGGTGATACAACTATTGTAATTTCCATTAAATGACCAGCAATCGATCATAGAACACCAGGAAGAAG
This sequence comes from Candidatus Nanoarchaeia archaeon, assembly GCA_035290865.1. Classification (GTDB taxonomy): domain Archaea; phylum Nanobdellota; class Nanobdellia; order Woesearchaeales; family GW2011-AR9; genus DATDTM01. The sequence continues at coordinate 9,397 of DATDTM010000012.1, forward strand.
AAGAGGAAGTCCAGGCACAAGATTTATTGATATAATTTGAGGTAGCCGCATTATTAGATTGTCCGCAAGAAGTAGAATCAAAGAAATTCCAGCAGCCTTTCTGTTCGCACCAGCTACCCCAGGGGTCTTGATGCCATTTGCACCCGAAATCAGTTTCACAGGCAACTTGACTTGCGCTATGAGTAGTATCCCAGCAGGATGCTGCAGATTGGATCGCTAAGCCCTGCTGCGATTCTAGATTCTGTCCGGATAGCTCTACACCTACTGCTGCGCCGGTAAGCAGATTGCCTGCCGCCTGTTTTTGAACTGGCTGTACGACTCTGGAGATAGGATTTTCCAGCATGTTTTTGCCATAAAAATTGAGGAAAACAATCCCTATTAATAGTACTACTACCACAGAAAAAAGTATTTTATCTTGCTTATTCATTTCTGACCACCTTCTTTTTTTAAGATTAAAAATTTATGATTCAAACCGTTAATACTTACCAAAAAATAGGAATACCCTTAAAGAAATTAAAAAACTATTTAAATGTTACTTTTTCCAAATTTAAAAACAAAAATAATTTAAACTCACTAAGAATTCTGAAGTATAATCATTAAAATAAAATTACAAAAAGAGGCCAGATATGTTTTCCTTATCAAATTTCCATTTAATTGGTAAAACCGTTTTAATCAGAGTAGATTATAATGTTCCGCTAAAGAATGGGAAAGTAGTTGAAAACTACAAAATCAGGGCTTCCCTGCCCACGATTAAATTCTTGCTGGCTAATGATTGTAAGATAATTCTAGCTACTCATCTCGGCCGTCCAGAAGGGAAAATGGTTTCTAGCCTTAAAGTTGATCCCCTGGCTGAAGAATTAAGATCTTTACTTCCCAAAAATAAAATCTTCAAATTAAACGATTGTATTGGTCAAGAAATTAAAGAAGAAATCTCGTTGGGAAAGAAAAAACAAATTTTTCTATTGGAAAACCTCCGCTTCTATAAAGAGGAAGAAGAGAATGATCCTGCCTTTGCCCATTCTTTAGCAGAATTAGCAGATTTTTATGTAAATGATGCTTTTGGAGTCTCTCACCGGAAACACGCTTCGTTAGAAGCAATTACCCATTTCCTTCCTTCTTTACCAGGCCTGCTTCTAGAGAAAGAAATTTATCATCTCCATAAAGTGCTTAAAGCAGAAAAGCCATCGGTCTGGATTCTTGGTGGAGCGAAATTAAACAAGGTTGAATTAATTCAGCGGGCATTTCAGAAAGCAGATAAAATCTTAATCGGCGGCGCACTAGCCTTTTCTTTCCTCAAAGCAAAAGGGTATTCTGTAGGCATGTCCAAGATTGATCTAGAATCAGTACAGATTGCTAAACATCTCCTAAAGAGCAGTTCCGCTAGGAAAATAATACTGCCTTTGGATTTTGTAGTTGCGGAAAAGCTTGCTTACCATACTAAAACGGAAACAGTCAGTTTCAAAGAGATTACCTTTAACCAGATGGCTTTAGATCTCGGCCCAAAAACGATAGAATTATTTCAAAACCTTCTTTCTCGGGCAAAAACAGTAGTCTGGAATGGTCCTTTAGGGTATTTCGAATCGGCCCAGTTTGCTAAAGGGACTAAAGAGATTGGGCGATTTTTAGGAAAGATTAAAGCCTTGAAAGTTGCCGGTGGCGGGGAAACCTCAGAAATGATTTACAAATTCCATCTGGAACATAATTTTACCTATGTTTCCACCGGCGGCGGGGCTGCTTTAACTTTTCTGTCCGGAAAACCCATGCCCGGGCTAATCGCTTTGGAAAAGAATTATTTGGAATATAAACATAAAAAGATTATTGATTGAAAAGTTAAACGAGCTTCTAAGTGTGTTATTCCAAAATATCTCTCTACCGGCTCTGTAGAAAGTCTCGAAAAAGTCGTCTTGGCCTGTGCCTTCGCCTTTTTCTCGCTGTAGTATAAACCGAAAAAGTAGCTTAATCTTATCTTACGAAAAGTTTAGCTCAGGCACAATCTTGGCCTAGGCGGCGACTTTTTCTACAGAGCCCTCTCTGCCCATAAGTTTATATATTTGCTTTTCTTTTAAAGATTATGGCAAACAAAATATCTAATATTGAACGATATGTGGCTGTAACAGCTTATTTATTGGAGTTAGGTTATTTTATATCTTTTTTGACTAAGGGAGAGTCAGAATTCACGAAATATCATTTTAACCAAGAAAGTAAGATTATTACCCGAGTTCTATTGCCCGGACTGGTGATATTCTTTATAAGTATACTCTGGGAAAGTTCTGTATCTAAAATTCTGATCTATCTTGGAAGTTTAGTTGTAATCTTATCATTTATCCTCTCTTTGATTGGAGCTATTTACGCATTTAAAGGAGAGCTAAAAAAGGTCTTATAATTTTTCAGAAATTAAATTTATCTTTAGTCATAACCAAGCAAAAATATTCTTTTTTTAGAGGGTAAGTTTAAATATTTCTTCTTTTTCTTTCTATTCTAATGGAACTATCCCACTTCATTCATAAATTAGAGAAGTATTCGGAAAAAGCATTGGAATTCTCCTTGCGAGAGTATGACCAATTACAAAGCTTAAGGGCAGACGTGCTCAAAATAGAAAAATTCTCTCTTCAAGCCATTGATGCAGATTCACCGATTAAAGAGTACCAAAAGCATACCTTAAAGCTGGAGCGATTATCTGAACGAATAGAAAAAAAATTAAACGCTTATACTAAGAGATTGGAGAAACAAGTTTATCGCATTGGGCGGCGCCTTAATTTAGAAGATAAAGCCTATTTCCAATCATTTCTAGATCAATTGAGGGTTTGCAAGAATAAGCTAATAATAATTTTAGCAAAAGGTGGAGAACTTCACCAATTGATTAAGATGAACCCCCCTAAGTGGAATAAAATAAGAGAAAAGATTGACGAAGCGTTGGGCACAGAGACTACCCCAGGGATAATGACGATGATTTTATCCCTAAAGCAGTTACAGAGCGTTGAAAAGCGCCTGAAGAATGCCGACCTCGAAAAAGGACTTAAAAGCTATCGGGAAAGAGCCAACCGGATTTTAGCTGAAAGCGATAGCACCCCTTTCGACTCCGAGGAAATAGGTGCCTCTGAGCGCTTGCGTAAAATTAAAATGGAAAGAGAAGAACAGGCACTCATTCCAGTAAAAGAGATTATTCGTAAGATTTGTTTTCTGTTCTCCCAAAAATTAGGATTGCCAATAACAGAAAGAGATCTGCCCAATGTTAGGGTTAACCCTGCCTTAAATAGCCCGGCAGTTTATTATCCAGAAGGCCAATTCATAGAATTGAAGTCTATCCAATCATTTAATGGAGATAGTTTAGCAGAAGAGATTGCCCATTTCTTTAGAGATAAATTTCATCATGAAAAAACTGAAGAAAGAACCCACGAATTCTTCGGCTATTTAGGAAGGAGATTGTTATACGAAATACTTCCAGTAGCCGAAAAGAGAGCACTATTCCTTACTCCCCCTGTTTATGCAATCACTAAGGAAGTAATGTTGGAGGAAATGCGCCAGGCGAAGGAAAAAACATCAGAAAGTATTGAGATACGGATAAAAAAGTCTAAAGCTTACCGAGATGGAGACGAGAAAGAAGTGGAACGGCTTAGAAGAATATTACCCAAACTAGCAAACTCAGAGTATAGCGATGCCCTTTCGCACCTAACCCACTTTTTGGGTTATTATTATGCTGCACGTGTAGATTTAAGCAAAATTAAAGACTTTAGGAAACTGTTTACTATGCCTGATTCCGAAGTTCGGAGAAGGTTCTTTAGGGAAGATCAGGATTACTCTAGGCAGTAATGTTTCCGATCCTTTCTTTCATAAGTAATTTTGTATAGAGAACTTTGAAAAATAGTAATTTTCATCATTTTGGTATAATCTTTAAATGGAAATTACGACCATTTCAAATTCTCTTAGAGGATTGGGATATAAATTATTGGATTATTCAAAGTCCTCTATAAATTAATATACTTTTTACAGACTTTACCAGAAAGAAGTTAAAGATAAGGTATTAAAAAATAGACCCCTAAAAGTAGAGATCAGGAAAGAAACATCTTAAACCTTCACCATCATCTCTTTTCCTAAGGCGATCTTGACCAGATTCTGGAACAGATCTAATTCTCCTTTCAGAGAAACGTCTGTTTTTCTCAATTCTTCTTCTACGGAATTTACCTCTTCCTCCATCTTATCAAATTGTTTGGAGAAATGATCTAATCTATACTTCGCCTCTTCTAATTTAAAAGATAGGTCTCGGGTAACCGTGGGCGGAATTTCCGATTTTTTGATCTCAGTTTTCAGACGTTGATATTCCCGATGAAGTTTAGACAATTCTTCCTGTTGATGAAAAGCAGACAAGAAACTTTCTACCGAAGCAGCATTCAGTAAGATTTTATTTTCATCCAGACTTTGTTTCAGGCTCTTGATTAAACTTAAGATGGCCATTCCTTCATCAGTATAAAAAGTATCTGTGGACCTTTCCAGATAATCTTTGACTAATTTATTTCCTGGATAGACTTCTTGGAATTGCTTTAAGGCCGGCTTGATCTTGGTGATCCAAGCATTGATCTGATTATTTAACTCTTCCATCTCTCGGGAATGCAGCTGTTTTTTAGTGGCAACATTTCTGAGCAGGGAAAAACCAGAATTATCCTGTAATAACACTAACTCTCTCTCTTTCTCCATCTTTCGGTCTTCGACAATTTTTAATTTCTCTCTTTTCATGGCTAAAGATTCGGTTAAGATCTTAATCTTCTCTCGTAATTCATCTAAACGGAAAGCTTTTCTTCTGATATTTTCCATCTTGCTGTATCCGCTGGAGATGATCCTATCTTCAAACTCATCTTTTAATCTTCTGGTATCCACAATCTCTTTCAGCAAGGGATTAATATCTGTCTCTTTCTCTTCTTTAGACAAGATAAAAGAATAATTGTAAGAAAAAGTGCTTGCCTCCAGAGCTTTCTGCAATTCTTCTAGAGCTAGGTCTAACCTGGAATTTAATTCCAATAAATCTTTGATTAAAACTTTATCCGAAAAAGTTAATAATTCTAAAAATCTTCTGGTATTCCTAAAAAGTCTGGAGATATCTTCAGTATTGGTAGAACCTAATCCTAGCTGGACAATTTTCTGGTCCCATTCATCTAGTTTGCATTCTAAAGCCCAACGTTTATCTTTAAGAGAATTAACATAATTGATCTGGGCCTCTTCCAGCTGGAATTGATAGACAATATCTTCAGTCCTGATTTTAATCCAGTCCTGAAGGTCATTGATATGAACTTCCACTACTCTGTTTTTATTTTCCCGTTCAGTTAATCCTAATTTATCAAAGACATTTAAGATCCAGCTCATCTCTATCTTGCTCCTCTTTTCTATTAATGTATACTGCCCAGACCCAGGCTATACTATTAATAGTAATCTAACACCAATAGAAAAGAGTCTATATAAGAATTTCTATACGGGAAAATAAGCATTTTAAGTACAGTCTGATGCTTACCATTCTTTTCACTCCACCGGGAGCATATTCTCCATCCCCGATAGATCTGGAAGCACTAAACTTTCTGAAGGTAAAATATAAGTCTGGCCTGGTTTGGCTAATTTTGCCTCTACCTTCTTTTTGCCTAACTTTTCTGCAATTCTTCCTGCCTCCTCTTCCATTCTTGATTCTAATCTAGACAAATAATTATCTGTAGATTCCGGAGCAAAATGAGTGCCTACAATTCTCTGAACCTCAGCGAGAGTAGCCAATCTGAGTCCAGTTTTATAATCGCTATGACCCCAACCTTTTTTGAAAGATACTGCTTCCTCTTCTGGACTAAGCTGGTCTGCTTGATTTGCTGAATCTGCTGAATAAGCTAAATCACCCGAATCTTCTGCTCTTTCCGGCTCGTAGTGCATATCTGCAATCACTAAATCCGCTCCTGCCCAGAATTCAGCCACTTTATCATCTAGCCAGTTATGTTCCGGTTCATAATCTGTAGAGAAGACAAAAGTAGTCATCTTTCCTTCCCCGAAACGTTCCCGAAAACGATAGCCGACACTGCCTCCCGAAGGATGATTCTGGAGTAAGGTATCAATGCATAATTCCCCATCATCGTAAATCTCCTCACCCGGCTGAAACTCGTAGATATCCTTTATTCCTTCTAAAGCGCTAAATGGAACTGGAAAGTTCACCCGCTCATGTTGATTTTCAAGAGCTGTTCTTACACTTATCCCATTAGCTTTTCCATAAACAGTAATTCTTCGTTGAGGATCATAAGTTGGTTTAAAGAAAGGCAATCCTTGGATATGATCCCAATGCAAATGAGTCAATAAAAGATATAATTCTTTATCACCAACGGAATTTAATCTGCGGATGCCGTTTCCTGCGTCCAGTATAAACGTTTTCCCGCTGTCTGCAGAGACAGAAACACAGCTGGTCTCTCCGCCGTAAGTTAAATATTGGGGCCCTGAAACCGGTATTGAACCCCGAGTGCCGAAGATAGTTATTCTCATGGTTCTCCCTCCATTCCCTTCAGGAACAAATGACTAATATCTTGCTACTATTTAATACCAAATGGCTGTATTTTAGTGATAAATCGTAAAGATTAAATAGTAATTGCTCTTTATTACTTTCATGAGAGTTTTGACTCCTTCCCGGCAATTGCTTAAGCTTGATGCTAACGACTGGAAAATTCTTTCTGAAATCAAAGATAATGCCCGTCAGCCGTTAACTAAAATTGCAGAAAAAGTCCATCTTTCCAGGTCGGCTGTTGAGTACAGGCTGAAACAGATGCATCAAGAGCAATTAATTACTGGATATCGAACTTTAATCAATATTCATAAATTAGGATATAAGTCTTACCATGTATTTTTGGATGCGCATACCCCCCATGAAGAAAAAGAGCTGCTGGCCAGAGCCATTAATGCTGATTATGTTAATGCTTTAATTCTCTACAGCGGAAGATACAATTTAGAGATTTCTATCCTGGCCAAAGATGAGCTAGACTTTCTGGAGAAATATGCTCAATTAGTAGATAAGATCCACTTCCGCAAGGATTTATATCTAATTTTATTGGAGACAATCTCAGCAAGAGTCCTTCCTGATAAATATATCCAAAAAGGCCAGCCTAAAGAAAAATCTTTTCTTACTCTAAAAAAGAAGAATAATTCCTCTAAACTGGATTTGGTAGATGTAAAACTGCTTTATTCCATCTCCAAAGAGGCGATTAAAACCTATCTTTCTTTAGCCAAAGAGCTAAACGTATCTAAAGATGCCTTGAAATACCGCTTAAAGAAATTAGAAGAGAATGGGACCATTCTAGAATATCGGCCGGCAATTAATTATTCCGCCCTGGGATTATCCATCAATGCGGTATTAATCAACTTAAGCCAGGATACTGAAAAAATAAAGCAGTTTGAAAATTTTTTGAAAAATGAGCCATCAGTTTTATGGTCAGCACGAACTTTCGGATATTATGATTATCTTCTTTATGTCATCAGCCAGGGGTTGGACGAGTTTCATCAGACCATTAATAATCTTAAAAAACAGTTCGCGGAATTGATTAAGAATTATGAGGTGCTCTTCGCTTATGAAGAAGTAAAGTATGAATTCATCTCTAAAGGTATGGTGGAAGAATTGAGTAGGAAGTTAAAATGAAATATGTGAAAAACATCTTAAACAGATAAGGTTACAATAACCTTATATACCACTAATTCTGTTTAGAATATTATGAACCGAAAATCTGTCTCATTAATAATCTGATTTATATTTATACTTACTTTTCTCATCTTTGGTTGTTCAAATAAACTTGAGGTTAATTGTGATAATCTTAACGGAACAGATTGCTTGATATATCAAAATTCCTGTGAACTATGTCCAGAGAAAATAGTTTCTAGTTATGTCGGCTGTCATACCCTAGACTTTTGCAATAAAATTCCAATTCAGTAATGCACTTTTAAGAAAAAATCACTTTCCCGCCACGATCTCCAGCACATCCAAATTCTTCAACAGGTACTCTTTACCCACCGCTCTTTTGGTGCGCACATCTTTAGCGCAGATAAAATTCTTGCCAAAATCAGTATGCAATTTATAGGCGAAGTCCAAGGCCGTGGATTTAGGAGGCATTAGGAAACAGTCAGGAAGGCATCTTCCTTCCGAATCTTCCAGTTTAGATACCCCTCCGGGAAAGATAGCTAAATAACCTAATAACTCAAAAACCGCTTTATCCAATACTTGCTGCACTCCCGTACTCCCAAATTGCTCCAAGATATTTTGCTGGATAAATTTCAGGGCATTTTTCTGTTTCTCAGATAATCTTTTCTCATCTAAAATCTTAAACTGATTCTCTCCAGGAATATATTCAATTAATCCTGCTTTGGCCGCTTCCCGTAAAGCCAGTTCAGACTCCGCAGAACAGCCGATAAATATCCGGTCTGAAAATTCTTTTTTAATTCTGACTAAATTTTCTTTCGCTCCTTTTACATCAATTTTATTAGCAGCAATAAGCATGGGCTTGGTTTTCTTACGTAACACCAGAGCTAATCTCTCTAAATCTTTCTCTGTCCAGGAAGCAGGCTTATCTTTATCTAAGTTCAGCTCTTTGATGGTATCTTCCATCATCTTTTCAGTAACTTTCAATCCGGAAAGCTGCTGAGCCAGAGCAATTTTAATCTCTTTCTTTTCCTGCTGGACTGTTCTGGCAAACCTCTCCCAGCCTTTCTTTAAGATTCCTAAATACCATAGATCCAGCTCTACTTCTAAGAATTTAACATCATTGGCTGGATCGTAACCACCGGAAGCGATTGGCTCTCCTTTCTCGTTGGTAGTCCCGCCCATATCTACCACATGGATTAAAACATCAGCCTGACGCAAATCATCTAAGAACTGATTGCCCATGCCCTTACCCTCATGCGCCCCAGGCACTAAACCGGCTACATCAATCATTTGCATGGGAACAAAACGGAACTCTTTAAGCACATAACCTAAACGCGGATTAGACACTTTATTGAAATCTTTGGCTGGATCTTTAACCTTAACGTAACCTACTCCGGTGTTCGGTTTGATGGTTGCGAAGGGATAATTAGCGATCTCTACTTCCGCCAGCGTAGCTGCTTTGAAGAAAGTTGATTTTCCTACGTTGGCTTTACCTACGATTCCTACAATCATATTTAGGCTAAATTCATCAGTTATTTTTATTCTTTGTTATTGAAAACAACGATTTTTAAAGAAATAAATATAAACCCTAAAGTAATTAACTTTAAAATCTGAATTTTCCACCAGTGTTGCACATGTGGCATAAGCTCCAGCGAGATTACATCACGTGGAAAATTCAGGGTCTGAGGAAACCGCGGTTTCCGATTGACGAAAGTTCAAAAGATAACCAAAAAATGGACCAACTTCACAAGCTCCGCAAATTGTACCGCCTGAAGAACATCGAAAGGGCCAATTCTGTCCTCAGCAGAAAAGAAAGTTCTGCCGAACATACCTGGAGCTGCCTGCTCCTGGCAGACTATTTTCTTAGCCAGGTTAAAAATAGCCAAATTAAAGCAAGTAAAGATAAAAGTAATCAAGATAAAGATCAGACTAAAGATAAAAAGCTGGACCGCTTGAAAATCTATGAATTATTGCTTTATCATGACCTCATCGAGATTGAAGCTGGTGATATTCCCATCCATCACGTAGAAGAAAGAAAGCATAAGCAAGAAAAAGAACAGAAAGCTTTTGCTAGTATGAAAAAGCAGTTTCCTGAAGTTCTTAAAGAAAAGTTTTCTCACTTATTTCAGGAATTTGAAGAGCAAAAAACTCCTGAAGCTAAATTCGCCCGGGCAGTGGACCGGATTGATGCCTTGATTCATGAACTGGACTACAAAAAAGATTGGAAGGGCTGGAACGAAGCCAAAGTCCGTCAGTTTTACCAGGAAGAGATCAAAGACGTTCCCATAATCAAAGCTGCTTTTGAGCAGATTTTAAGCTACGCCCGAGAGCAAGGTTACTTCAATCTTTAGCTCCATACCTCAAAAAATAGCGGTAACTTTTTAAATAGAGGGTATTTATTTAAGCTCAGTTGCAAAAGAATAAGATTTCTTTTGTTAGTATAGTGAACGTGAGATATTATCGAACGTGAACTATATTAGAAATTGCTTGAATAATGTTTGGAAATTAAGCAATTTCTCTATATTGGAGGATATATAAAATGAGAAATTTCGACCGATCTGGTCCAAGACCACAAAGTTTCGGGCCAAGAGAAATGCATAATGCAGTTTGTTCAGAATGTGGACAAGAGTGCCAAGTGCCTTTCAAACCCACCGAAGGGAAGCCAGTTTTTTGTAAAGAATGTTACTCTAAAAGAAAAAGATTCTAATTTTCTTTGAGTTATACTTCATACTTAAACTATAACCATTTTTTTAATTTTTTATTTGATTTTTTATGAATGAATTTTGACTTGTTCTTAAAGCACAAAAAATCAGTTCTTAGGAATTCCGATATCTACCACTACAATTCTATCTTTAAATTTCTCCAACCCTTTTTTCAGCTCATGGAAACAAACGATCAGATCTGCCTGGCAACATTTATCTTCCGCCTCGCCAGTATCCGGATCCAATCCCGAAGGCAAATCTACCGCTACTTTTATCCCCGGGATAAAATTAAACAGATCGATTCCTGAGCTAAATGGTTCTCGAGCCTTTCCTTTTATTCCCATTCCTAAGATAGCATCAATTAAAATGTAATCAATCCCCTTCTGAAATTTAAATTTAATCAGATCTTCTTTGCTTCCAATCTTGATCACGGGCAGAGCAAGTCTAATCTTATTGTAATTTAACTCTGCCTCCTCGCTGAGCTTATCTTTATCCCCGAAAAATAAGACTAAAGTTCGAGCTTCTTTCCCAAAATAGCGGGCCGCCACAAAACCATCTCCCCCATTATTGCCCTGACCGCAGAAAACCACTATCTGTTTACCAACTAGATCATATTTCTCTCTCACGGTCTCAAATACCGCCTTGCCTGCATTTTCCATTAATTCTTCAATAGAAATGCCTTGCTGGGTTGCCCAATGTTCCAGTTCTTTCATTTCTTTTGCGCTGATCATCTTCTAACTTAATAAAAGCGAAAGAAGTTTTATAAATATTCTGCAATTAAAAGATCTAAAAAGGAGAAAAGATGAAAAATTATCTCAAAAAGTATGAGAAGATTGATTTAAAATACAATCTGAAAACGCTTTGGGGTTTCGTCAAGAAATATCGCTGGTCTTTTTATGGATTGATTTTCTTGATGCTATTAAACGAGATTTTTGCTTTTTTAGACAATTTTGCTTTTAAGTACTTAGTAGATAAGGGCACCTTGTTCAGCCAGGGGAATCTTTCTCCAGAAACTCTCTGGGAAATCTTATTGATCATTGTTTTCTTATTCATTCTGCTTAAGATCATCAGTGCTCTTTTCTGGTTCATCACCTTAAGGGTAGTCAACCTGATGGAAGCAAAAGTAATGAACGATATCGAAAAGAAATCGTTTTGGCATATTCTAACTTTATCCTACCGTTTCCACCTCAATAAGCGTACCGGATCTTTGATCTCCCAGTTTACCAGAGGGGTGAATAAGGTAGAAGCTTTTGGAGACGCCATCATCTTCAACTTTATCCCTGTATTCTTTCGTATCTTGCTTTCAGTAGGAGTAATCTTCTATTTTGATATTGCTACATCTTTAGTAGTATTGATCACCTGTGTACTCTTCGCTATGGTGGGAATTTACTTTACCAACCTGCAAAAAGTACCTCAAAATATAGCTAATTACCATGAAGATAACCTAAAACAGAACCTTAGCGATGTTTTTCAAAATATCGAGACCGTGAAATATTTCGCTAAAGAGAAAGACACTTATCATTATTTTAGTACCCTCTCAGAAAAATTAAAAGTCGCCAGAAATAAGTTCTGGAATTATTTTTCCTGGCTCTCTGCAATAGACACTTTGGTTTTAGGGTTGGGCATCGCAGCTATCTTTTATTTCAGTTTTACCGGCTTGATGCAGGGAAGAATCAGTTTAGGCAGCATTACTTTAATTTACGCTGCAGTTTGGAGATTAATCCCCATGCTCTTTAATTTAATGCATGGCTATCGCCAATTCATCCGTAGCAGCGTGGATGTAGATGCTTTATTTCAGATGTTCAAAGAAGAGAATGAAGTAATAGATTTACCTGAAGCAAAAAAGCTTCAGGTTGCTCAGGGAAAGATTGAATTCAAGAATGTTTCTTTCGCTTATCCAGCCAGCGGAAGGGATAACCGAACCGTAATCAAAAATTTTAGTCATATTCTTAAGCCCAATACCAAAGTCGCTTTAGTTGGTCCCTCTGGTGGGGGAAAGACCACGGTCATCAAACTGCTCTACCGTCTCTTTGATCTTCCGGAAGGACAAATCTTAATTGATGAACAAGATATCCATCAAGTCGCCCAGGAATCATTGCGCAATTCCATCAGTGTAGTTCCTCAAGAGCCGATTTTGTTTGATAATACTCTATGGTTTAATATTGCCTATGCTAACCCCCGTGCAGGCAAAAGAAAGGTTTGGCAGGCCATCAGGTTCGCTCAGCTGGATAAATTTATTGCCCAGCTACCTAAAAAAGAAAAGACTATTGTCGGAGAGAGGGGGGTAAAATTATCCGGAGGAGAAAAACAAAGAGTCAGTATTGCCCGAGCCATCCTTGCCGACAAAAAAATCCTGGTTTTAGACGAAGCTACCTCTGCTCTAGATTCAGAGACAGAAAAAGAGATTCAAGCTTGCCTAGAAAAGTTGATGAAAAATAGGACTACTATCATGATTGCCCATAGACTATCTACGATTATGAAAGCCGATGAGATTATTGTCCTAGATCAAGGGCGGATTGTTGAGATAGGCACCCATGATCAGCTCGCTAATAAGCAGGGCGGGCTATACCAAAGATTATGGGGGTTGCAAAGAGGAGGAAGATTGTAACGAAAACTTGCCTGCTCCTGCCTAGGGTCACTAACGTTCTCAAGTTCTCTGACGAGAACTATCCGCGGGCTAAAGCCGGTGGCTTTACGGCACTCGCTTACACGGGCAAGTCCCTAAAAAATTGGAAATTTTTGGGGCACAGAAAATCTTTGATTTTCTTGTGTTTCGGAACAGAAATTTAGCGCCCTAAAAGGTGGGGCTTTATACCCCGCTAAATTTCTGTAAAAGAATAAAGAAAATTAATTTATAAAAAATAATAAACCCCGAGACTGACTATCAGCCCAATCAAAGCTCCCACCAATACCTGTAAAGGAGTATGCCCCATGGCAAAATGAGTTTCAGTCTTCATCTTTAATCGTTTTATGATCAGATTAATCACCGAGCCTTCCTCACCCGCAGTTCTTCTCACTCCAAAAGCATCCCGAAGCACAATCATCGCTAATACTAAGCTTATGGCAAAGGAAGTATTTAACCCTTCTTCTAGGTAAACGCTGCTAGCCAAAGAAATCACAAAAGCAGAATGTGAGCTGGGCATTCCCCCGGTAACCACCAAATCTCTCCAGGATAAAGTTTTATGCTTAAACCAGAGCCAAATTAATTTAATTGCCTGAGCACCAAATCCTGCAAAAAGCAAGGAAAGAATAATCTTGTTCATCTTATCATCCCTCTTTTATTATTAAATCATTATTAAATTACTATTAACGTAAAATCTTAAGGTTTATATAGTTTACTTTATTTATCCACCTAGAATGAAACAGAAACATCGCGGTTATAGTTATCTGGTTTTAGTAATACTAATCCTGGCAGTAATTGCAGTAATTTATTACCTACCTGATTTAAAACAATTTTCATCTACAACTTTCATTAGAGAATATCTGGTCGGATTTGGCTTTATCGGCTATTTAGTTTTTATTCTCTTATTATTCTTAGCTATTGTCTTACCCATACCGGGTACAGTAGTGGTTCTTGCCGGAGGTTATCTCTATGGGATTTGGCTGGGAAGCTTTCTGGCTTTAATAGGGGTTATTATCGCTTCAATCTTTTCTTTCTGGTTAGTGCGTTATTCTGGCGAACCGTTACTAGAAAAATTTGTGGATGCTCATCATATTAAACATTTCCAACACCTTTTCAAAAAACGAGGAGAGAGTTTAGCTTTGATTTCTTATCTCGTCCCCATCTTTCCCAGCGATAGTGTTAGTTTTCTGATGGGTTTGACTAAGATTTCATATCACCGGTTCTTGGCCCTGGTCATCATTGGTCATATCCCCAGATTATTGATGGTCAATTATATCGGTGAAGATCTCTATTTGGGAATAACCTGGAAAACCGCAATATTATTAGCAATCTCTGGAATCTTAGGAGTAATCGCCCTTTTCAGAGAGCCGATCAAGAAATTCTTGTTTAAAGAATTGAAAGAGCTGGAAGGTGAGGCAGAAAAGGGAGTAAAAGAAGTTGAGATCGGGGCAGAAGTATTGGAAGAAGATATGGGAATAAAGAAAAAAAAGAGAAAGAATAAACCTAAAAAGTAAATAACTATTGTAGTAAACATTTAAGATAATCTATAGAAGAATTTGGTGGAAATTATTGAATTATTCAAAGTCCTCTTTAGGCTTAGATTCTACCACTAAACTCCAGGAATCTAATCTTCGATGATCAGATTTAAATGGGTATAAAAAATTGGTGTAGGTATGCTCTTGGATATAAAATCCATTTTTACCCAATAACTGGTCTAAATCTTGATAGTTAAGTTTAACCACATGGGGATTTTCAAAACGCAATCTTAGATAGTTATATAATAGTTGAATAAGGGTACAATCTCCTCGGATACGCTCTTGAGGTATGGCGATGATCAAAGTTCCGTCTCTCTTCATTAATCGCTTTAAACTCATTAAGAAAGTATTTCTATCTTTAATGTGTTCCAGTACATGAGATAAGATAATCACATCAAATCTTTCTTGATCAAAAAATTCACTATTAATCTCAAAAAAAGTAAAAGAAGGATATTTTTTTCTGGCATAATTTAGTGCGTAGGGATTAATATCCGCTCCGCAAAGATCAAAATTCTTTAAAGGGTACTTTTGATGAATAATATTAAGGAAATAACCGGAATTGCATCCATAATCTAAAATTCTGACTTTTTCTTTATTATTTAACAAATAATTAATATGGTCTAATTCAGTTTTCCTATAATGTAATATCGTCCTAGCCAGAAGTCCGGTTGTCCTCGTAATCAAAGTATAAGATTGGCCATATTTCATCTTCTTTCAACCGCTAGAGGTTTTATCTCCGATAAGCAAGCAAATATGAGTATTATAACTGTGATTTCTGTAACCAAAAATCTTCGATTTAATCCCTTTTTTTTAAACATAAACCCTAAAATTTACTTTGATTTTATAAATTTAATGAACTTTATTAAAAAGAACATTCTGGTTAACCGACTATTTAGATTACTAATAAAACATCATAAAAACTTTAACAAGTGCTTAGTTTTCTGGTGTCCTTTAAGCATCTCTTTCTCCGGTTCCTGGTGATGAGAATGGAAATGGTGCAAGAAATGACTGCCCATTATTTTTTTCTTGAAATAATCCCATTCCAACAATCCCCGATCTTTCCACATCCGTTCTACTTGCTTAGAAGGAGCTTTCTCTTCTTCACGGATAAATTTTCCTACCGCATGCACTGCATCTTCCATCAGTTTCTCTTCTTTTCCGATAACCATTGATTTTTTCTTTTTGATCTGATCTAAGAATTCTTCTACTGTCTCTGCTTTACAGATAGTCAAAGCCGTACCCAATTCTGCCAGGCAATGGCCATCAGAACCCCCAGTAAAACTTTTACCAATTGACTTAGCCCAGCGGATAGCTTTAGTATTCATCTCTCCAACACAACAGCCATTGATCACTTCCACTGCCTGAATCTTTTTTAATAAATCTGCTCTGGGATTGAACTTCTTTATTCCAATCAACCCCGGACCAAAAGGATGAGGAGCAGTAATCAAGCAATGATATTTGCTAGCCTGGTCAATAATCTCTTCATGATTAAGTTTGATAAACCAAGCACTTTCTTTTACTAATGGTTCCATCACTTGTTCATAAAATGACTTTAATTCCCTATCTTTATAAAAATGTAAAAGAACATGCGCACCATTATGACAGGTAACCTCTAAACCCGGAATAGTAAAAACCGAGCCGCAGCTTAATCTCTTGGCCAAATCTGCTCCCCTCCAATGATTATGGTCAGTTACGGCCACACCAATTGAATCTTCTCTACATTTTGTCAATACTGATTTTATCCCCGCTAAACCATCTATACTGAACCTAGTATGATAATGCATATCTACCGCTTGATAACCCTCTTTTTTAAGCAGAGCGAGCACTGGCCCTTTCAGAACATCGACCTCTTTAAAGTATACCTGGCTCATTTATCTTTCACCTTATCTTAAGTAAGAAGAATAAGTTTATAAAGATTATTCATTTAACTTAAAATATTAAAAACTAAAAAAAGAGGACTTTCATTGAAGATGAAACCGTTTTTTGAAGGAAAGGTGTTAGATATTGCCCATAGAGGAGCAAGTAGTATCGCTCCTGAAAACACAAAAGAATCTTTCTTAGAGGCAATTAAAGCCGGAGCAGATGTAATTGAGTTAGATATCCATTTGACTAAAGATAAAAGAGTGGTAGTCATTCACGATTTTACGATCAATAGAACTTCAGATGGAAAGGGCAGAGTCTCTGCAATGACCTTAGATGAGTTACGCAAATATGATTTTGGGGTTGGGGTCGAACATCAGAAAATTCAAACCTTAGCCTCTGCTCTGGCCTCAATCTTTGAACATTCTAACCGTTGCTATATTCTGGTTGAACCTAAGTATAGTATCAAAGGCTATGAACAATTAGTAATCGACGAAATCAACCGTTCAAAACATAAAGAAAGAATTTGGGTCCATTCTACCTACAAATCTATTCTGGAAAATATTCGGAAGATAGATCCCTCCATCAGATTGGGATACATCCTTGTTTTTTCCTGGTTCCATCGAATTTCTTTTCCCTACTATAAGCGCTGGATAAAAAAATATAATCTCTCTTTTTTCTCTGTAAGTAATATTTATCCCAATAGTTTTTTTACTCCTGATTTTGTTAAAGAACTGAAGAGATGCGGAGTTGATGTTTATATCTGGACGGTAAATGATTTAGTCTCCGCACATTTAGCTTTGGTCAGCGGAGTTAAAGGATTAATTACAAATTATCCAGGCATACTTAAATCTATTTTAAAGAGATACGGGGGGAAAAAATAAATAATCCCCCGAATAGTTTCAAAATAGGGTTGAAAACCATCTTAATCATTATCCTGAGACCATATGAACCAAAAATTTATTTTAGCCCTTGATCTAGGAACTACCGGTAATCGTGCAATTATCTTTAATCATAAGCAGCAGATTGTCGCAAAGGCTTATCAAGAATTTAAACAATATTATCCTCAAGAAGGCTGGGTGGAACACGATCCGATAGAGATTTGGGAAACCACCTTGCAGGTAATAAAAAAAGCTATTTCTGAAGCTAAGATTTCGCCAAAAGATATTCTCGCCGCAGGTATAACTAACCAGCGGGAAACCACCGTTATTTGGGACAAACATAGCGGAAAACCAGTTTATAATGCTATTGTCTGGCAGTGCCGAAGAACTGCTTCTTATTGTGAAAGTCTAGCCAAGAACAAAAAGACTGCTTTACAAATACATCAAAAGACTGGCCTACGTCTAGATGCTTATTTCTCGGCTACAAAAATAAGATGGATTTTTAAGCATGTAAAAAATTCTTTATCTAAAGCAAAAGCAGGAAAATTATTATTTGGTACCATCGACACCTGGATTCTCTGGAATCTAACCAAAGGGAAAGTACATGCTACCGATTATTCCAATGCCTCCCGAACCTTGCTGTTTAATATTAAAACGCTAAAATGGGACACCCAATTAATGAATTTATTTAAAGTTCCCCAAAATATTCTTCCTGAAGTAAAAGAGTCCAGCGGTATTTTCGGGTATATTGATCAGAGTATCCTAAATGCTTCTATTCCTATTGCTGGAATCGCTGGCGACCAGCAGTGCGCTATGTTTAGCCAAGGATGTTATCAGCCAGGGATCATCAAAAACACCTATGGAACCGGATGTTTTTTATTGATGAATGTAGGTCCAAAACCAGTTTATTCTAAAAACAAGCTTCTGACCACCATCGCCTGGGGAATAAATCATAAAGTAGAATATGCTTTGGAGGGTAGCGTATTTATGGGTGGTGCTTCCGTACAATGGCTTAGAGATGGTCTAAAGATTATTAAAAGCGCACGAGATACAGAAAAAATATCAGTAAAAAATAATGGAGGAGTTTATTTTGTCCCCGCTTTAGTTGGTTTAGGCGCACCCTATTGGGATATGAAAGCACGCGGTACAATTATTGGTTTAACCAGAGGAACAAACCAAGAGCATCTTATTCGAGCAACTCTAGAAGCTATTGCTTATCAGTCTAAAGATATGATTAAGGCCATAGAGTTAGATACCGGAACGAAATTACAAACTCTGAAAGTTGATGGGGGTGCCTGCGCCAATAACCTTCTGATGCAATTTCAGGCAGATATTCTAAATACGAAAGTTCAACGCCCAGAAATAATTGAGACTACGGCTTTAGGTGCTGCTATGCTGGCGGGATTAGCCCTCGGATTCTGGAAGAATAAAGCAGAGTTGATCCAAAAGAAGGGTATCAACAAAATATTTGTACCCCAGATGAAAAAAGAGGAACAAAAACAATTATATCATAACTGGAAGAAGGCAGTAGAAAGATCAAAAAATTGGCTGGAATAGATTATCACAGATGATAACTTTTTTATAGTAGTTCTTTTTCATCTTAAAGATGTTTACTTTAACTTTTTGGAGAGGACTTTTAAGATTACTCCGCCCCTATTGGTGGGGCAAGACCTTCTTCTTTTTTACTTTCGGAGCAGTAGCCGCTTTAGGGACTGTCCCTGACCTTTCTCAACTGATCGTAGGTTTGATTCTGATCGGCCCTATTTTTTACGGAGGATTGTATATTTTAAATGATTTAAGTGATATAAAAGTAGATAAGTTAGATCCAGAAAAGAAAAACAAAACTTTCCCCAGCGGAATGGTTTCGCCCCAAACAGGACTAGCTATAACTATAATCTTAATTTCATCTGCACTGATATTTAGTTTTAATAATTTTTTCTTCTTTCTCTGTCTTATAGCCATGCTTATAAACCAACTACTTTACAGTTTCCCCCCTTTTCGTTTAAAAAACCGGGCTTTCTTTGACGTATTGTCTACCGCTGTTCTCTCTTCTAGTTTAAAATTCTTAGCCGGATGGTTTTTTTTTACCGAATCCTCATCCATCACCATACTTCCGCTAATCGGGATCTCATTGGTCCAAACCGGATCTTATTTGATGTATAAATGGAAGTATAATCGACCGATTGATTTAGAGTTAGGTCATCATACCACCGCAGCCTTACTCTCAGAACAAACCATTAAAACTATTTCCAAAATCGCTTTAGCCTGCGGATTAGGAATTTTTGCGTTAATGTCTTTAATTCCTCTATTCTTCCCCCAATTCCGTTTTTTGGGAGCTCTCCCGCCGTTCTCAATACTTATTATTATCTTTGCCATCTTAGCTACACCTTTCTACTGGAAAAAATTTACTAACCACCCTGGTGTTTTCAAGATTCAGACTAGAATGTATAATTATTATCTTCTATTTACCTTACTTTTGCTCTTACTTTATTGGCTAAACTAGAAGCTTCTGTCTCATTTTTTCTGTTAAGAAAAGCAATACTAATCGTTTGAACAATTGCCAACCCTACTGCTAAAAATATAAATACCCAGGTAAAAAATACTACTTTTCCAGTTAATAGTCCCAGAATCATAATCCAGCCAATCCAGGCCGGAACCCAAGGTAAAGTTTTCACCTGATTTTCTTCAACAAAATGAGCTATATAATTGCCAAAAGCATCCAAAAAAACCGCTAAAATTGCCAGTTTTAGAGAAATAAAATTAGCTAAACCCAGAACGATCCAAATTAACTGCCGGCATTGGTCTGCAGTCCGATCAAAGAAATGGCCAAGTTTAGTGGTCTTATTTGTTGCTCTGGCAGTCGAGCCATCAATCGCATCAAAGAATAGATTAATGATTAAAGCCAAACCACCATAAAACAAGAATTGGTTATAAATTAAGAAAGCAGCTAAAACTAAAAAAACAAAACCGATCCCTGTAGCTAAATTAGGAGTAAATCCTAATCCTGCTGCGATAGTACCTACCTTGAATAAAAAAGGGCTTAGTTTTTTTTTAACTCTATCTAAAAACATTCTTTCTCACCTTAAATTAGGGTTAATAACACCATTTAATATTGTTTCTAAACCGATTAGATTAATCTGTAATTGATATATGATTAATATTTTTACCTTTTCTAGAAAGAAAAGCAGATTAGTTCTTAAAATCTACTATCTTTAGAAAGATAATTTTAAAGTTAAACCGCTTATCTTCTCACCGAACGCATAAACATTCTTATCGGATCCCTTTCCTTAATCCGAGCATAAACTCCTAGAACCAAAGGATTCTCAGCCGCTTTCTGGATTTCCTCTACTGAACCAACCGCTTCATAAATGGTTGGCTCTGATACTTCTCCGAAGGCCATTATTCTGGGAACTGTGATCAAGTCATACCCTTGATTTGGAGCAGCTGAGACTGGGATAGCTACCGGTCCTAACTTAGCCGCTAAATGCCTGCTTTTAGCGTACCTTCCCTCTACCAAATCCAATTTACTTCCAAAGAAAGAATCAAAATATACCTGTTCCGCACCCAAACCAGCTTTAGACAATTCCGCATGAACTTTAATTACAGCTTCAGCAGAAGTAGGATATTTCAACTCCAGACATAAAATCGGAACCACCCAGCCTTCAGAAGGGAAAAACGAATATCTTTCCAGGATTTCACTGAAATAAGCTGCTTTTCCTGCTCTTCTTTTCGCTTCAAAAACTTCTTTGGTTACCTCTCCCAGATTCTGATGGGTAAAGATTAAATTCCCATCCGGAAGCATAAACAGATCTCCTTCACAGGCAGGTACGATTCTTCTGCCATTAGTATGCTTTCCAAGAAGTAAACCTTCTTCCACTACCGCTTCTAAATTTAGATTTGGATTATTTAATGCATCATGCTGGACGATCAGAAAATCTGAATGATCAGCTAAGAAGGGGGTATATCTTTTATGTTTAGTTGGTTCTTTTGTTGGTTCTTTTTTTCCCTCATCGCATTCTAAAGTCATTCCTATTCCTCCCATTGCAGTTAAAAAGATAAATCTTCTTCGGTTCATCGGTTAATAACTACCTGACAAAATCATCTCAGACCAACTACTTTTTAAATCTTTTGCTACTTTCAAGAGAAGAATAATGTTATAAAAACACTCTTAAATCAAAAGATTCTTCAATCACTTCAGAATTCCATACCCAATCAGCCTAAACCGATCTCCTACTTTTCTAGAGATGGTAATCCGATCTCCCGGAAAAGCCGCGATAGGTTTTTTTAAAACACAAGTAGTATTTTTCTTGGAAGGGTCCATTACTACTCCTACCGTAGCTGCAGAATTAACGTTCAACATTAAGACTTCACCTTTCGCCAGGGGTTTAACTTCCACCTCTTCTTTAGTGCCCACTACCCGTTCCAAAAGATTGGTTACTAAAGAGATTTGGTAATGTACCGGAGGCAGTTTTCCCGGATGACCGACAATTGAACCGGTAAGTGTATCAGATTTAACGATAGAAGGATCTAAAGTAGTAGAGATGGCCATGCTTCCACCAGGAATAATTTCTTCTACCGGAACTCCACCCGAAAAGATCTGGATAACTTTTGTCTGTAAAGGTTTCCATATTTTCTTGTTTTTCTCTTCAGTCATAAAACCTGGAACAATTTCAAGCTCGTCTCCAACTTTAAATTTGCCTTGTTTAACCGTTCCGCCTAAAACCCCGCCTTTTAATTGTGCTGGTTTAATCCCCGGCTTATTAATATCAAAAGATCTGGCCACTAGCATTAATGGTTGAGCATTAAGATTCCTTTCTGGAGTGGGAACCTGCTCAGAAATGGTTTTGATCAAAACATCAATATTCGCATTTGCTCTGGCTGAGATTGGAATAATTGGCGCATCTTTGAAATCTGTATCAGATAAAAACTCTTTAATCTGTTTGTAATTTTCTAAAGCCTCTTCATGAGAAACCAGATCGATTTTGTTCTGAACAATAATCACTTTTTTAATTCCACTGATCTGCAAGGCGATCAAATGCTCTTTAGTCTGGGGTTGAGGACATTTCTCGTTGGCAGCTATTAATAATAAAGCCCCATCAACAATCGCTGCTCCGCTTAACATGGTGGCCATCAGAGATTCATGTCCCGGAGCATCCACTAAAGATATTTTCTTCAAAGGAATAGTCTTTTCATTGCATTTCAGACATTTTTCTTTGGTGGTGTAAAAACCGCATTTTGGGCATTTATAAAAAACTACATCGGCATAACCTAGACGGATGGTAATCCCTCTTTTCAGCTCTTCAGAATGGGTATCGGTCCATTTTCCGGAGAGTCTTTCCGTCAGGGTAGTTTTACCATGATCAACATGACCAACTAAAGCCAGATTTAATTCTGGCTGGATAGCTAATTTCTTAACCTTTTCAATAATTTCTATCTTATTTTTTTCAGTTGCTTCAATTTTTGCTCTTTCCAGAAGCTTTTCAGATGGAACGGTCTTCTCTGCAGCTAATTCCGGTAATTCTTTTGATACTTTAGGTTCAGTTTCCGCAGCTTTTTTCTTAGCCATTATAATTTACTAAAAAAGAAGTGTATTTATAAAGGTTTAGGGTTTCTTAATCGACTGATGTTTAGATGAGCCAAAAGAAACTCAGACCGAAATTTCCAAGCCTAGAATCAGATATCATCCTGGCTCCCATGGCTAAGATTACTGACCCTGCCTTTCGTAGCTTATGTAAAGAATACGGTTGCGGTTTGACTGTAACTGAAATGATTTCTGCTAATGATTTAGCTAGGAAAGATAAACTGGCAATGAAAGAATTAGAACAACTGAAATCTGAATCCAAACCCAGATGCGTTCAATTGTATGGCCGGAATATAGACAATTTCATTACCGCTACAAAAATGGTGCAAGGTTATGCAGAAGTTCTTGACTTAAATTTTGGCTGCCCTTATTATAAAATCATTGCCCAAGGTTTGGGCTGTGCCTTGATGGAACTTCCCGGAAAGATTAGGCAGATTGTTCAAAATGTAGTCGCAAATTCAAAAATACCCGTAACCTGCAAGATTCGCTTGGGGATGGATGCTAAAAATATTACCGTTTTAGAAGTAGCTAAGAAAGGTGAAGAATCTGGTGCAGTTATGATTACAGTCCATGCCCGCACCCAGAAACAAGAATATTCCGGAAAAGCAGATTGGAGTTGGATCAAGAAGGTTAAAGACACAGTCCAAATTCCAGTCTGCGGTAATGGAGATGTAAGAACTGTCGAAGATTATGTCAGATTGAAAAAAGAAACCGGCTGCGATTATGTCATGATTGGTCGAGGAGCGATCGGCAATCCATTTATTTTCAAACAGATAAATGAGTTCAATAAAACGGGAAAATATAAGATTCCTACCTCTGAAGAAAGAATCAAAGCTTTAAGAGAATATCTGGTTCTGGCAGAGAAGTTCGAAATAGAATTTGAACAGGTCAAGAAACAGGCGATGTATTTCTTAGAACGAACTCTGCCGGATAAGCTGTTTAAAGCAGAGTTGGAAAAAGTTAAGAATAAGAAAGAGATGGGAATTCTACTAAACTCTTTTCTCTAATGAATCTTTGTTGCTAACTGCATCTTCCGACGACTCTACCCCGAGGACGCGGCCGTAGTTGTAGAAGTAGTAGACGCCGCCAAGGCTATTGTTGACGTAGTTGCCGCCAAGAACCAGCCAGCGCCCCTTCGCAACATTGTCTAAATCATTAACAATTCTAAGATGTATTTTACTTCCGATTCTCTTGCCAAAAGCATCTAAATATGATTCAGCACGCTCTTTCCCACCCAAGAAGGGAATCATCATTGGGTGAGCTAATGCTGTACTAACTTCAATATCACCATATTGGGAATTCATCAATTCTTGGTGGTCTCTGACAAAAACTGTCTTTTCGTCTTCCAAACCAAGCAATTTTAGGAATTCATCCTGAGGCATGAGCCCTGCACCATTACTCAATCCATTCTGATAAACTTTTTTGAGATTTTCTAAGTTTGAAAAGTAATTCGAGCCATGATCATAAACAACCACGGCTTTACCGGCTCTGTTTCTGCCGGTAACTATAATACTCGGTTGAGTGAAATCATTCTGCCACAGATAATCATTGCAATTAGGAGTAATCTTGGCATCAACCAGTTCTGGTATGAACCAAGGCTGAGCTTTTGCATCAACACATTCAGTATAAGCTTTAAGAATGCCGTCTATTTCAAGTCTTTCAAAGACTTGAACATCTTGATTTCTGACAATCGGGGTGGTTATGGTTTGCATTTTAGTTTTACCTTTTTGGTTTTTATGATTTTTTTTATTATCTTTAAACAGGTTTAATGGAGGTTAAAAATTGGGCCTGTTTATAAACGTTTTGATGTTTGTTACTATGAAATGGTCTCTTTTTGAGTAGTTTCGGGGAAAATTTTAAATATCCCCCCGATTACACCAGACCATGGTCAACCAAACTATTAACTCTCTCAAAAAAATAATTGTACCCATCCTTAAGAAGAATGATGTAGTTAAAGCAGGAATTTTTGGTTCTTACGCCAGAGGAGAACAGAAGAAAAGCAGTGATATAGACCTGTTGATAAAATATGGCCGGAAGAAAAAGAGTTTGTTAGACCTGGTTCATTTAAAATATGCTTTAGAAGATAAATTGAACCAAAAAGTGGATATTTTAACCTATAAATCAATAAATAATCTGTTTAAGAAAGAGATTCTGGACTCAGAGGTTAAAATATTATGAAAAGCGATTTAAAATACCTTCAGCACATTCTGGGATCGATTGACCTTATCGATAATTTTGTTTTGGGGCTGGATAAGAACAAATTTTCCAAGAATATAGAAAAACAGTTTGCAGTTATACGGGGATTAGAGATAATTGGTGAAGCGGTAAAGAATTTGTCCGAAGAAACAAAAATAAATCATCCAGAAATAGTCTGGCGAGAGATTGCCGGAACACGAGACATTTTAATTCATTCTTACTTTAGTGTGGATTTGGACTTAGTATGGGATATTATCCAGAGTGATTTGCCCAAATTAAAAACACAGATCAAAATAATCTTAAAAAAATAAGAAATAAATTAATTCTTCTTAGTCAATAACTGGTAGGCTTCCGGCGAGATCTGATCCTGCCTGATAACAACTAGACCATTGCCAACATCGTTGCCTTTGCCCAGAAGAGATTCTAAAGATGAAACGGGATTTTTCAGCGCGTCCTCCTTCGGAGGAACGATAACCGGGCTCGTCGAGTCACTTCGTTCGTGACTTTGCTGCGACAAAGCTTCGTTCGCCACCGACGACGACTCTACCCCGAGGACACGGCCGTCGTTGCTGAAGCTGTAGCTGCCGCCAAGGTCGCCGCCAAGGTTGTAGTAGATGTAGTCGCCAAGGACCAGCCAGCGCCCCCTGGGAACTTCGCTTAAATCATTAGTAATTCCTAAATACATTTTACTTCCGATTTTTTTACCGAAAACATCTAAATATTGTTCAGCACGATCTTTCCCACCCAAAAAAGGAATTATCATAGGATGGGCCAAAGCTTTGCTGACTTTAATATCGCCACGAGCAGAATTCATCAATTCTTGGTGGTCTCTGACAAAAATCGTCTTTTCATCATTCAAACCAAGCAATTTCAAAAATTCTTCCTGAAGCATGAGCCCTGCACCATTACTCAATCCATTCTGGTAAACTTTTTTGAGATTTTCTAAGTCTGAAAAGTAATTCGAGCCATGGCTATAAACGACCACGGCTTTTCCGGCTCTGTTTCTGCCGGTAACTATGATACTCGGTTGAGTGAAACCATTCTGCCACAAATAATCATTGCAATTAGGAGTAATCTTGGCATCAACCAGTTCTGGTATGAACCATGGCTGGCATTTTGCATCAACACATTCAGTATAAGCTTTAAGAATACCGTCTGTTTCAAGTCTTTCAAAGACCTGAAGGTCTTGGTTTCTGACGCTGACAATCGGGGTGGTTATGGTTTGCATTTTTGGGTTCACCTTTTTGAGTTTTGTAAATTAATTTTTAAATTTGTTTAATAAAAGATTAAAAAGAGGGTGGATTTATAAATGTTTTGGTTGTTTTACTACCCGATAGTAAATATCAATTCAGGGAGCAGATAACAACCTAAAAAGAGGTATCCGGTTACCTAATTGTCGGTAAAGCTTAAATATCAGTTCTGTTTCAAACAAGATAATGATTACCAAAGAACAAATCAAAATTTTAGGTGTCTTCAACAAAGACCTCTTCACTAGTTTTACTTTCCGCCAGATTAAGGAGCAAAGCCAGCAGAAATCAAATAATGTCGTCCAGATAGCCCTAAAAGAATTCCAGAAACAAGATTTAGTAACTATAAAGAAAATTGGGAATGTTAAAACATACAACTTAAATTTAGACAACAATCTCACTTTATCTTATCTTAATCTGATCAATGAATTAGAAATCCGCCGTAAAATATTTCCCAAAGAGATCTTAGCCGAGATTAAAAAAAAGATCGAGAAGAAAAGCGAGTTCTTTATTTTAATTGTTTTTGGAAGCTATGCTAAAAATAAAGCTACAGAAAAATCTGATTTAGATCTAGCAGTTATTATCGAATCCGAACCAACAAAAAAAGAAATAGCCCCTTTATTAGAAACAATAAAAAGAAGAGAACTCAAACCCATAGATTATCATCTCTTCACCAGAAGTGAGTTTTTAGAAATGCTTAAAGCAGATTATGAAAATATGGGCAAACAAATTTATAAAAACCATCTTATTTATTATGGTTATATCGAATTTTGCAATCTAATCCGGGGTATAAAAAATGGATGATAAATCCGAATTATATCTGCAGAGAGCAGAAAATGAACTGGTTGTTGCCCAGATGCTATTTCAAATCTCAAGTAATACTTTTCTCCAAAAAGAGCAATTTAAACTTGAAAAAGAATTTACTTTCTACAGCACCGTCATTGGTCATTCCTATTATTGTATCTTTTATTCTGCAAAAGCGATCTTAATCCAAAATGGGATTAAAACAGAAGCTCCTGAAGAACACAGAAAAACTTTAGAAGCCTTTGAGGACTTCTTAGTCAAATCTGGAAGACTAGATGTAGAATTATTGAAGATCTACAAAAAGATGGTAATTAGAGCAGAAGAACTATTAGAAATATTTTCTAGAGAAAAAGGAAAAAGAGGAGAATTCACTTACCGAAAACTACCACAGGCAAATTTAGACCCGGCCCAAGAATCTTTAGATAATGGGTTATTATTTTTTAAGAACATTAATGCAGTTTTAAGAAAGATTAACTGATTACAAAATGCCTCAACTTCCAAAACTTTCATCCGATACCATCCTCGCCCCCATGGCCGGCGTAACCGATGTAGCTTTTCGTGTGCTCTGCAGAAGGTCTGGCGCAGGATTAACTTGTACTGAAATGATTTCCGCTAATGCCCTCGCTAGAAGTAACCAAGCCACTTTAAAACTGATTAATCTGGCAGAGGAAGAGAAACCGCGAGTAATCCAGCTCTTCGGCCAGAATACTGATTGCCTGATTAAATCCGCACAATTCATAGAACAGAATAATCTTTGCGAAATCATCGACCTAAACTTCGGCTGTCCGGCAGAAAAAATCATCCGTCAAGGTGCAGGCAGTGCTTTGTTGGAACGACCAAACAAGATTAAAGAGATTATAGAGGCAGTTACTAAAGCGGTAAAGATTCCCGTAACTTGTAAATTAAGATTAGGGATCAGAACCAGTAACATTAATATCTTAAAAGTAGCTAAGATCTGTGAAGAAGCAGGCGCAAGTATGCTCACCATCCATGCCCGGACTCAGAACCAAGGTTATACCGGAACCGCGGATTGGTCTTGGATCAAGAAAGTTAAAGAAGCTGCTAAGATTCCTGTTTGCGGTAATGGTGATGTCAGAACAGTTGAAGATTATGTGCGTATGAAAAAAGAAACCGGCTGTGATTATGTCATGATTGGGAGAGGCGCGATAGGCAATCCTTATTTGTTCAAACAAATCAGCGATTATAATAAAACCGGAAAATATTCTGAGAGAACTAAATCCCAGCAGATGGAAGATTTCTTTGCCTATCTTAAATTAGCCAAAAGATATAAAGTAGATTTCCAATATATCAGATTTCAGGCTATGGCCTTTACTAAAGGGCTGCCTGACTCTGCCCAGCTAAGATTGAAGTTGAGCAAGGTAAAGAATATAAAAGAGATTGAAAGAGTGATTGTACAGAAAGATTTATAAATAGTTACTTTTAAGTAGTTACTATGTCTCAATTACTGATTATATGCGGACCATCCGGTGTTGGGAAGAACACTTTAACCGACGCAATTATAAGAGAATATCCCTATCTAAAATATTTTAGAAAAATAACTACCCGAGACAAAAGACCAGATGATCGGGATACAGAAGCTAGATTTGTAACCGGAGGAGAATATGAGGGATTGAGATTACAACACAGAATTGCTCTTCCGTATGAAATTAGAAGCAATAATTATGGGCTTCCGGTAGATTCTTTTGCCGACCTGAAAAATGGGCCGCGAATTGTTTGTCTTGGAGACTTTCAATTAATACAATCCCTTCATGATGCTTTTGATACAACTACTGTTTATGTAACTGCTCCAATTGATCTGATTATTAAAAGATTAGAAGCTAGAGAAGATACGCTTCCGCAAAGGCAAAAAAGTATTGAAGCCGTTCCAACACATCTAAAAGATTATGACAGATTTAAAAAGTTGTTTGATTATGAAATTACTAACGGGGTTGATCTTAAAGCAGCACAGGAAAAATTACTTGATATTGTTAGAGAAGAAATTTTGTCACATAGATTAATTTATAACTTTTTGATGCCTAGAAGCGAAAGTGATCAAAGGCAAGCACAAAAAGAATTAAATCAGGA
This sequence comes from Candidatus Nanoarchaeia archaeon, assembly GCA_035290865.1. Lineage (GTDB taxonomy): Archaea > Nanobdellota > Nanobdellia > Woesearchaeales > GW2011-AR9 > DATDTM01. The sequence goes on from DATDTM010000012.1 coordinate 38,550, forward strand.
AGGAAATGGTTATCAATCTTTACCAACTTTTGATAATATAAAACAAAGACTTGAAAAAGCCATGACCCCATTTTATGTTGGAAGAGGGATTCATCCATTACATTATTCATTCATGCATGGACCAATAATTCTCTCATTTTATGGTTCTAAAGATAGGGAAAGAAGTCAAGTTGCTTTCGGTTCTTTTGAATTACAAGGTCCAAAAAAGAAACTTGCTAAAACCGGAGATTTACTTAAAGAATTGTTTCCGGAATTAGAAGAATATGGGTCAAGACAAGTTAGGGTTTTAGATTAAGAATACTTCTTTACCTCCTAGTCTGAACTATTAAACCTAGCCAGAAAAATATCCTCAATAAAAACCTTTAAAAACAAACTAATCTTAATTCTATAAAAAGAGGTAAATATGACTTTATATGAGCTATTGAAGAACCATCAGAATCGCAAGCGTATCGAAGAGATAGTCCATGTCTTCTTTGAAGAAGAATTCGGCTATCTAATCTCCAAGATAAAATTACATCATCATCTGCCTTTCCATAAAAGGATTCAGGCCCGTATCGCTAGAGAAAAAGCCATTGACCATCAAGTCCGGTTAAGAAAAGCCTTCGAAAGATTAGGGCCGACTTTCGTTAAGTTAGGCCAGCTCTTATCCTTGCGCCCGGACTTAGTTCCACCAGAATTTCTTACTGAATTTGAAAAGATGCAAGATCGAGTTCCTTCCTTCCCTTTCTCGGTTGCTAAGACCATCATTGAAAGCGAACTGAAAAAACCATTAAATAAAATTTTCACTTCTTTCGACCAGAAACCGATTGCTTCTGCCTCCATGGCTCAGGTGTATAAAGCCAAGATCGGAAAAGAGATTGTAGCAGTAAAAGTCCAGCGTCCGGGGATCGAACAGATCATCAAAGAAGATATCGAAATCATGTACAAGATTGTAGAATTATTGGAGCACCATCTTCCAGATTTCAAAGAATATGCTCTAAAGAATACCGTCCATGAATTTGAGAAATGGACCATCAAAGAGCTAAATTTTGGGATAGAAGCGCATTACGCTCAGCAGATCGCCAATAATTTTAAGGGAAGCAAAATCCTAAAGATACCTAAAGTGTATTCAGGATATACTACCTCTAAAGTTTTAACTACAGAATTCTTAGATGGGATTCCTTTACACAATATAGACGAGATCAGAAAAAAGAAAATCAATTTAACCAGAGTAATCCGTAACGGATATTATGTCATTCTCAAACAGGTTTTCGTAGACGGTTTTTTCCATGCCGATCCTCATCCCGGAAATATTTTAGTTCTTAAAGACGGAAGAATTGGATTGATTGACTTTGGGATTTTAGGCCATTTCGATAAAAAGCTGAGAAGGTACGCCTTAGATTTATTTTACAGTTTTATAAATAATGAACCAGAAAAAGCTGTAGATATTATTTTACAAACTAATCCCCAGAGCGATATTGATAAAGAAGCTTTCCTTAAAGATGTTCGAGACATTTTCGAACAGCTGCATTATTCTTCCTCTAAAGATCTGTTAGTAGGAACTTTCATCAAAGAAACTTTGACTACTGCCTATAAGCATCACATTGAAATTCCTACAGATTTCGTACTTTATGGGAGAACCGTGGCCATTGTAGAAGGATTAGCTTTACGCTACCAGCCTGACTTTCCTTTTTATAGAGTAACCCGAGAAATTTTAACCGAACTGGTCACTCCCCAATTCCTGGCCAGAGAAGCTTATGACCGCACTAAATCAAAATTATCCAAGTATCAAGAGGTAATCAGCAGCTTTCCGGAGACAGCTTTAGAGATCATGGAAAAAGCTAAGAAATTCAAGATGAATATAGATATAGAAGATGCTGATGTCAAAAACATTACTTCTGAGCTGGAACGTTCCTCAGGGAACCTTTCTTTAGGCTTTATCATTGCTGCTTTGATCGTCTCCTCTGGTCTGATGATGTTGGCTAAAACACCAGCTTCATTTTATTGGACTGGTTTTTTCCTGGCCGGGGCTTTAGGCTTATGGCTGATTCATCGCACTATCTTTCTGAAAACAAAGAAAGAATAATAATAGTAATAATAACAATAATAATTAATAAGTAAATGGATCAAAAAAATCCTGAAAAAAATGAGGTGTAAAAGATGAAAACAGAACAGATGGTTAAGAAAGGTTTATTGGTAGGAGTAGGATTAGCTGCTTTTGCTAAAACCAAAGCTGAACAGGCAGTCAAAGAATTAGTTAAGAAAAGAAATTTAAGTCCTGCAGAAGGAAAAAAAGCCGTTAGGAAAATCTGCTTAGAAGCAGAAAAGTCAGGAAAGAAAGTAGCTGGTGTAATGCAGGCTGAACTGAAACGCTTGATTAAAGTAGTCAACGAGAAGAAGGGGAAGAAAAGAAAATAATTAGTTTAAAAAGAATGTACTGCTAAAAAGAAGATTGATATAATCAGGAATACTGAATAAAACTAAAAAACAATCCTTAGAAAAACCTACTTCTTCGCCAGAGTTATCTCAATAGTGCTTACCCTTACAGTTCTTCCTTCTTGGTTTTCAAACTCTTCGCTATCTATCCGAATATCTTTTACACCTACAGTATTATCCATAAACCTTTTCCTAGCTACTTCTGCAATATCTACTGCTCGGCTGATAAACTTTCCTCTGGCTTTGACTATTACCTCGCTTGAGCCTTTGCTGGTAAACTGCATTACCACACCCGTAACATAATTCATGAAAGGCTTGTTTCCGATAAAAATAGAATTGTCGTTAGCCATGTTCTAGTCCCTCCATCTTTTTTCTATGATACACTCAGCAACTAGTCTGATTATAGCAAATGTGTTAAGTTTCCGTACATTTATTCACACATTTGCTATTAGGAGAAATGTTAAATAAACTCAACATGCTGGTCTCGTAATGTTGCTACGGCAACATGTTCGTAAATTTAACACTTCGAGTATAAATTTATTGCCCTTGTTTTTTCAGTCTGGTCATATAACCAGCAATAATATTCCTCAACTTATTGGTATAAGTGTCCGCATATTTTGCAGTAAGGGCTTTATTCTGAGAGAAATCAGTAGTAAATTTATCTCCATGCTTGGCTAACAATTCTTTAGTTTTCCTTTTCAGTAAAGTTGATTTGATTCTACCCATGTTAACTACTTTAAGAAGCAGGTATTTTATAAACCTTTCTTTTTTTATGCGTCAAAAGTCCAAGATACAAAAATAATAGTAAACTTTATAAATCAAGCCTTCAGTTTAGACTTCCAAAGATGGAAGAAGCATCAGTTGAACCAACCAGCCCGGGGCGCTTGAAAAAGTTTTTTAAGGAGACTATGCGGGTATTGCGTATTACCAAAAAACCTAATAAAGAAGAATATTTAACCAGCGTCAAGATAACTGGGATTGGCATTGCCATTATTGGAGCTATTGGTTTCATCATCTTCCTCATCGTGCAATTATTTTTTTGAAATAAACCATAAACTTAACTCAAAAAATGAGCAGCAGCAAAATCTTTGCCATCAGGACTTCAGCCAATCGGGAAGACCAAGTAGTAGACTTTTTTACCTCTAAATTACAGAAAGAGACCCAGCATGAAGTCTACTCCATTATCCGACCACATGGCATGAGAGGGTACATTTTCGTAGAGACCGCCTCTAAAGAGGCAGCTGATGCTGCTTTACAGAACGTGCCTTACGCTCGAGGCATCTTACCTAAAGAAATTCCCTATCTAGAGATCGAACATATGCTCGAACAGGTTAAAGTCGAGGTAAATATTCTTAAAAACGATATTGTCGAAATTATTTCCGGTCCGTTCAAGAGAGAGAATGCCAAAGTCATCCGGATCAATAAGCAGAAAGAGGAAATTGTAGTAGAATTATTAGAATCGGCTGTGCCCATTCCCATCACCGTAAAGATAGACGCAGTAAAGGTTATCCGCAGGGAAAACTCAGAAGAAGCGTAAACATGGTTAAAACAGTTCTTTCGCTAGAGGATATTGATTTTTCTGGTTTTGAGTTGCCTCAGCCAGATTGCGCTTTATTTCCTATAGAAGCTGCTTTTCTGGAAGAAATATCCTGGAATTGCCTCTTGATTAGTTTAAAAAAAGCACCTGCTCTTACCGTCTTCAAGCATACTAATGGTTATTGTCCTTTAGGTAATTATGCCCTCGCTTATGCTTATGCAGCTCACGGAAGAAAAACAATTCCGGCAGAAGTGCTTCACCCGAATCATTTAGATATTCCTACTTACCTTAGAATGGGCTTAGAATTATTAGATTAGAAAAGGTTAAGAAAATGTTACAGCTAAATTTAGAATTAGAAAAATTATTTTCTGTTTTAGAAAAGAATAAAGCCCAGAAAGTTTTAATCCAGCTTCCGGATGGATTAAAACCAAAAGCAAAAGATATCCAGGAAAAGATCAAAAAGAAATTTCCCAAAATTAGGTTAACTTTCTGGGCTGGCTCTTGTTATGGTGCTTGTGATGTTCCTAATGTTTCTGGCTACGATCTATTGGTCCAGTTTGGACATTCAGAGTGGAGATAAGACTTAGACCAATAACCAATTGTATCCCTGCCTAAAATCTCTCTCTCCCTCTTCTATCTTTAATTAAAACTTCTGGTAAAGAGGTATATTGAAAATTGTCCGTTAATGCTGCTTCGTAACTTTTTTGGGAAACTGGATAGACATAAATGACTGATTTTCCCGGAGCTTGACGAACTAAATGGCTTTTTATAGCCTTCTCTAGATTACCTAGAGCATCTTCCATACTTCCTCCTGTTCTTACCCCAAAAGTATCCTCTAGCTGCAAATCTGGTGCTTTCTTTAACGGAACAACGCGATAGGTCATTTTTCTCTGGAGAAACCAATTAGTTAATAAAGATTATTGTGATGGTGAAATGACCAATAGGATAGAGATAATTATTTAAATAAAAGATCAGTTTATTCTTTTCATACGGCTGTGGTCTAACGGCATGATCCGAGCTTCCCAAGCTTGTGGCCCGGGTTCAATCATACTCGCTAGCGTTAATAGCTTTCCACGCTAGAGCATTGAAAGTCCCGGCAGCCGTAATTCAATATTATAAATTAAGAGAAAAAATGAAAATCAAAGAGATCGAAGTAGAAATCAGAGGCAGACTGGATTCTAAAAGCTACGCTGAACTAAAACTGTTTTTAGAAAAAAATGGTACTCACCACGCCAGCCAAGAACGGGAAATGTATTTATTACAGGATTATCCAGGTTATACCCCGGATTTTGTCGACCGTCCGATGGACATTAGGTTGCGCAATACCAACGGCCAGTGTGAAATTATGATGAAATGCGCTGTCCAAGGCGCACGCGAAGAAGTATCTCTAGAACTGAAAGATTCAAATTTGGAAAAAGCTAAGAAAGTTCTGAAAGGTTTAGGCTGCGCCAAGGCCATTTGGATGCACCGCCTAAAAGTGATTTATAAATACAAAGATATAGAATGGTCACTGGTGATTGCGCCCAACGATATCCGCTATTACGAGGCAGAGTTGGTCGTGGCTAATGATCAGGAAGTAGCTCAAGCAAACCAAAGATTGGTCCAAGTGGCAACTGAACTCAAACTAGAAGTGTTAGACGATACCGGCACAAGAGCTTTAATTGAGAAACTGGATAAAGAAGCTAATAAACCGGTCCAACTTTAAATGTCAAAATGCTCGCGACCACCACCGGTCAGAGACCGGTGGCATGCTCGCCCTTCGGGCTCGGGTCGCTCACATCATAAGAGCTGAGCATTTTGACTTAGGAATGTAACTAGTGTTTAAACCACTGGTGAAAACACCAGTGGAATGACTTTATTCAAAACCAACAGCTTTTTAAACTATCCGAATATTCTTAATCTAATAAAAAGAGGTGATTAAAAATGTGCATTTATGGATGGAAAGGATTAGTATTTTGTCTGTTATTGCTGCTAAACGTTTTTGTCTGGCCTTTATGGCAAGGCGTAGATGGGTGGATTGCATACTTAGCAGTATTAGGAGTGCTCTGGTGCCTATTAACTTTGATTTGGCCAAAATGGTTCAATGATAATGGTTATAGTGTAAAAGCCCCAGCTAAAAAGAAGAAATAAATCTTTCTTTTTTTTCTCTTTTTCTAGATTATTTTTATAAAGAAGTAACCATTTCCCTTTCTAAGCCTCATGTTGTTTGCCAGCGGGGCATACTCAGAAACAAGTTTCTGGTCGCCGCGCTGTCTCGTGCTGCTCGCCAGCGTGGCACAATCCGGTACTGCGGCGGATAGAATCAAGCCGAATCTCGAATCCGGATGGAAAACCGCTCCCGCAAGGGACTCTCGGTTCAAATGAGAGATAAGAAAAACTTATTTTTCGGAAGGTCCGAGCGCTGGCGTTTTATTTTCTTCTTTTAGTCACTCTACCCTTAACCTGCTCTTTAATCTTCAAAGCTTTCTCATGAGTCTTTTCTCTTAAAGCTTTAGTCGCATCATAGATCTTATGCGAACCTCGCTTGAGATGCTCATGATAATAATGATAATGAAAATATCTCCGCAAGCTGTCCGCATATTCTTTCCCTACCCACCACACTCCTAAGATCAATAAAGGCCAAGAAAAAATATAAATCACCGCTGAAAGCATCTGAAGATAAGAATCATAAAAATAAAAGATAAAGGTTATTTTACTCACCAAACCCAGAATTAAACTTAACAAGATCAGAATAATACCCCAATAAAACTTTAATGAATATTTTAGCTCCATTTTAAGTAAGATGGTTTAAGTCTAATTAAACTTTTCCCCTAACCAAACTTAATTTCTTTAACCGCTTTAATTTTCTCTTTGAAATATTCTTCTTTCAGACAGTTCTTCACCTGATTCTCCAAGCTAGGAAATTCTACTTTTATTTTAGCCATTATCTTTCCATCACTTTCAAAAGTATTCTTATTCTTCTTCTTGAAATCTTTGACAAACTCTTTTAATTTCAAGGGCGGACCAGGCCGAATTTCTTCCTCAGGCAAGAGCTTTTTAGCTAAAAAGAAATAAAACACTGCTTTTTTATCCCAATCCCAGCCGGATTGCTTTATCTCAAATTTGCTTAATTCTGTCTTCAGAAACTCAAAAGCTTTGACTAATTTAGCCCCCACTACATCTTCTTTCCCTGCCAAAGGCCCTATAGTAAGATAAACTAAATTATACTTATTTTCTTTCTCTCGCAATCTTTTAAAGCTGATTTCTTCCCGCTCAAAGTATTTCTGGTCTGGATGCTCCAGATATTCTCTGGCCACTTTCTTTAAAGAAATAAACTTTTCCAGAGATAAAGCCGCAGCTGCATTCCGGTCTTTATCTACCGGATCAATCACTACAATAGGAGATTGCAGCTTAGACTTATTGATCTGAAAAAAAACATCTTTCCCTTTATAATATTCTTTAATATCAATCACTTCATTGATACCCATGGAGATAGCTGCTTTCAAGAAACCCTCAAAAGAACCGTATTTAGTGATTAAGATTTCTAGCACATAGCCGCTGAAGCCAGAGATATAAGATTCAGCCCCGTATAATTGGTTGGCTTTACAGAACTGTTTAGCTAAACGAATTTCATCTTTCAATTTTTTAGCCTGGTGATTGACCCAGATTGCATGTAAAAGAGAAATATCTGTGATATTCAAAGCTTCCTCAACTTTTTTGATCTTTATAATCGGAACAAGCTCAAAATTGTATTTTTGATAGACCAATTGGAAATAATCCCTGCTTCCATGTAATCTATTTAGTTTAACTTTAGGAAAAGCTCTTTTCAAAGCAGCATAAAGAAGTTCAGATAATTCCGCTGATTTATCTTTATATTGCTGGTAATCGTATTGCACAAAAATATCAATATCATGGATACCAGAAAGCCAGGTATCTTTTTCCCCACTTCCTCCTAAGATGGCCTTAGCTCCGCTTAAGTTTGAATTTAATTTCTTCAAGAAAGAGTTCACCGCTGCTTTAACTTTCTGCGATTCAGTCTTATTTGGCTTGATTTTCTCTAAGACTTTCTTCTCTACTGCTTTTCTGAGGATTAAGTTAGCCATATCGGTAAAGAAAAGGTGGTTAGTTATATTAAACTTTGCGATGAGGGATATATAGATAATTGCGTTGATTATGTTATTCGTTTTGGCAATTATCTATATTAGAAATGCGTTTATTGTGTCACAAAATCAACGCATTTCTCTATATTTAATCCAGATTCTGTTCATCCCCTCGCGGGGGGTTGGTGGGTGGTTACTTACTTAACAGTGATGACTAAGCCAAAAACTTTATAAACAGAACCTCTTTCTAGCCTAAAATATAGCTATGGCAACGAAAAAAGAAGAAGGTGCTCCTCAAGCAGAGCCTCAAACTGAACCTACTTTTCTGAAAGGCGTAGCAACGATGGCTACTCTGGCAGAAGAAGCGAGCCGCAAGTTAAGGACGGAAGTTCATGGGGACAGCTTTAGATTCAAAGATTTAGATTTATCTTACTTATTTCCTCAAGCCGTTGGTTCTGTGGAATATTTGGAGAGATTAGAGCCGGTAGTCAGCGAGTATTTAGCTCAAACAGCACGATTCGGGTTAGAGCAGGGCGACCATCGCGCCGGCACTCCTATTGAAGAGAATACTGCACACTATGAATCTACAGTTACAGAATGGATGGCAAAAGTTTACACCCCCAGAAAAGAAGAGATTGATAAAAAAGTGGATGATGCTTTTCTTAGAATTACTAACCATGCTACTCAAGAATTAAGAGATCTTGCTTTTGCTCTTTGCTCTGGCTCTGCGGAGATAGATAGAGCTTTAGCAGTGGTGGGAAGGCCAGAATTAAGTTTAGAAGAGCTAGCCGGAAAAAAATCTGAACTTAAAACCAGATTCTATGAGGCGGAACTTCCCCATCCTGAAGATTTAATCAAATTGTACGAATTATGTTTCAATGCCGAAGTCAAACAGCGAGGCTGGATGGAGTTAAAGGATGAGAAATTAGCTGAAGCTTTGGAAATGGAAAACGTTCCCTTAGAAATGTTTGCGAAATATACTGGAAGGGAAGTAAAACTGCCGGAAAAGCAGCCGAATGAAGAATTAAAGCCCAAAAAGAAAAGGAAACGTAGGCAGATACTGGATATCTTGAGCGGTTCAACGCCGTCAGCTAGTACGGGAATAAGAATTAGCTTAACCGGACAGAATTCAGAATTTACTGCCCGCGACCATGTGGAAGGCTCAAATTATGTTAAAGCGTTACGAGCTCTGCGTACTTCTTACGCTAAGAAAAAATGTCCCGCTCAACCAACTATCACCATTAACGGAAAAATTTATGTTCGACCGCCGACATTGTATGAAGTTCTAACTGCAAGAGTGAATGATTTCAATAGCAAGACGAATCCAGACGGAACTCCTCGTGAGAGTGAAGATCTTCTGCGTTTCTTTAATGTAGCTTTAGATTCCTGTACCGGTAGGCAGTATCGTGGTGGAACCAGCAAATTCAAATTAATTCCCATCTGCCCACAATTAGTCGCTTTATCTGCTTTGCCTCGAGAGAATTATTTGGAATTACCTTACGCTGATTCTGTAGGTGAAGAAAGAGATAGCAATAATGGGAAGTATAATGTTAATTTAAGCAAGAGTGAAGTGCTGAAGCATCCGGACTGGATTTTTTTAGCTAACGGAGACCGCTCTTTGCTTGGCGCTACTTTTGATATTTTTACACAGGTTTGCGGAGGCGATAAGGATTGGAGGGGAATGGCTGTTTACATCAATCCTTTGCCGCAAAAAGATGCATTGAGGTCGCTGTGCGTCAACAGCCACAGCTATCAAAGTGATGCTGACGGCGGGGACTTGCACTACTGCAGCCGCTTCCTGTACGGGTATAGTTAACCAAGAAAGTTCTTTAGCAGAAAGAACGCCACTTGGTTTACTATAATGAGGTCGCAAGCCGAATGTAGCCCATCGTCGTCGCACAAAAATGTTTAGGTTTGCGAAAACTTTTTATTGCTAATCTAACCCATAGAAACAAAACTTCCAGAGTGGCATCCAAAATATATTTCCTTTCTGCCCTTCCACATCTCTGGTAATCAAAAAAGCTTTTTTTATCTTTAAGCTTCCCCCATACTTTTCTAAGAAAAATTCCACCCAACGGAGATCATTTTTTCTAATCTCTGAAGAATATTTTACCTCAACCGGCAATGATTCTTTCAGGAAATCTATCTCTTTTTCTTTATCTCTCCAGTAATACTTTGCTTCCAGCTCAAATCCAACTAAACTCTCCGCATACTTGTCCTCTGAAACTTCGTAGGGGAGAGTAAGGCAAGGATGGTAAGGATAAATTTTAGATAACTTGCGGGAAGCAGCCCGTAGTGAAGGGCGGAAATTTAATACCCTCTTTATCAGGAAAGAGAATTCTAAGTAAAATAAAGCTTTATATAATGTGGCTTTCGCTCTGCCCAACTCTTTAGCTAAATCATCTATGGAAATGATTTGACCGGGCTGGCCCAGAAATAAATTAACTAATTTTTCCAGCAATAAGATATCTACATCTTTGAATTCTTTGGGAATGTCTTTCAGGAGAATAGGCTCGATGACTGCTTCCCTTATGTAATTTTTAATAAACAAAATGTCCGCTTCTTTTACTAAAGCAGGGAAAGGGCGGTAGAGGAAAGCACGAAATTCTTTTTTTAGCAATTCTTCATACAAAGCCGGCTTGTTTTCATCGAATTTAGTTCCTTTTAGCTGTAGAAATTCTTTAAAATGAAGCGGCTTTAATTCGTAGTACATTGCTCTCCCAGCCAGGCTTTTCTTTGCCTCAGCAAGAATAGGCAGAGAAGCTGATCCCGAGACTACGATTTTAATATTATGATAATGGTCATAAAGTAATTTGGTGCTGGCTACCCACTCCTTCGCTTTTTGGATCTCGTCTAAGAATAAATACACTTTCTCTTTCCGGAAATCTATCCCTGTTAAAGATGAGTATTCCTCCAGAATTTCTTCTATTCTTCTGCTTTGAAAGTTGGGCTCATCAAAGGTACAGTATAAGATTTGAAGCGGGGAAACATTACTTTTAATTAGATCTTCTATTAGCTGAAAGATTAGAGTAGACTTTCCCACTCGGCGCAAACCAACAACTACCGTAATCATTCTGCGCGAGAGATCCTTTTGCAGGTTAAAGAACAGTTCCCGGCGTACTGCGGGAACCATTTCTGGCTTTACTTTACTTTCTGTCCACCAAGGGTTTAACTCATTTAGCTTCATTATTTGTTTTGTAACAGAACGAATATATAAGCTTTTCGTTCTTCAATAAAACAAATCTATGTGACAATAGGGGACAGCAAGAAAACGCCAGCGGCATACAAAAAACAGAAAGTTTTAAATACTACAACTTTGTAGTATGGAGTAATGGCTGAAGAATTACCTTACTTTGCTGGAAAAGAAATTCCCCCAAAATATTTAGGAGAATACTTTTTCAATCGCGGGAAAGAGCTAAAAGAATTAAAATGGAAATTAGAACGAGTTCCCCCGTTAAACTTTGCTCTGTACGGCCAAAGGCGGGTCGGAAAAACTTCTTTGATTGAAAAATTAAAACAAGAATTAGAAAAAAAGAATTTACCCATTTTCATTAAATGCGAGGAATTACTGCCTCTTGATGAACTTACTTTTTTAGAAAATCTCACTCTTAGGCTATTAGAGGAGTATAGCAAATTAAGCCCGCTTCTGGGAGTTAAAAAAACGATGCAGGACTTGGTAACTACCACCAAAATTGGATTAGAAATGGCTGACCTTACCTTTTGGCTGAGGTTTGGCGAAAAAAAAATAACTCTTAAAGAAGCTCTTGACAAAAGCTTTGATTTAATTAATAAAATAAGCTTGAAATCACAGAAAAAAGTAATTATCTTTCTCGATGAATTTCAAGAGCTGTTTGGGTTTGGAGATAAATTCTTATGGGCGTTGAGGGCAAAAATTGCCTCCAGCCAGGCTTCCTTTGTAGTCAGTTCTTCCTGGCATCGCTTTAAAGAGGAATTAACCCATGAAAAAAGGCCTTTCTTTAATTTTTTTGAGACTTATGAGATAAAAGCCGTACCCAAAGAAGAGGCGCGGAGCTTTCTGCTCAAAAGGGCCCAGAAGTTCAACCTTTGTTTTGATGGAGCGGTTTTAGATAAAATTTTGGAAGTTTCTGAATGTAAGCCGTTCTATCTGCAGCTTTTAGCCTTAAAATGTTATATCTTAAGTTTGCCTAAGAAAAAGGTTACTTTAAGTGTTTTTGAAGCTGCTTTAAAAGAAACTATCACTTCCATTCCTGCCCATCTGATAACCGGTTTTGAGCGCCTGAGGGGAAGGAACAAAGAAGTCTTCCTGACTCTGTGCCTTTTTGACTTTAAAAAACCAGCTGAGATTGCATCAAAAATCGGTTTAGATGCAAAGAATGTTATCGTCATTCTGCATCGATTGATTAAAGAGCACGACTTAGTTAAAAAAGAAGAAAATAATTATTTTGTCGCAGATAAATTCCTTAAAGAATATGTGAAGCTCCAGTATACTACATTATTGTAGTACTACAAGTTTGTAGTATATTAAAGATTTTTTTTCTCCAAACGTTAGAGTTATAGTAACGAAAACTTGCCTGCTCATGCCTAGGGTCACTAACGTTCTCAAGTTCTCTGACGAGAACTATCCACGGGCTAAAGCCCGTGGCTTTACGACACTCGCTTACACTGGCAAGTCCCTGAAAAATTGAAAATTTTTGGGGCACAGAAAATCTTTGATTTTCTTGTGTTTCGGAACAGAAATTTAGCGCCCTAAAGGGTGGAGCTGTCAAAATGCTCGCGACCACCACCAGTCACATTCTGTCGTTGCACTCCGAAGTTGCTTAACAGCAACGACTGGTGGCATGCCCGCCCTTCGGGCTCGGGTCGCTCGCAGAATGAGAGCTGAACATTTTGACTGAGAAGTGCGCCACCAATCAAATCAAGTTGGAACTTTGTTCCTCGTGAGTTGCTTAACAGCAACGATTGGTGGAAACGACTTTATTATAACCTAAACTCCGTTATAAGTAACACCAGCTTATTTTCCTCCCCTTCCTTCTTCCTTCTCTTCCTCTCTCGGCTTCATAGTTGGAAACAAAATTATGTCCCGGATAGAATCTGCCCCAGTCATCAGCATCACCATCCGATCCACCCCAATCCCAATCCCCGTATTAGGAGGCAGGCCGATCTCTAAAGCACGGATGAAATCCTCATCCATGGGATGCGCTTCTTCATCTCCGCCCCGGCCTTTCTTAGCCTGTTCTTCTAACAATTCCCGCTGTAAAATAGGATCATTTAATTCCGAATAACAATTACCCACTTCCCAGCCATTGATGAACGGTTCGATCCTCTCAATTAATTCTGGATCATTTCTATGCTGTTTAGCTAAAGGACAAGATTCTTTAGGATGGTCAATAATATGGGTCGGTTGGATTAATTTATCTTCACACAACTCTTCAAATAATAAGACCATCATCTCCCCCCGGGAAGTTTTTCCCTCACACTCGATCTTATGCTGGCGGATTAAGGCTACCAATTCTTTATCAGACAACTTATCTAAATCAATCTTCGCTAACTGTTTCAAGGCCTCTTTCATGGTCAATCTTTTCCAGGGCGCTGTCAGATCGATCTTATTCCCGCCATATTCGATGATCGTAGTTCCTAACACTTTCTTGGCTACATAATCCCAGAGCTGTTCGGTTAATTCCATAGCTTTATTATAATCCGCATAAGCCCATTGGATTTCCATCATGGCAAATTCAGGGTTATGGGTTCTATCTGCATCTTCGTTCCTGAAACAAGAGCTTAAATCATAAATCCTTTCGAAACCGCCTACAATCAGCCGTTTCAAATCTAATTCATAAGCAATTCTAAGATACATGGGCATCTTCCAGGCATTGATTTGAGTAATAAACGGCCGGGCATTCGCTCCTCCATACTGAGTTTGTAAAATAGGCGTTCTAACTTCAATAAAATCTTTCTGATCTAAGAACTCTCTGATCGCCCGATAGATCTTCGCCCGTTTGATGAAAACTTCTTTAACTTCCGGATTGACAATTAAATCTACATATCTTTGCCTGTACCTTAACTCTTCATCTTTAAGACCATGAAATTTTTCCGGTAAAGGTAATAAAGATTTGCATAAGATCTCAGAACTGGAAACTTCAATGGTAACTTCCCCTTTTTGAGTTTTAAAAATAATTCCAGCAATACCCAAAAAATCACCCAGATCAGTTTTTTTAGTTATAATATCGTATTTTTCTTTACCTAATTTATCCTCCTGAAGATAAAGCTGAACTTTTCCGCTTTGATCTTGGAGATGAAAAAAGCTGGCCTTGCCCATGACCCGTTTAAGCATGATCCTTCCTGCCACCGAAACTGTATCTTTGGTATGGTCTCCTGAATTCAGATGAGAATATTTCTGATTAATTTCCAGAGCATGATCAGTTTGAGAATAAGAATAGGGATAAGGATTGATTCCTAAGGCTTTTAATTCTTCCAGTTTCTTTAATTTGCTTTCATCTAAATTTTCAGCCATAAACCGCTGTTAATAGCTAGAGTTATATAAAGATTTCTTTGGAATAGTACTATATTAGGTGCGATTCAGATTAAGTGAAAACAACCCCCACCTAGATTAAAATAAAGTCGTTTCCACCAATCGTTGCTGTTAAGCAACTCACGAGGAACAAAGTTCCGACTTGATTTGATTGGTGGTGCACTCCTCAGTCAAAATGCTCAGTTCTCATTCTGCGAGCGACCCGAACCCGCAGGCGAGTATGGTCGCGAGCATTTTGACAGTAAGCCAGAAAGAGTCCAGTAAATTATTACTTATTTTATATATTATTACTAATTTAAGAACAATTTATAAAGAACTGTATATTTTAAGTAACATGGTGATTATTTACAATCCTGATAGCGAACAGATCATCCCAGAACGGATAAAGCAAGCAGAAGCTATTTTATCCCAGATTCCGACTAAATATTGTTTTATTACCGGTTCATTTTTGTACCAAGAGAAATATAAAGATATTGACCTTTTCGTCATCTCCAAGACCAAAAAAGAATTAAAAAGCAATAACCAAAAAGTAAAAATAACCTTTTTAGACTTTAACCAACTTTATTCTTTATTTTATCATTCTATCTCTAAAAGTTGTTTCGCTAAAAATATTCTTCCCCAAAAGCCGTTAAAGGTTACTCTTTCTGACTATTGGCAAATTATTAATGAAGCTATTCCGACTTTATTAAATCAGAAAGATAAATTCCACAAGAATGTTCGCTTTTTAATCCTTTACACCGAATACTTTAAAACCGGCCAAATCTTAGATAGTTTCCAGCTCAGCCAAAAAATTCTTTCTTTTAAAAATTACCTAGAAATTATTTATTACGTTCAAGCTGAAGTTCCCCCAATCATCCAAAAACAGAGTAAACCTTCTTACGCCAAACGTTTCTTTTATACCCAGGCAGGATATTATAAAGAGCATCAAGAATATGCCGCCCAAAAGTTTTTATATCAATTAACTCATGAAATAGCTAGGATTTTTGCATATGGTTAAACCAGAAGAATTCAAACAGAAGATAGAAGAGTTAGTTTCGCAGGAATACAAGGTAGAATATTTAGGCAATAATTTTGACCAGATCGTTAATCTTCTTACCGAAGTAAAAGCTCAAAAGATCTATCAATGGATAAGTGAAGTAGTTCAACGGAAAATTCAACCGATTGTCATCGGTTCAAAAAAGCTATATAAAGAATGGACTGCTAATGAATTACTTACTTTCCGTTATCCTTTCAATATCGAAAATACAGAATATCGAATTCTTTTTGTAAAAGTTAAGAATTCAGTTTACATTGAATTTCATCTAGGAGATCATAAGTATTATGATAAAATAAGAACAGATCTTAATCTCAAGAAAAATAGTAACTAATCTTACTTAATTCTTTACTCTTTCAAATGGCTGGGATAAGCCATGGAGGTAAAGAAATCTTTATTCTCTTCGTAAGGCAGATATCTCTTTAGTTTAAACCACTGTTTGATATAATTCTGTAAAGCATAAGATTCCTGATACAATTCTTTCTTTCTCAGATCTATGGCATCGCTGTAGATCCGATTGGTAAACAAATCTAATAAGTGTTTCAAAAGCCAATGTTTCTTCCACTCTGCAACATATTTTTTTTCTAAAATAGAATTAATTTTCAGTTCAATTTCCCCTTTGTTTAATTTAATCTTTTGGCCTTTAACCACCATTTCGGTAGTGGTAATGCCTAAACAATGCATCTCGATATCCATATAATACTGTATCTTAGCATCATCTAGTTCTTTGGTTATCCGCCAGAGAATCCAGATCTCTTTCATTCCCTGCTGATTAGTCCTATCCCCATAATAACTTTCCCAATGGTCTAATTTATCTTCCTTATCTTTCCAATTATTTTCTAACATCCATTCATGTAAAGCTTCATAGAAAGCTTTCAGGTCAAATACATCTTTATATTTAACCCTGATGGGCATGAAAGGAGGAAAAATATTGATCTGGGCATCTTTATCCAGTTTCTGGGTAGGCATAATTAGAAGTAGTCTTTAATGGTTTATAAATTTTTACTCTTCAAAGCACTACCTAGAAAGCCAAAAGACCATTCAGAACCTCAATCTCATTTTCATCCAAAGATAAAAAATCCAGGCGGTACCTAAGCCCATGTCTAAGATAGCTAATTTTAAGAAAGTTCTGAGCTGGTTGGCACTAGCACTAAGCATGGTAATTCCAGACTTTCCTAGAGTAATTCCAAAAGGGGTAAAATAATAATTTAATGGCCAGAGGAAAGGCACACCCTGATGAGAAACAAAATCTATCAATAGATGCATCAAAACACCAATACTTAAGGCAAAGGCGAATCTTTTCGCTTGTTTTTCATTTAACAGCCAAAAGACAAAGAAAGCCAAAATCCAGGCTAAAATTACAAACAAAAAACTATGGGTAAAAGTGCGATGGAAATTTGAGTGCAGAATAAAATTTATCAAATAATCTGCATCCGGAAGAATTCCTCCTAAAATCAGCCAGGCCCAGGTATAATTTCCGATTTTATTCTTATTTAAAAATTCATAGCTCTTGCCTGCCAACCAGGATCCGATCAGATGTCCGAAAGCGAAAGTCATAACTAATCCCGCAAAGAAGTGCTTTTTTAAAGCTTGTTAAAGTGAGTTTTATGCATAGAAGATATAATCCAAATATTTAAATTTCTTCCCAAGCTTTTTTCAATCTTAAAGCATCTTCATCATTAATCGGACTCTCAGAAATAACTATCCCTTTAACTCTAAATTCTTTCAATGCTTTTAATAGCTCCAGATAGCGTAAATCACTCTGGTTCAGGTTCAGGTGCCATTTCTCTCCTTTCTCTCCATATTCTATTCCTGAGATATGAATATGCATATTATCTAAAATTCTTCTACCTAACTTTTTTTCCAGAAAAGTTAAAATTTCTTTAAATTCTACATAACTATTATTTTTCCCGATAGAACGCGCATGCAGATGGGAAAAATCTACGCAGGGTAATACCTGTTCCAGCTCCTGGCTTAATCTTACGATTTCGGGAAGGGTTCCCCATTGAGAAGGTTTACCAGTAGTTTCCGGCCTTAACCAGATCAGATTATTTTCTGAGTTTAAGATTTCAATTATCTCAGCCATTCCTTTCTTAATTATCGAGAAAACTTCTTCAACATTCTGGCCCATATAATATCCAGCATGGAAAGTTAAACTTTTCGCTCCAGCTTTCCAGGCAATTCTGGCTGCCTTAAGAATACGCTCTTTGCTCTCTTCTATTTTTTGTTTTTCCAGAGAACTGAGATTAATATAATATTGCCCGTGGCAGGTAAGATTAATTCCATTCTTCTCTGCGATTATCTTTACCTCTGCTGCCTTCTCTGCAGAGATATTTATTGAACGCACAAATTCCAATTCCATTGCTCCTAGGCCTAATTTTCGAACTTGTTCAATTCCGCTCAGCACTCCGCTTTTGGGAGTGGATAAAGGAATTCCTGCTGTGCCAAAATATAGTTTGTCCATAGATCAGAATAAGAAATTAAATGTATATAAAAATTATTACATTCTAATCTATTCAAATCCAATAAAAAGATTTAAAATAGGCTCTGCTTTCCTAAGCTAAAAAGTAACTAGGGTCAGCTAGGCTGGCGCGCTAGCCCTGCGTTGTTACCGTGAATGAGCTTTACACGGAGCCGAAGCCTGATAAAAGGGCCAGTTTGGTTTTGTTGGTCCTGATCCGCTTTGCAGACAGCTTGTCCTTTGGGATGGACTTGCTGGGAATCTGGTCAGATCCGGAAGGAAGCAGCCATAACCTGTAGGTTTCATGTTCAGAGGGTCGCAAGCTCGAGAGGCTTTCAGGAACAAACCAATGGAGCTATATTGGTTCGATTGTCGGGCCTGCCCCTAAAGTTTCTTTTAGTTCGATCAGAATAAATTATTCTAAGAATATCTATAGACCCAAACTAAAAACAATTTAAAACCATCTTAACTCTTGACCATAAAACTTTCCAGAGAGAGATTAATCAGTCCTTCTTTCGCCTGCATCTCTTTGAAGGCAGGATCTAATTTCACTAACAATTGACTGTTGCAGAAATGCCTTTGCACTGGCACGCCTTTGCTCATCAGGCTGGATAAGCATTCCGGAATCAAAGAATTAGTTAATTGCGCTTTCTGGGCGATCTCAGGGTAAGATAAAGGCTGTTCTTCAGTATACAAAACTAAGAAAACTTTTCTCTCCGTTTGATTTAAAGGCATAATCTGGGGCTTTTCCAAATTCAATCCCATCCCCAACTGCAGATTATCTAAACGCTGAGACATTTTTTCTACTTTAATTTCCATCTCTTGAAGATAATCAAACAGAGCTTGAATTTCAGTAGTATTCTCATTAATAGAATTCAGGTGCTCTTCTAAAGCCTGCTTGACCTGGTGAAATTCTCCTCTTATTCCTCGGATTAAGTTTGACATATTAATATCAAACGCACGAAATAATTGTAATAAAAACGAAGCGATTTAAGCCTAACCGGTACGTTTGATATTACGAGACGTTCGTACGTCGAGTTTACCTCTAATCCCCATTATCAAAAAAGAGCAGAAAGATTTTGCTCTCTCTCACTACCACCCTGTTAAAATGGATTTTTTACTGATTTAAATACCTTTCGTTTTTGCTTCTAACATCACTTTGGAATGGTTAGAAAAGGTTAATAAAGAGTTTAAGTTTAAAGAACAATTCTTCTTAAAAAACTATTCTCTTTAAATCAGTTTAAACAAAATCCAATAATTCTTTTAATACTATTGACAGTTCAGTAATTCCATCACTGCCGCTATAATGAGCTTTATCTTTTTCAATCACGATTTTAGCTCCCAATTTCTCTTTAAATATTTTCGAATCAGTTAAGGGAACAAAATGATCATTATCTGAAAATATGGCCGTAAAATTAGAAGTGTGGGATTTAATTTTCTGCCAATCGATCGGTGTATCCAACCAGGGACGGGCAGTTTGGAAATCTTCTGCATTTTCAAAAGCTTTCTCGCTTAGGTTTATCCAGCCAGCCAATAGGATAACTCCGCCAACTTTAACTTTTGGGCTTAAAGATTCTAAATATCTTAAAACCGTTTGCGCTCCGATAGAATGTCCTACTAAAAAAGTGTTCTCATCTGGCTTCCTCACTACTTTTCTTAAGAAACGAACCCACTCTTCAATTTTCGGGTGTTTTGGTTGAGGCATAGCTGGAACCGTAACTTGAAAACCTTTCTCTTCCAATTCTTTCTTCAGCCAGGGAAAACCCCCCTCTTCAGGATAGCCGTCCCAGCCATGGATGATAAAGACTCGTTTCATGATCAAGTAAAACTCAACTTTAGTTATAAACTTTTTCAAACCATACAACAAACCTTAAAAACTCTTTCTACTTCTAATCCAACATGGGTATCCGCTCCAAGAAAGATTTAGAATTAGAATTAAGCAAACTCAAAAATTTCCAGAATCCTTCTTTAGAATTAGAACAGTATGCCACTCCCGAAGATATTGCCGCAGACTGGGTCTGGCAGATGGCTTTGAAAGGCGAAGTTGCTGGAAGAATCATACTGGATGCAGCCTGCGGTCCGGGCATCTTAGGAATAGGCTTATTACTGATGGGAGCAAAAAAAGTTTATTTTCTGGACCAGGATAAAGAAGCCATCAAATTATGCCAGGAGAATTATCAAGCCATCCAAAAAGAGTACGAATTAGGTTCCGCAGAATTCATCATCGAAGATATCTCTTTGTTTGATGAACCAGTGGATATCGTTATTCAAAATCCTCCTTTCGGCACTAAAAACGAACATGCAGACAAGAGGTTTTTAGAGAAAGCTTTTTCCGTAGCTAAAGTAGTCTACAGTATGCACAAATTTTCCACTAAGACTTTCGTAGAAGCCATCGCCAAAGATTTTGAATTTAAGATAACCCATCATTGGCGTTATGATTTTCCCATCAAAGCCACTTTTGAATTCCATCAGAAGCCAGTAAAAATTGTAGATGTAGGTTTATGGAGAATGGAAAAGATAAGATAAGAAGTATTCTTGATTTTAACCGAGTATAGAAATAAATTAGAAGATTAGTTATAGACGATTTTGAAAAACTATTCAAAATCGTCTTAAAGGACTTTAGTTTAAGCCCAAACTTTTATGGTTAAAGAGGTTATTCAAAGTCCTCTATAATCGAATCGTATTAATTCTTAAACATTTACAAAAGCGCAACATTTAAATATACCAACTATTTAAACGCATTATGGCTACCATTACTATTAATATAGATAACCAAACTGAAACCATCTTCAGGGAAGCTGTTAAAGAGGAATTAGGCACAGAAAAAGGGAAATTGGGGCAGGCGGTAAATGAGGCGCTTCAATTATGGATCAATAAAAAAAAGCAGGAAGAGATTTCCCAGCGGCAATTAACGCTATTAAAGACTGGTTTTAAATTAGGTAAGTGGAAATTTAACCGGGATGAGCTTCATGAACGAACCAATTGATTGTTATTTAATAGATAGTAATATCTTAGTTTATGCTTATGACCGCACTGATACTAAGAAGAATGCCCTTGCCGTAAAGATATTAGAACAGTGTTGGAAAAGAGAAACGGTTTATGCTATTTCGGTACAGAATTTAGCAGAATTCTTCGTGATTATTACTAAAAAAGTACCTTCTCCCTTACCTGTAGAAAAAGCAGAGGAGATTATCTCAGACATCTGTTCTTTTTCCGGATGGAGGATTCTTAGTTATAATCCAGAAACACTTATACTGGCGATACAATTATACCAAAAGCACAAAAAACATTTTTGGGATGCAATCTTGGTAGCCACTATGCTTCAATCGGGAATAACCCAGATTTATTCGGAAAATGAATCAGATTTAAAAGTTTTTGATAAGGTTGTAGTTAAGAATCCTTTTTTGTGATGATTCCTGTTTTTTGAAGTTATCTCTTCTTCTCTTCCCAATCCAAGAAAGTTTCTTTTTTACGATTAATAAAAAATAAAGTTACAAAGAAAGTAATCACTAAAATCACAAACCCAATCTTGCTCTTGCTCTGGAAATAGACTAAAGTAGCGATAAAAGTGGTTACGATACTGCCCATGAACAAGCCCATGATAATGCTCTCTTGGAACTTCACGAATAAAGCCAATATTAAAATGATTAAGTTAAAGATAATCATAAACATATATTTCTGCCCTTCATAAGCATTCTTTTCCTCTTCCCAACCTTTTTGATCGTTCCAATACTCTTCCTGACATTTCTGCTGTTTGTCAGAGATGGCTAAAGATTGCGCTTCAGTAACTTTTTCAGTAGCTGGATAAGGATATTTGCTATAACAATCCGGACCCTGATAATAAGAATCTGTGCCGGTATATTTAGGAAAGAAAACATTCGCTCCCAAGAAGACCATGGGGACGTATAATAATACGATAATCAGAACGTAAAGTAATTTAGTCCAATTCATTAAGTAAGAAGAATAATTTAGAAGTATTTAATGGTTGCGATTAGGTGACTTTAATTAAGTCTTAAGTATCTAAAATCTCTCCCGCCTCTGCAATGTTTCATCGTTTACCTTTTGCATAAAACGAACTATTGGGCCTAAGTGAGAGTGACCTCCTCCCCGCACTAAAGTGCGGAGATTTCTGGCTCACTTTGTTAAAAAATCTGTATTCATCACTCTTTAATTATTTTACCTGGACCTGCATCATAAGGAAAAGGCACATAAGCCTTACAAAGCGGAGCTGGATGTTCACTCTCACAATCATTGCTGGTGACTTCAGCCACTTCTTCCTCATCTATCTTGTTATTATCATTCTTATCAAATGACATTTTTAATGTATATTTGACTTGACTGCCATCTCGCCAGGTAATACTGGGGGAAAATTGTTTCCATTCAATCATCTCCTCAAAATTGCCGTCGCCATCTTTGTCATGTTTTCTGATAATAAACCCTTCTCTAGAACAAGTGGTTACATCATCGATTTTGCCATCCCTATTCAAATCATAAGACAATTTAATTAATTGATATTCATCATTATAATAACTACTTGCGGAAGTTACGGCATCTGCATCACCAAAAACATCAGAACAATTGTAATAGAGGTAATCTAACGATCCGTCCTCCCCGCCAGGCAGCATCGTTCTAATAAATGTTAAACTATCTTTTCTAGTAAATTCTTTATTCTCTATCGGATAACCACTTCCAGCCACAAAAGAAATCCGGACAAGAGGTACATCCTGTCCTTCTCGAAGAGGAGGCACGTACAATCTCTTCAATTTATCTACATAAAATTCCTCTTTATAAACCACAGCCACCTCATTCACAACTAATTCATCTATGCCCGGACCAGGATTTCTTGTAGTTAAGTACTCCAAAGTGTATTCATCGACAGTCGGGCCTGAATCATGATATATTGTAGTTTGGTACCGCCCAAGAATCCTTTCTTGATCGTAATGCATGGGAGTAATCTTAGGGTCAAATATCTTTGGATTATATGGGCGACCAATCCACCGGGTTTTTGTCGGAAGAATGCCCCAAATGACATCGGATTTACCATCGCCATCTAAGTCATACGAGTTTCCAGTTAAATATCCATTATCATCTTTTATCTCTGTCCAAAGATTTCTTGCTTTCTCACTTGAATCTTGACTTTGAGGCGATTCAACTGCTGGTTTTTGAGAATAAAATGATGGATTAATTTTACATGCTAATGGAGATAAACCAAGTCCCAAAACTAATGCTGCAAGACCTGTAAATCTTCTTACTGTTCGTAATAAATTGTGAATATATTTCATTTTTGTATTTGTGCCCCCCTTTGAGAGTATAGTTACTACTTTCCCATCCCCCACCAAATTGTTATTGGTAAGTAACAAGTATATTAAACTTCCGTTAGGAATTCCATTCAAAATAAGAAAAACAAAAAATGAATTTGAAAAGATAGTTACGTTATCAAAAGAACAAGAAAAGATAATGAAAGCTGTTGATAAGAATATTCTGAAACTCAATGTATAAAAATTAGGAGAAATTCAGGTAATTATTTCTTTGCTTTTCGATATGCTTCCATAGCCTTTGCTCCTTCACCAACACTGTTCCAAACATCTCCAAGTAATTTCCATTCACCAATCTTTTCAAAAATATTGGCAGCTTTACCATATTGATCACTCCTCTCATACCAGATACCAAGCTGTCGCTGAACATCATGCTCATTTAAACCAGTTTTTTGGAGAGTTTTAAGACATAACCTCAACTTACCGTTAGAAAAATAACTTTGTGCTAACTTCAGTTCTAATTCTTTTGCCTTATCTTTTTGACCTATTCTATTTAATATCTCTATTATTTTCAGGTAAGTCTT
This sequence comes from Candidatus Nanoarchaeia archaeon, assembly GCA_035290865.1. GTDB lineage: Archaea > Nanobdellota > Nanobdellia > Woesearchaeales > GW2011-AR9 > DATDTM01. The sequence continues at coordinate 62,425 of DATDTM010000012.1, forward strand.
ATACTCTAATCCGCCTCTTTTTTCAAGCTCTAATCCTAGTTCTAAAGCTACCTCTAACTTTCCAGCTTTTTCAAATGCATTTATAGCTTTTAATTTACAATCATAGTAATTTCCGCGGTCATACTCGTGATATTTAGAATAATTATATGGACTCTTCCACCAGTTAGCTACTCTTTCCCAACAAGGTCCCGCTCTTTCCCAATCACCTACTTTTTCAAAAGCTTCTGCAAGATGTTCTTTCTTCCCAATACCAACAATCAAACTCATTAATATACTCACTATTCCTTCGTAAGTTTCTTTTGGTAAACTCTTTTTATGTTTCACAAAACCGATTAAGTAATTAAATTGTGCTTCTGGTTGCAAACACCGCAATTTTGCATGTATTTCTTCCAAATTATCCCCATATATTTGATCAAATTCTTCACTTAATTTCTTTGCTCCATTCAAATCAGTAGAGAGTGCAGCAATCCACTTTTCGGTATTTTCTGCTAATTTTGCTAATTCCATTAAGCATTGGTGGGCTTGTTCTAGCTCTTTAGATTTAATCGCAGCTTGGAGCTGAACCAGCAAGTCGCGAAGGCGACCCTCATACATAGAAGAACTATTAACCAAATCAGCAGCTTCTAAATGTAAACGGCGGATTAATTCTTCAACTTCAGTAATCGTTCCAGAAACTTTAATTTTATCTTTCGCCTTAGACAAAATGCTCTCTACATTATGTTCATAACGATTAAATCTTCGTTCAGCTTTTCCAATATAACGGACATCTCGTAGCAGAAATCTTAACCCCTTCAAATCTGCATTACTTTTGGCTCTTTCTATATCTGTTTTTAACTTGAAAATATCTTTTTTTAACTCTAAGAAATAATTATGTTCGGTAGCTAACCAAGCTACGGCTTTACTAATCACCTTTTGAAGCTCTTTTTTGTCCATTTATAATCTTAAACAGAAATATAATTCTCTTAGTTATAAACTTACCTTACCCCTCTCCGCTAGTAAAAGAAGAAAAATGTCAGTTCGGACGCTGTTGCAAGACCACCACAAATGCTTTTTTTCTCCTCTTCTCGGAATAATTTGCTTAGAAAAAATAAGTGTTTCTCTTTCTCAGTAGCTTAACACGTTTGTTTTTCCTCACTTTTTCTCTTCTTTTTTAGTCAAAAAAGAGAGCTCACGCTGGTTAGGATGCTACCACTACCCATTTCTTACAGTTTGTATACTCGATGACATAAATAATTATAGGGGACTTTGAATAACCTCCTACGGACAACACAATTGAGCCTATTCTAAGTCCTCTAAGACTATTTTGAATATATCAAATGCGAAGTGGTATTTGAGACTATGAGACCATGTCGAATATAGGTTTTTCAAAATCGTCTATACAGAATAATATGTCATCTCGTAATATACCGAAGGACATATAGCAAAGCGTTTGCTATATGTCCTTCGTACACAAAGTGAAAAAATTATTTCACTTGTGCACAGATGAAGTAGTTTCTTCATCTAGTATATAGTGTCGAAGAATTATTGTTCAATATTTATGTTCGCTACTATATGTCGTCGAAAGAGGAAAAAGATACACAATACAAAAGCGGAAAACACTGTGACCATACAGCCACCGCCCACCCGACTAAGCTTTATAGTTTCTCTTACAGCCTGTCAACTTTATGTAAAGAAGAGATAATGAGTTGGTTTAATATTATCGCCTTAATCGAGAAATTATTATTCCATTAATTGATTCCATCTTTTCTTGTTTCTGATGCAATTGTGCTTGTTCCCCTACGGAGAAAACGCCAGCTGTACCGCTTTTCCCAAGACTCATTAAATCTTTAAGGAGAGAGACAATATCTCTTAAAACCGTGGGATGGAGATTATCCCAAGATTTTCTCCAGGGAACATCGGTGCGCACCCTTTTTATAATCCATTCCAAGAAAGCGGTATAATCCAAATATTTTTTGGTTATTATTTTCTCCAAATCCTCCATGCGGCTTAAGCAATTCTTCCGAAGTTCTAAATCTGCCTGCTTTTTAACACCATATCTCAATATGATCATCATCTTTTGGGCACTTTTCCATGAATTTTTTATCGCGTCTAATGTCACTCTAGCTTGGGCTTTCTCGTTTTCTAATCGCTTATTTTTAGCTATACTATTGGTTAATACCAGCGATCCAGGAAGAGCTTTTTCTATTTCTGCATAAAAAATATCTGCTGCGACACAAAATTTCTGAATTACATCCATTTTAATAACCTCCACTCACTGATTTTAATAGTTTCAACCAATTCCCGCAAACTTTAAAGTCCTTCGTGATACTTCTTTCTGCACAAAATTACCATACGCCTCGAATTCTCCCCGAGCCAAGAGTTCACTGGCCTCTTCTCTGGGATAAAACTTTTTCCAAAGGGCAATCAGTTCCCCCCATATCGCTTTTTCTCTTCCCCGAGCAATAAGGGGAACGCTTTCTTTACTCACGGAAGCATACTTTTCCATCACTTTGAAAAAATGTTGATATTCATCGTTACAAAGATTGGCTACGGCACTAACTTTATATCCAATACCACTTGTTAATCCCCATTTTGAGCTGTAAGTACAAAGATAAGATATAACACTTCTAAGAATATTTTCCTTGTTTTTTGGGAGAACAAAATCTTTTTTGTCCCAAAATGAGAAGCCAGTAAAATCCTCATACTGACCATGAGATGCATAATTATACGTGGCATTGATAATATCATACAATAAATGCCCAATCATTAGGTTCGCTACCAATAATTTCCCGTCCAAGAGCCCACAACCGTGAATGCGAGATTCAATAATATGCTTAGCGATGTAATCTCCCCCGCCGATGGCTTGATGCTTGGAAAGCTGTATATCTGAAAAAATGCCCTGAGAATCAATCCATGATTTTTTCTCATAAAAAACAGTATTAGCCATACTTGCCAAGAACTGGGCAACCTCCAAATCTATTTTAAAACTCTCGGCATTCATCCCCTCCCGATATAAGAGAGTAGTTCCCTCTTTAACATCTTCCCTTTTCTTTTCGTCCCATAATTTTCCTAAATCTGTGATCAAGATTAAGAGGGCTTTAAGGTGAGAAAGAGTTTCTTTTACTACCGCGTTTATTTCTTCCCAATTTATGGGTTTCTTAGACAATAGCTTATGCAATTCCCCATTCCAGGATAATTTATTAATTAAATCTTTTTTGTATAAATCCGTTTCTGCCCGATGTTTTCTAAGAGTCGCTAGTTCTTCGGTTCTCCCCAACGCCGTTTCTAATTCGATATAATGGTCTAAAGCATCAATGAGCCTGCCGCAAAAGCGGTCCATTCTCTTTTCTATTCTACTTACAGTTTTTGCTTCATGCCCGGCTTCTTTAAGAAAATGTTTTTCTGCATGGATAATAGCTGCATCATATTTGCCTGCACTTATTTTTAATTCTAATCTTAGAATGTTGCCAAGGTCTTCAGCCAGTTCTGTAACCTCTGTATCCTCTTTTATAATCCAATTCTGAGATCGTTTGGTTTGCTTAATTAATTTTCCTAAAGCTTCTTTCAACTCTTTCTCTCGCATCATTTTTATATCGGAAGGGCAAATAGTTTTTAAATTTATGGGTAATAAGTATGTATTAAGTTTCTTTGAGGCAGGGGTTTAAAATTGAGCGAATAGAATCTGCCTTCTGACTGACTGTTTAAATCGGGCAGACCTATTCCGCCTCCCTGTCCCCGACTTAATACATACACTATTTCATAACACTTTTAATTTTACGTGCAAGAAATTCCATGTGCTCCTTAGGATGCACTAGAAGCATAGCCATACTTTAGATACAATGACAAAAATGAAAATAATAATACGGTTTATCCCACATAATCAATCTTCTTTTCTTTGATCTGTTTAGCCCGGGCTTTGCCGAAATAATCTTCCAATTGCTGGTAAGCTTCTTCAATTTCTTTATCCACAGAAGGTTTGACCACTTCTAAAGCTTTCAGGAAATGTTCCATTTTCACTTCTTTAGATTTAATATCTTCCCGCAAAGAGATCATCGCTGCTTCTCGACAAACTCCTTCAATATCCGCACCCACATAACCTTTGGTTTTCTCAGCAAGTTTTTCAGCGTTAATTCCTTTAGCTAGAGGCATACGTTTCAGATAGATCTCAAAAATCTTTTTCCTTCCCGCTTCTTCAGGAACCGGAGTAAAGATGATCCGATCAAATCTTCCCTGACGCAATAAAGCCGGGTCAACAATATCCGGACGGTTAGTTGCTCCGATTACTACCACATCATTAAGGCTTTCCAATCCGTCCATCTCCGTTAACATCTGGTTGACGATTTTCTCGTTGACTCGATGCCCCTCATCGCCAGAACCGCTTCTGCGCGGAACTAAAGCATCAATCTCATCAAAGAATAATATGGTTGGTGAAGTTTGTCTCGCTTTTCTAAATATCTCTCGAACAGCTTTTTCTGATTCGCCCACCCATTTAGATAATAAACTTGGACCGTTAACTAAGATAAAATTAGCTTCACTTTCTTTAGCTACTGCTTTAGCCAGCATGGTTTTACCAGTACCTGGCGGGCCATAAAGTAAAATACCGCGCGGAGGACGGATACCCATACGCTTGAACACTTCCGGTTGTTTCAAGGGCCATTCTACTGCCTCTTTTAATTTGTTCTTAATTTCTTCAAGACCGCCAATATCTTCCCAGGTGACATCCGGAATTTCTACCATTACTTCCCGCATGGCTGAAGGACGCACAATCTTCAATGATTCCTGGAAATCTTGTTGGGTAAGCATTAATTTTTCTAAAATTTCTTTTGGAATAGCTTGACCATCCTCAATTCCTTCTTTCTTCAAATCTGGAAGAACTCTTCTTAATACAATCATGGCTGCCTCTTTGGCTAGAGCGTTCAAGTCTGCACCCACAAATCCATGGGTTACCCGAGCAATTTCTTTAAGAACAACATTCTTTGATAGTGGCATATTTCTAGTATGAATCTTTAAAATTTCCAACCGGCCTTCTTTCCCAGGCACGCCAATCTCAATTTCCCGATCGAATCTTCCCGGCCTTCTCAAAGCAGAATCTAATACCTGGGGCATATTGGTAGCTGCAATGACAATCACTTTACCTCTGGATTTCATTCCATCCATTAGTCCTAATAGCTGAGCTACTACTCTTTTTTCTACATCTCCCCGCGTCTCTTCCCGCTTGGTGGCGATGGCATCAATCTCATCAAAGAAAATTATAGAAGGTGCATTCTGTTCTGCTTCTTCGAACTTTTTTCTTAAGTTCGCTTCCGATTCTCCATAAAACTTGGACATAACTTCCGGTCCATTAATCAGAATGAAATGGGAATTTGTTTCTGAAGCTACTGCCTTGGCTAATAAAGTTTTTCCTGTACCTGGCGGACCATGCAATAAAACTCCCTTGGGAGGTTCGATACCTAACTTTTCAAAGATTTCCGGATGTTTTAAAGGTAATTCAATCATCTCCCGGACTTTTTTGATCTCATCTCCTAATCCCCCGATATCTTCATAATTTATCCCTAAACTTAATCCTTCCTCTTCTTTAAGCTCTATCGCTTGAGGATTGAATTCCACTTCAGTTTCTGGAGTGACTACTACTATCTCTTTCTTAGGAATTGTATCTACTACCATAAATTTCAGATCACCAAAACCGAACCCAGCAAACTGCGCTTCCATTGCCGAGAAAATACTTTCCATACTATTCCCGCTGACATTTACTCTTCTTCTCGACCCGCTTAAAGAAATAATATCCCCTTTGACTAAAGCCTTGCTCATTAAGCTGCGCTTAAACAATTCCGGAGAAGCTCTGATCATGACCCCTTTCTGAGCCGGAGCGATAACTACTTTTTTCGCGGGCTTGATTTCCGCTTTCTTGACTATAACCATCTCGCCTATGGAAGTTTTAGCGTTCCTGCGCAGATTTCCATCCATCCGAATAATATTTAGACCAATATCTCCCGGATAAGCTCGATCCACAATTGCGGCAGTAATTCTTTCCCCTTTAACTTCTACTATATCCCCAGAATTAACCCCAATCTCTTTCATAAAGCCAGAATCTATTTTAACTATACCTTTATTTACATCATCCTGTACTGCTTCCATTACTTTAAGTTTAAGTTCTGGCTGAGTCATCTTTACCTTTTTTAGCTTGCCTTTTATATAAAGATTATGGTTTTAAAAGTATATTACTACTAAATAATAGCGAAAATCTTATAAATACTCTTATTAAATAAAGGTATTGAGTTATATAATCCTAAAACTGAATAAAATACCTAAAATGAGATCAACACTTTGTGCGCTTTTAGCTGGATTAAGTTTAATTCCATCTACAGCTAGTCCTAAAATTCCAGAATCAAGAATGGACCCATTAGTTGTAAAAATAGTGGAATTATTAAAAGCTGATCCTACTACTTCCCGTAATTTACAAGATAACTGGAAAGCAGATTTTTCCCGCCATTCAACTGATGGTAGAGGAAGTGCTTATTTTCCAGCCAAAAGCGGAACTTTAATCACTTATTCCCAGCAATTTCGAGAAGGAGATAAAACCATTATAATTGGATATTTTGATAATGATGACAAAAATTTTAAGCATCCTGACTTTCAATCTGATGGAATAATCGGACCTGCAGACTCGTTAACAATTAATATAAATTATGATTCCGTCCGGGGGAAAAAACACAGATCCGGTTACGAATTAAGAGATTATGGATTAGATCGAAAATTGGATGTGTCCCATGGAGATGTACTAGAATTAGGTGTAAGCTCAGATGAAGCCAGTGATTATTTTTATGAAAAAAGTACAGAAATTGATCAAAAATATACTAATCTTCTAAAAGAAATGGAAAACAGATTAACTAAAAAGAAAGAATAAAAAACACTCTGATCTAAACTACTTATTCCTCTTCTTTTTCTTCTTTCTCCTCTTTGGGAGCAGGCCCGGCTTTGACCTTGGGTAAGGGCAAGGGGCTAGGTAAACTTACTTCTTCGCTGATCTTAATGGCTTGGATATTGCCTTTATGTAACGCAGCATTGATGACCATCTCCATTACTTCGGGAGGAATTCTTTTGTTTTTGTCCCAACCTTTCTTGATCTCATCAATTTTCTTTTTATCTTCCACATAAAGAACCTGGCCTTCCACCTCAATCTTGCCGTAATTCGGCTCGTAATTGCAGATAAAGCCAAAAGTAAATTTAAGGCCTTTCTTACCTTCCATGGCAAAGGTAAAATCCTCTAACTCTTTGATAGAAACATTATTATTAATCTTGATCTGACCACCTTTAGCATCTAAGTCTCTCTCTGCAATAATCTTATGTAAATTTATTTTCACAATTGTCATTATTAACCACCTTTTTCTGTTTTTACTAAACTTTATTCGTTTTCATCCATTAGCAAGGATAGTTATTTATAAATTTTCCGAGATTTTTCTTCTTAGATTTAAGATCACTTCACTTTAAAATCGCATTTCTGCATTTCTGTAGGTGTAAGAAAACTACCGATTTTGCAATTTTGTAGTTATGGTTTAAGCTTAGATTATTTGATCCCAGTAATTCCAGTCCAGATTTTTGCATTCATGTAGGTGTAAGTTTTTGGGTTAAGTTTATATATTTGTTTCAATTTAATCCAAAAATGTTCTTACAAAAGAGAGTGATTAATGGAATTACTTATACTTACTTAGACCATAGTTTTCGCATTGGAAACGAAGTTAAAAAAGTTTCTTTAATTCTGGATAAGAATAAACAAGATTATAATGAAGCGATAATAGAAAAAATCGCTGCTGCCCGTGCGGCATATTTCACCAAAAACTTCCAAACTTATTTTTCAGAAGAGGAAATGACTAAAATTGAAACTGAAAAGATATTTTATCAAATATTCTTTAACTCATTAGACCGAAAATTCCAAGAAGCCATCTGGGAAGAATATTTACGCCTCTTTCTAGCCAACAGTATGGAATTAGAAGGATCAACTATAACTCCTCAGCTGGCAGAGAATATTGATAAGAGAAAGAGAACAATTTTGCCTGAAGCAGAAGTTAAATTATATCATAACTCTAAAGGTGCATTCAAAGAGATAATAGGCTCTGAATTAAGGTCTGTAATCCAGTTTAAGCAATTTCATCAAATGATTTATGAGGGAATCATCCCAGATGCAGGCAATTTCAAAAAATTGCCCAACACTTTTGGTTATACTGAAAAAGCAAGAACCGCTCCTCCAGAAAAAGTAAGATTAGAATTAAAGAAAACCTTAGAGAATTATCAGAATAAAGAGATATACCCTTTCCTAAAGCCGTTGCTATTCCACTTAAATTACCAGAAGACTCATCCTTTCACTGATGGAAACAGCAGGCTGGGAAGGATACTCCTGGTAGCGCAGATGTGTAAGTTGAATTATCCTGCCCTGATCTTCAAAGGTGATTTGGGTTTCCAGATCAGAGAGACTTTAATGGAATATATCAATCGTAACCACTTGGATTTCTGCAGGTTATGCTTAGAGCAATATTTGCTAACTTCAATAAAATTCTGGAGGCCAATGATTAGGAAGTATTTGTATTGACTATTAGATAGTCTTATAATAAATTGCCTGGTTTAGGTTGCATTATTTACGCAATTTACTATTAGATAATTGCGGATTAAAGCCACAATATTAACCCAATTATATTTCAGAATCAATTCTCTATTCTAGTACTCGTTTCTTTAGTATTAACGCACACTTTGAACATCAGAAATTATCTTTTTAGCAATTGTCTCAGCAAGGAAAGAGTTATTAATCAGTTCTACGTTTATTTTTTGTTTTCCATTGATTAATTCCATAAATCGGATATAATCCAAGTCTTCGTATGATCTTGCTTTCTGATATAATTCATCCAATTGCTTAGCTAATTCTTTCGGAACTGAAAGCTTAAGCAAAAATGGGCCGGAAGTGCCATAATAATTAATGTTATTAAATGAAGGAACAATCTTGGAGATACAATTTTTACCAGAGTAATATTTTCTAGAAATCTTGTCCAAAGAAGTATTTCCTGTGATTTTTACATATATTTTAGCATGATGTTTTGCGTGATTATTTATTAGACTATCTTCGTTTTCCAAATTACCGATTACCCACCAAACATGATGGCCTTCCCAGGTTATAATCGGGTTTGTACTGATAGAAGCTCCTTTAACCTCAATTTCGCTCCAGAACAAATCACTCTGAACTAAGTTATCAAATTCATAAACAGAGGTTTCTCCCTTGGAAAATATATTATTATTCACAGAAGGTTTGATTTTGTTGTAATAAATTGCTAACCGCTCAAAAAACTTCTTTCGTTCAATGATCCAGGCTAAACTTAGCTTATACTTGGCTTGGTCATTTTGTAGAATGCCTTCTGCCACCAGTTCTTTTACATTCTTAAATGTCGCCTGATAAGAATGTTTGTCCCCATCCAAAGAATGATGTATTTGCATTATGCTTAAAGGATACTTATTAATAAGGATATTAATTATCTTTTCTTTGCTTTTCATTTCAAGCGGGTTAAGCATAAATTCAAGTAAAGGAGGCATCCATTTAAACTTTTTGGTTGATTTTCATTAAACCATAGATTTTTATAGATATTGGTTAAAGTTAAGAGCATGGAGAGAACAATTGTTGAAGAAATGTGGGGGATTTACTCTCTATCATATGTAAAGAAAAGAATGTCAAAAGAAAGAGAAGAGCTGGACAAACGCTATTATCAAAGAGCTACAGCGGGTGAAAGATTTGGCAGAGTGTTATATGACGCAATGGTAAATTTGTTGAAAGAGGCTTCAGATTACAGGACACAAAACCAGAAAAACACTGAAAAATAAAAGGGATACAAAATGCCAAGAGAGAATAATATTTTCCAAAGAGAGATTAGATGTCACGTCCCAGATTCATACGATGTATATTCGGGGGATATAATCGCAGTAATTTATCCTGACGGCCGGTCAGAAGTATTATGCGGATACGCGGTTAGAAGACACAATAATGGAGATCCAATTATCGCCTGTTCTCTGAAAGAGAAGGACAGATTTGATGAAAAATTGTATCACAAAACTTCATGTGGGTATAATATTCAAAGAGAGTTAACGGATCAGTACTGAAATAAAAAGTTAAAACAATGGAGGGTATTAAAAATGGTTGTATCTGAACAGTCTTTTGAAACGCTCGGAGCGTTATACCAACGCTATATTTTACAGAAGGACTCTTCTAAAGCAAGTGGGGATTTAAGTACCCCAGCATTAGATTACATCGTTGCCGAAACTGAATCGATGAGGGGCTATGATAAATGCAATCGGCAATATAGCGATTATAGAGATCGCGGTAAGTGTAGGTGTATACTGTTTTCAAGTTAGAAGCAGCTATTTTGGTAGTTCAGCTTTATTAAACAGTAATGATTTTTCAGCACCATAAAAATGAAAATATCTCGGCCAGATAAGTTTCCTCTTACGGTAATAGTTAAACCCACTAAGAGATGTAATTTAAGTTGTAAGTACTGTTATGAAGACACCAGCAGAGATAACAAATCAATGGATAATTCTACCCTCGAAAAGGTAATCTTTGAGGTTTTGGCTTACAATGACCAAGCTTTTGGGAATGGAAAGTTTGTGCAGGAAACAGAATTTATCTGGCATGGCGGGGAACCATTACTGATGGGAAAAGACTTTTTCCAAAAAATTAAATCGCTTCAACAAGAATATTTAAGCGGTCGGACTGACCACAAAGTTAAAAATGGAGTGCAATCTAATCTAACTTTATTGACCCCGGAACTCTGGACTTTCTTAAGAGATGAAGATTTTGTGGTTGGTTCCAGTTTAGATGGTTCTAAAGAAATCCATGACCGTTGTCGGGTATACCAAAATGGTGAAGGGTCTTATAAAGCAGTAATAGAAGCCATAGATTATACTAGACCAACATCAAGATCATTCTCTCCTATAGGTGTTTTAGTTGTTTTAACTAAAGACAAGTTAGATCAAATCTCCGAGCTGTATCATTTCTTTAAACAACAAAGAATCAATTTTGATTTTGGTCAATTATCTGTTGCCGGAAAAGCAGAAGAGAACCGAAGTTCACTGGAGGTGAGTGCGGAAGAATGGGGAAAAGCAATTATAGAGCTTTTTGATTTATGGTTTTATGATACCACTGAACCTTCTCTTTATATCTCTGAGTTAGTTAAATCTGCTGCAGGAGTTCTTAGTGGAAGTATTTCCTCATGTATGTTTTCAGGAAATTGTCGCCAAAGTTATATTTCTATAAACCCCAATGGAGAGGTATACCCTTGTGGACGTTTTGGAGCAGAAGAAACTTTTAAACTAGGGAATATTAATGCTCAGAGTCTCGCAGAAATTATGCAATCCCCCACCCAAAATTATTTACTCTCCCGAGATATAAGAACTATTGAAGATTGTAACGGATGTGAATATAAAAGCCTTTGCAACGGTGGTTGTTTTTATAATGCGTACTTAGCAACTGGTGATATTTTCCAGAAAGATCCACTTTGTGAAGGATATAAAATGGTTTACAAACATATTAGTAAAAGACTACAAGAACAATTAACTCAATTATTGATTTAGAATAATTAAAATGAATGAGTACAGATATTCAATTAACCTAAAAAAGGCTTTTCTAATCCCTGAACAATAAAATGTATTTTCTCTTACCACCAAAAATTCGGAGACATTTATGTTTTTTGGATCGGTCATTAAAAACAGGTGGACTGGGTTTTTATCTTTTCCAAGAGATGGTTGAATATAATCAAAATGATTTAATTTAAACTAAATATTTTCATAAAAATTTATCTGTCAATCGGAAACCGCCCACCACCGGTCACAGACCGGTGGCATGCTCGCTCCCTTCGGTCGCTCGGGGCGGTTTCCTCAGACCCTGAATTTTCCACGAAATGCAATCTCGCTGAAGCTTATGCCACCAGTGTAACACTGGTGGAAAATTCAGATTTTACTGGCCATCTTATTATCTGGCCTTTCAACTTCTAATACAATTTTTTGCTTGTTCTTTGAGAGATATTCTTTCAGTAAGTCTGTTCCATTCCTTTTTCCCTAAATTCTTCTTTTATTGCCAAATATTCCATAACCCATAAATCTCCAAAATCCCAATTAGTAACTATTGCAACTATTTTTTATCTTTAATAACAATGGAGAAAAAAGAGTATCGCTTGTTTTTAATCAGCTTTTTCTGTAAATCCATTGTTCTTCTTTCGTCTGAAGGGAAAGAAGATTCATATATCCCCCACACTCCTCTAAATTCTGCTGAATTCTCGTCTCTTATTTTGATGAATCCCATCTTGCAAGTGATAAGATTTAATCTTTTATTTATTGGGCTATTTATTGAGTAATATGAAGATGAGCCGAATTATTCCACTGCAAAACTCCCCGCAACCAGCAGCGGAAAAGCGATCGTCGCATCGCAGTGGATTTTTACATTGGGAGCATTAACTTTTACCTTGCCCCAGGTAATCGCCTCTTCCACTCTCGCTCCTGAATCCGAGCCGTCATATTCCTGGGCAGTATTGATATAAACTACAAAATCAAACCCTTCTTTGAAAATATTGGCATTGAGAGCAAAATGTTTGCTGATCCCACCTCCTAAAATTATTCCTCCGGTCTTCTCAGAGTTTAATACCAGCTGAACTATATCTTTCATCTCTTTGGCTATATCAATCAGAAAATCCGGATGGCTCTGCTTGAAAAAGAAGATTAGATCTCCAAAAGAGCCATCAATCAATCCTGGGCAAAAAATTGGAATATCATTCTTGGCTGCCCAATATAATACTGATGAGGAATCGTTAACTTCCAATCCCAGTTCCCGAATCAAGTCTTTAGGACAGAATACTTTTCCGCTTTTTTTCTGCTGCTGGTAAATTCGTTCCAGGAATTTCTGGATAAACTGATCGAAATAAGCAAAACGGTCATTAGGCACGAAAATATTCCCTGTTCGATTGATTCCATGCTCAAAGAGCATCTTCCCAGAAACCTCAAACTGTCCTAAAACAAATGGTTTTAAAACTTTGATGATATCTTCCTCAATTCCGCCCGCGGAAGTTACCAAAACATCAACTTTCTTGTGTTTTACTAAATATTTAATAATCTCCCGACAGCCGGAGCTGATCATATTGGAGGTATAAGATAAGAAAATAGTCACTTTTTCTCTGCGCATGGCCTTGACAATCTCGATTCCCTGAGCTAGATGGGTAGCTTGAAATCCGGTCTTAGAATAAGCCTGCAGAAATTTCTGGAAGTCTAGACCTTTCTCGAAATCATAGCCCTCTATTTTCGGATGACCTTCTAAGGTCATGGTTTCCCTGGGCATGTACTGGAGATGCTCTCCTTTTTGGAATAAAGGTACTGATGGTTCTGTTAATGTTTTTTTCGTCATAGTTCTTTCCTCCTGGTATTAATTTTTTATTTGTGATGGAATTGGTTATTTTAAGTTAAGTTTAAATCATTAGATTTGCAATAAAACTAAAAATAAAGCTCTTAACTCTAAATAGATCTAAGAAAACAATCAACTTCCAGTTTTGCGGATAGTATCATTAAGATTCATAGTTTTAACCTAATCAATCTCCGAATTCATTCATATCCATCAACATTTTATCATGTTGTTCTTTATACTGCTCGTAATGGTCCTGGCAGACTTTCCTTCCGCCCCAGGCTTTTGAGGCAGGATGATTACAGCGCGGTTCTTGGCATTCTTCCATAGAGCTCTTAAAAAGAGGCCTTTTTTATAAAAGTTACGGGTAGAATTATTCCAGTAAATCTGTTTCCGTTGGGCCTGTTTCTATCGGATCAGTTTCCACTAAATCTACATCGGTTGAATCCGCCTCCCCTAACTCAGTCTCCACTGACCCCAAACCCCAGACTTGTGGCTTCTCACGAAGGTAATTCTGATTACTCCTGCTCTTAATAGAAGCATTAAGTTTATAATATCCCTCTGCTAATGAAAATTTCAGCCATAAATAAACCATCCTTTGTTCCTCGGGAGCTGAATGGCCCCTAAATTCTATTTCTAACGAGGTAAACTTTTTCTTCACCAACTCTTCCAAAGAACAGATTTCAGAGTTAACATTAGCTTTCTGGATTTTAGGTGCTTTTTTCGAGTTATAAGCAAAACTAATTTGATATTCCGTCAGCGCATCTCGTATCGTTCTAGTTAGTTCAGCAGGAGCATAAGTATTTCCTATTCTCCATTGGTCAAAGTCCATGGAATCGGTGGTTAGCAGGGAGTTTATAAAGATTGTGAGAACCTAAAATCTAAAAGCTCCACTCTTTCAGTTTCCTTAAGCCAGAGAAATATTCGCTGCGATTCTTAAACGATATCACTTCTGCACGATACTTTCCTGTGGATTGAAGCACGGTTGCTAACCTATGGGGAATGTAACCACTTTTTCCAATTTCTTTATTTAGAAGACGATTCAGAGAAAGAGGTAAACCCTCCTCAGGAATATCATCAGAGACATCATATTGCCCAAAAAACAGCTTAATGATGTTATTAGCAGGGGAATGGTGTGCAACAATACTTACCAAATCGTCGAAGTATTTAGAAGAGGGATGAAGTTCAAAGTTTTGGGCTAATACTTCCAACTGGTTAACTAAATCTCTTTGGGAAGGGATAACCATATTGTCTTTATGAGGGTAATGTAAATCTATCAAGCGGCTCTTATTTTTTGGGGTGTATAATCCATAACCTTTAGTGGAATAATCCCCGCAGTTCTCTTTCCCCCCTTCCATACAGGATTTTGTCCGTTCTTCACGTGGAATGGTTAATGTATATCTACGTGCATCACCCCATACACAAAAAGAGGATTCGTGGCCAGAATTATAAGTCAAATCTCTCGCCGCAATGATATTCTCATAAAACTGGCTTGAAACCAAGATGTCCATTAAAGTGTAATTCTGCAAGTGGGATACAGTCATTCCGAGGATAAACAAATAGGTATTATAAAAGCATGATTGTAGCAGAACATAAATAAAGATTTATATAATTCCTACATTTTAAGCCATCCCATGAACCTCGTAGACGTCCATTGCCACCTGAACCATGCTTTATACAAAGAGGACTTAGATGCAGTCATCAAGAGGGCAAAAGAGGTAGGGGTGAAAGTTATCGTTTGCTCTGGCGTAAATCCGCCTGGAAATCATCAAATTTTAGAATTAGCACAAAAATATCCAGAAATAGTTAAAGTCTGCTTGGGAATTTATCCCATTGATGCTTTGGGATTATCAGAAGGAGAGACGGGATTGCCTAGACAAACAGTTCCTATTAATCTCAACGAGGAATTTGAGTTCATTAAGAAAAACAAAGATAAAATTGTGGGCATCGGCGAAATTGGGATGGACTTTCATTGGGATAAAAAACATCATCCCCAACAGGAAGAAAACTTTAGAAAAATTATCCGCTTCGCAATCGAATTAAAGCAGCCCATTGTAATTCACTCCAGAAAAGCAGAGAAAGAATGTATTGATGTGTTGGAACAAGAGATAAAAAATAAAGATATTTCAGTAGTGATGCATTGTTTTTCCGGGAATAAAAAACTAATTCAACGTGCCGCTGGGTTAGGATATTACTTCTCTATCCCCGCAAATATCATCAAACTGCAGCATTTCCAAACCCTGGTAGAGATGGTTGATATTAATCAATTGTTGACGGAAACCGACGGGCCTTGGTTAAGCCCCTATTCGCAAGGGCATAATGAACCTGCTTTTGTAGCTGAAGCGATTAAGAAAATCGCTGAGATCAAGAAATTAACTGAAAAAGAAGTTGCCGATCAGATTTGGGAGAATTATCTGGTCGTGTTTGAAAATTAGTAGTTTTCCGCACCCATCTCTCTTCTCCATCCCAGAAATCTTTAAAAACCAGCCTCTTTCTGCTAAGATTAAAATGAGCCAAAAAGATAATTCCAAAACAAGAAAGTTCCACAAAAAAGGAAGCACTGCCTTGGCCCTCATCGCCATTATCTTAGCTATAATTATTCTGGCAGTTTATTTGGTAGGTATTGCCCAGCGGGATTGCAATAGCAATAAAGATTGTCCGGAGAATGCTTATTGCGGAACTGATTATGAATGCCATGATTTTCCCCAGCAGATTCTAGTCAAAGAAGCTAATTATGTGCCTGCCTCTATCATTTTCGGAATTAGTTTGATTATTGCTGCCTATGTCTATCGCGGAGGAAAAATTCCCTTTGTGAAAAAGAAGATAAAAAATGATTTAGAAAAATATAATTAAAACTCTCCTAACCTCTTCTGCTCTTTCTTACCCCTTAATAATTTACTTTTTTCTAACAACAAACCTAAATCAAACCCGAACTTTTTCTGGATCAATTCCGAAGCATATCTTAACATTAACTCTTCGGAAGCAAAACCTATTGGTTTTTCCGCTAAACTCTTTCTGGTGGCCTCCCGACAGACCCACACCTCCAAAGGGATAGTATAATCCGGAGTAATAAATCTTAAGACTAAAGCAGACTGCTGTCTTTTATTCTCTTTCATTTTTTCTAATAAGCCCAATCTACAGGCATAGTAGCCGCCAGCACATTCCTGAGCGTACTCTTTTCTTCCTGAATAATCTTCATAATCTGTGGAATAGAAATTACCTTCTTTCGACCAGGGATTAACTTTATAATCTAGATACATCTCAAATAATTCATAACTCCAGATTTCCGGAAAAAATAGAACCAGATAATAATTTCCCCATTCTCCTCCGCAATAAAGCTGATAATCACCAACGGAAAAATCTTTTACCTCTTTAATCAACTCTTTACCTAAAGTATCATCAATCATGGTGATACTCCAGCGCGTCGGAACTAATTTTCGATTGTGTTTCAGCCCGATTCCGCCAACAGAAATCAGTTTAGTCAAAAAATTCTCCTCAAAACCTTTCTGATATAAAGAGAGAACCGCGGAAGCTGCTTTTAGGTCTGTATCCGAGAAGACTCTCTCCACCCGGGAATCTACTTTAGGGTTAGCAGTGATTATCGCTTTGAGCAATTCTCCCTGCGGACCGAAGGGAATAATCTCTTTTTCTGATTTAGGTTGTAATTTAGGAATCTCTTTCAGGTTAACCTCTAACTCTACTGCCTTGCTGGCTAGGCCCACTTCCTGAATTACATCTAAGAAACGGCTGTTGCCAATACTTATTCCAGCTTGTCCCGTCCTTGGCTGGAGAACATTTCCGCTGGTTCTGGAATTAACCAAATTTGATCTTAGTTCTGCGATAGTTCCTACGGCAAATTTCCCCTTGCTCCATAATTTTGGGGAATCGTAATGTTCAATCTCACCGGAGAATTGCGGGCTGAGGAAACCGATGTTGATATGGGGATAGCCGTAACGGCCGATGAATGGAGCTGGGCTGGATCCGGAAAAGTCTTGTTTGAATTGTTTTTTTGCTGTAAGTTGAGGAATCTGTTCAATCTCTCGATACTTTACTTTTAGTAATTTCATTTTAAGAAAAAAACGCGCCCCCACGAGGAATTTCGTAGCCATTCACCAAAATGTGGGGCTAAGCGAACGTAGTTGAGCGCACGCCGCACCTCGCTCCCAGTTGGCGAAAGAACTGTTCGAACCCCGGTTCCAAGCTTTTTGTCTTCTTTCGAGACCGCAAGCTCGTGTCCTATCCGCTAGACTATGGGGGCGTAATCAAGCGGAAAGAAAGCTTATTTAAAAAACTACCTTCCTTTTTTAATATCACTCTTTAATGGTAAAAATAGCAACATTTATAAATTAGCTTTAAAATCAATTAATCTATGACTAACCAAAGGAAATCTTTCTTGGAAGATATTGCAGAACATATTCATCCCCTCGCTTTAGAAGCTACTCCTCAAGTTTACGTAGTGGGAAGTATAGGCGCAGGGAAATCTTCTTTAATCCATGGAATTCATAACCAACTCCGATATACCAATAAAGGATTAAGGATAGACCATCGCAGAAAAATGCCTAGAGCTGAGTGGCAAGATCACAAAAGAAGATACGATATTCATAGGAATAATGCCACTGTCTTTCCGGAAACAAGCACTGTTTATACCTCTTCTGCAGAAAGAATAATTCCTCTCGAAATGCAGGTAGAGGGAAGCCACCCTAAAGCAGAGAAATTATTTGCTAGAGAAAAAGATCCCCACGCAGTTGTTTTCTGCTTAGACTTATTACTAATCGCTAAACTGTTAGACGAAAGAACGGTAGTAAAGAGAGATGAAGAATACAGAACTAGCCAATTTGTCCAACCAAATTACTTTAAGTGCGAACAGAATTATTCTATTCTTGTCTCATTATTAGAGGCGCTGGACCACACTGCGTATTGGAAAAGACTAAATATTCCTGTTTTAGCAGTAGGTACACAGTACCAAGAAGTAATTGATCGAGCTGAGAAGAAAGATTCTGATTTTATTAGAAGATTAAGTAAGAAGAACTGGGAAGATCTGTTTTTAGAAGACGAAAAAATTCCCGAAATAATAGAAACAGAGATAAACACTCAAGCAGGGTTATGCTCAGAAGTCCTCTCTGCCATTTCAAGTAACCGCTTTTTGGAATTAATCCAAAGCATCATTCGAAACAGAGCTAACGGTACAGAAAGAGTAGATTACGCTACTTCAGTTCCAACCCAGGCTCCGCCCTTGCCTGAACTATTCTCTGAAGTGTTATTCGTAGACTCTCGACATTCCTCTCGATACGGAATAGAAAATGCCGCTTACCAGATCGCCAGAGCAGCTATACCTCGATTAGATCATCTGCGATTAGTCTCGCTTTCCCATCAAGTGCCAGATACAGAGAGAATAGTAAAATATATTTCTTTAAGAAAGTAGCAAAAGAATAAGATTTGCTAATTACTTTTTAATCTCTCCGCCGCCCGCAGGCAGGAATCTAATGATTTCGTCTAAATCCCCACCTTTCAGTTTATGTTTGATCTTTTTGGCTAAATTACTCTTGGATTCTTTCCCCTGAATTATCCTCACAAAATTCTTAGTTTTAGTTTCTACTGCTTTTATCGGTCCGCCAATGATTTCTTCTCCAACCAACCCGAGAGCATATTCTAATTTCGGATAAAGATAATTTGTTTTCCCTCGGATCATGAAACTACCCTTGCCCATGTATTCTCCGGGATTAGCTTCCTTACTGACTTGTTCAGGTTTAACGTAAAATACATCAGCAGTAGTATGCCCTAATTTCCAGGCTCGGGAATGTACTGCTACTGCCTGGCTTGCTTCTTTAATGGTCTCCTCGCCAGCCTGCTGGCCGTTTTTAATCACAAAGAAAGGCGAGCCGGCCATATCGGTATGAAAAACTAAATCTTCTTTATCAGTATGCTTCTTGATCACCAGTTCATTAGAGGTCGCATCTTTCCCGCCGATGCACAAAAAACCTTCAGAAGAGATGAACCAATGGAATTTTTCATACCATTCCCTTTTCTTTTCTTTCTTCTCTAATTTCTGGATCTCTTTTTCCATAAAAGAACTTTCCTCTTTCTGCAACAAACCTAACTTTCGCTTGCTTTCCACCAAGGCTTTTTTCGCCCCCTCCAATTTTCTTTTTGCTTTTTTGGCTAGGTCAAAATAAGTTCCTGCATTCTCTTCCAGAGATTTATTCAGTTCTAGTTCTATTTCCATTAAAGATTAAGAAATATTCCTGGGATTAAAAAGGTTTAGGTTGAAAAAAACTGAGCCTGAAGGGACTTTCAGTCAAGCAACCGTATACCCTAAGCGTCGTAATAAGAGGGATTAAACGAAGTTTATATCCCTCAGACCTAACTTGCATAGGTTTGCTTGCATTCGAACCCTCGGTTTCTGCCACTCTCAAAACATTTTGTGCAATATTCGTATCTTTTGGAATTTCTAAAGGCATTGAATAGCATCCCAACCGGAATAAATTTCAATCAAACCTAACCTTGTTCGTGGGTCGAACGAAGTGAGTACCCCACTTGGTTATTTTCGATCGAACATTTTGCGAGCGAAGCGAGTCAAAAGGTTCGTGTGAGGGCAGCGTCTTAACCGCTCGACTACAGGCTCATTAGAAGAACTAAATATTAATTGGTTATTAAAATCTTTCTAAAAAAAAATATTGTATTCCGAAAAGTAGATAAGTTGGATAACACCGAACGCGGTGCAGGCGGGTTTGTAAGCATTGGGGACAGAGTAGCTGTTCATAAAATATGAACAAAAAGTTTATAAATTATGAACATTTTTGGGTGTTATGCACCAATTACTGTCTTCACCAGAGAGGGTAAAACTTTTGCGGGAAGTAATTTACAAAAAAGAAAAATTACGTGTAGGGGATATCTCTCGAAAATTAAGATTAAGTAAAGGATTAGTCTCAAAATATTTTGTGCTCCTCAAAAAGGAGAAGGTTATTGCTAATGGTAAGATTAATCATTCTCATCCTAATACCAAAGCCTTAAAGATATTTATAAATTTACAGATCATTCCTCAAAAAATGTTCAAGAAGTACCCTGAAACATTATCAGTAGGTATTTATGGGAGCGCAGCAAAAGGAGAAGACACTGAAGAATCAGATTTAGATCTCTATGTATTCACCAACAAAAATCAGAACTTAGCTTCTCTCAGCCAAGAATTAAAGAAAATATCTCCTAAAGCAAAACCATTATTTCTTAATAAAGATAAATTTAATTTAATAAAAGAAGAAAACCCTTTATTTTATCATTCTTTAATCTTCAGTTCAATAACAATTTATGGTGAAAAACTTGATAACTTATAAAGAATGCTTAGAAAATGGACTATTGCGCAGGATTCCTATATCCCAAAAAGAAGCAGAAAACAGTTTAAAAACTGCCTACAAATGGCTTAGTGAAGCAGAGAAGAACCTAAATGCAGGAGCATTTAACTCTTCAGCAATATCATCATATCTTGCCATGTTCCATGCTTCCCGGTCTATTTTGTTTCGAGATGGTTTCCGTGAGAAAAGCCATTACTGCCTAGCAAGATTTCTCGAGAACAATTACGTTAAGAAAAAAGAGCTGGAAGAAGAATGGGTAATCATGCTTGATCACTACCGTGGATTGCGCCATGATGATCAATACGGCACTGATTTCTATGTTACAAAAGAAGAAGCTGAAGAAGCATTAAATGCAGCAAATAGATTCGTAGAAAGAATGGAAAAATTATTCTCGAGAATGAATTCTTAAGTCTATTCGAGTATAAGTTAAAATATTCTTAGTATTTACCTAAGAAAAAATACCACTCAACAAGCCCCTATACTCTCCACCACTAAAGCTTGTTCGCCACAGATCTGCTCTCCCTCTTCTAAAACTATTTTAGGTGTAATCTTAACCTGTTTGATCTCGCCATTAACCAAAGGATCATAACCTGATTTGCCCATATAGATCCCTGCTTTACCTACTCTTGCTTCATTAAACTCAAAGGACTGCGCCTGCTGGCTGCCGATAGTGTTCAGGATCAATCCTTCCACTTTAATATTCACTCCATTTTCTAGGGTGAATTTTATCTCTTTGGTATTGGCATCAAAACAAATCTGTTCTTTCCCACCCAGATTAGAAAATTTCAATCCGATATTAATCGGGCATTGAGCTGCCTCTTCTACCTGGGCTTGACCTAAATTCATCACTACTACACCTACTGCTACTGCAAAAGAAACTAATAGAAAAGCGATCATTAAAGGAGTAATAGCTTTCTTATTCATTTTTCCATCTCCCAGGGCTTGCCCTGATGCCAGATCTCTTTAACCCGGTTGAAAGGAATAAAAAATTCTCTATCCGCCTGTTTTAAGACTAAAAAAGTCTCTTTTTCGATTCGGTCTAACTTTTCGGCACTTACCAGGATATTCTTTTTCTTGATTTTATCATAATAATGGATAGTAAATTCCTGTTTCAGAGGATGCAGGTGCACTTGATGCAAAGCGTCAGAAATTTTAGTAATTTCTTCTCCTCCGAAAGGATCAATTTGTTTGAAAATCAAGCCAGAAAATAAGATAATCGCTAGACCCACCAGCAGACTAACCCAGGGGATACTGATATAAGGCAGACCGCCCACTCCATCCCAGATTCCTGCCCAGAAGAAAACTATTCCTAATACCCCAAAGAGAGACCAAAAATATTTTTTAAGTTTATTGAATGGGACCATTTTCATAATCTCCAGTAGGTATTTCCTTTATACAATATTTCAGTAATGCGATGGAAGGGAATGAAAACCTCTTCCTCTTTTTGATCATGTTTTAAGACTAAAGTTCCCTCTTCGATCTCTTTAACCCTCTCTGCAGGGATTAAAACCTCTTTATCTGTTACATTATCTTTGTATTTAAAATGAAAATCTTTTTTTTCCGGATGGTTCTGCACAGAAGTAATTACTTTACTCACTGATTTATCAAGTCCACCCAAAGGATCAAATTCTTTAAAGATCAATCCAGAAAGAGTAAGCATGGCAAAACCCACAAATAAAGCTACCCAGGGATCGCCAAGAATA
Organism: Candidatus Nanoarchaeia archaeon; assembly: GCA_035290865.1. Taxonomy (GTDB): domain Archaea; phylum Nanobdellota; class Nanobdellia; order Woesearchaeales; family GW2011-AR9; genus DATDTM01. The sequence goes on from DATDTM010000012.1 coordinate 84,870, forward strand.
GGTATTTCATATAATCCTTCCCAAAGGCCTTTCCAGACAAAGATTATTCCCGCTGCTGCTAATAAGGACCATAAAAAATGTCTGTCTTGTTCCCGCAATTTCTTTCCACCTCTTTTACTATAAATAGTAATAGGATAAAATCTGGCTATATAAACTTTATTCTGATTCAAGCTAGTTAAACCAGAACAATAGGTATCCACTTAATAGTAGTTATAAAACCAAAGATTTATAAATAACTCTCCTTTTTAATTCCTGAAAAACAGGTGTATTTCATGGAACAAGCCATTACTGCAACAAACCCTAGAATCATCCTTCCAGACGTCAGTCTGGCTGCCATTGTCAGAGACGAATTAATGAATCCAGCCGGGGGCATAGTGGATTTTGTGCATTCTACTGTTCCGTTTGTAGAAGAAGCGGTGATAGTGGATACTGGTTCTAAAGACGGAACCAGACCGGCTTTGGAAGAACTGCAGATTAGGTATCCGCAATTGAGAGTCTTTGATAGAGAGTTTGACGATTATGCTTCCAGCAGAAATTTTTCTTTAGCGCAGGTAAGAACCAAATCAGTTTTGGTGCTGGATGCAGATGAAAGATTGAGAGCAGAAGATTTTGTGACCTTGGCTGGGATAATGAAAAAAGGTCATTATAGGAGCTATGGTTTTAAATTTATGGACTGCTTCATTTCAGAATCGGAAGATGAATTGATTGATGGGCATAATCCCCGTTTATTCTTAAAAGAAGGAAAACAGTATTTCGGGATGGTCGAATCTCTTTATGATCAGTATTTAACACCAATAACCAACAAACGGGATTATCTGTTTACCAAGATTATAATCAATCATTTTGGAAGCACTAAATCAGATTCTCGAAGAAAAGAAAAAGAGTGGTATGAAAATGTTGTTAAATTAGGTCTTGCCACAAACACGGCCCCTTCTGATTTGCCAGGGTTCCGAGAATGGAAGCGTTACAATCCCCGAAGGGAGGAGTCCAGATAAAGATGGACACTTACGAACTGAAAAAAGAGCAATTGAAATTAGCCCAGAAAGTGCAGCTGGCGGACGGTTTTAATAGAATTAAGACCATTGCCGGAACTGATTGTGTTTCTCTTGGAAATAAATTGATTGCCTGCGTGGTAGTCTGCGAATTCCCTTCTTTAAAATTAATAGAACAAAAGACTTATTTATTAGAAAACCCTTTGCCTTACCAAGAAGGATTCTTAGCTTACCGGGAGATGCCGGCGATTATAGAAGCATATAACCAATTATCAGAAGAGCCGGATTTAATTTTGGTGGACGGAAGCGGGATCGCCCATCCTAGAAGGATCGGAATGGCTTCTCATCTAGGATTGGCTTTGAATAAACCGACTATAGGAATCACTAAGAATTTATTGCTGGGAAGAATCGAATCTGGAAAGATTATGTTAGATCATGATATTGTCGGCTTTGAGATTAAGACTAAAGAGCATGCCAACAGTTTATTTGTCTCTCCCGGGCATTTGGTTTCTTTAGGCTCAACTTTAAATCTCATTCCTAAAACCATTCAATTCCCCCATAAGCTGCCTGAACCGATTCATCTGGCCCATAAGTTCGCCAAGAAAAGATTGGGAGAATTAACCGAGAAAACAATATTAACCCAAACAATAATAAATAGTCAAGAGATAAAAAGCGAGGAAGTAAACTAAAATGTCATTAGAATCATTATTAGGGCCGGCAAAATGGATAGATGAACAGGTACTTAGGCAGTATACTAAAGTTGGGAGACGGTTTAAATTAGATTATGGACGAATGAAATATTTTGTGGGACTGAGTCTTTGGTCTATTCATAGTGCATTTTCTATTGTTGCAGGATACCAGGTTATAGGTGATGCTGAACAATTGGTAAGAATAATATCAAACATTCCTGATTTTAGTTATAATATAAATGGGGCTATTGGTATATTTAAAGATGAAATTATTTCAGAAACCAGAACAAAAGATCCAGTTAAATATATATACCAACAAATAAATTTGATTGAAAGACTTCCAATCCTTGCAGCCGGGGTTGGGCTTGTCGGAAAAAGTGGAATTAATTTATTTAATTATATTCTAAATGGAGAACCAGTTGATTCTAATAATTATGATTGTCTAACTTATGGTGTTGGATTACTTTCATTAGCATCTTCAATGTATATCAAAGAAATGGATCCAAAACTATTGCAAAAACAACCCAGCAAAGTAAAAGCATTCTTTAAAGGATTGTATGAAAAAGCAAAAGGGTTAGTCCCCTCCCCAAATCCAACCCCAGAACCAGCGATAGCAGGGGCATTTTCTGGGTTAGAAGATTATGCTTTAGCTCCTCAGCTTATACCCCAGCCAGTGCCGCTTCAGTCATCTGCGGGTTTAGAGGATTATGTTAAAATCTAAATCTAGGCGTTTATGATAATATCTTTTTCCACCCAAAATTCAAGAAGATTTTTAAATGGGTTTCATTTCTTCATTATTATAGCGGGGTAGGGAAGCTAGGAGTACCCGGTGAATCAGGTAAGTAAATGTATCTGGTTCGGAAGGCTCATAATGCTCTTAGCGAGCTTCAGACACCCATAGATCGAAGGTTCAAATCCTTCCCCCGCTACTTTTTTTCTTTAAAAAATGAAATAAATTCAGAAGCTTTTTAAACTTCAAGGTTATTCTTTTATTATCATGAATCAAAGAGGCGCTTTAGACCCTTTAAATTTAGTGATGGGATTAGTAGCTTTAGTAGGCGGTATTTTAATCATCATAAATAAAGGGGATTATGGTTTGATTCTTTTAATCATTGCAACCTTAATCGAAGCACTTGCGAGGGTAGTCAAATGATAGAAATAACCGGATTAATTACTGGATTATTAATTATCTTACTAAATCTTATTCCTCTTATCTTAAGAAAACCAGAATATCTGAAAGTTACCATTCCGCTTTCATTATTGATTGGAGCAATTAAAGTTTTATTTTTGTAAATTACTTATAACCTCTCTCTGACCATTCTGTCCCACTTCTTTCCGCAACCTATTTATTCTTCCCTGCCTTTAAAGTATCATTAAAGATTAAAAAGTGACACTCAGATGGAACCAAGCATAAGAGCAATGATCGGACCTAAATACGATGAAGGCATCGTCCATGAAGTCGGAGCTATACTCGATAAGATATATACGGATAAACAACCGAAAAATTATCTTGGAAGAGATTTGTTTAGTGACTACCTAAACCGAGCTTTCTTCCTTCCTGAACCAGCCAAAAGAACTTCTCATTCAGCAGACCTCTCCGACAGATTAGATCTTCAAGAATCCGATTCTGCAGCCATACTTAAGCACTTAAGTAGTATTTCCGAATATTATCAGAACGAAGGCCCAGCAGGTTATTCCTCTGGAAATCCAAATGCAGGATATTCTTCTAATTCTAGATGTTATCAGTAGGATTATAATTTTTTTTATTTAATCTCTTTCCTTATGGATTAAAAACATTGTTTGACTAAACATTTTTTCTTATGATTTGATCAGAACCAGAAATAATCGGATAACTGCATCTTCTCCCGCTTGCTGAACGATCTTTATCTCCCGAAAGTAAATAGGTAGAGAAATGTTTAAGCATCCAATCTCTTTTTGGAAAAGCTTTAGAAAAATCTTGATGGATCCAAGATTTAAGATAATCTAAATTCGCTGGATTAAGTTCTTTTAGGTCAAAAATATGATCCCCTCCTTCATGTTCTGCTAAACAGCTGCCCACCAGCAGAGCAATCCCGTTCAGTTCAGAAACAGGGATGCGTACTCCGCAGCTTTGGCTTCTTCCGGTTCTTAAATCAATATCCTCTCCGATTCCATCAGAATGATACTGTTCAACGTCTAGCCTAAAAGTATCACTCACTAACTTAACTCTTAGCTTTTCTACCGTCAATGGTTGTAAACCCGATACTCGTAATAATTCTTGTCTGTAGAAAAGATGTCCATAAACTAAAGAGGCACTAACCATTCTTTAAAAGAAGAAATAAATCATTTAAAAAGATTGTTGGTCTAGAATATGGAAATTAAATTAATAATCATTTAATTAAAAAAAAACAAACCAAAAAAACTTTAACAGATATCTCCTACTTTCTTGGCTAATTCTTCTAACTTTTTCACCAATTCTTTAGCCGTAGCCGGATCAATCTTAGTAGTCACATCTTCCATCTCTTCGTTCTTATAAACATTGATCAGATTAACCAGATCCCTGATTTGGTCTTCTGCAGACCTGCTTCCAGATATTGAACAGCAGCTGCACCCGCTAATTTTTTTTGCCATCTTTATTTTCACCTCATCTTTTGCTTCATTCGCTGAAAAACGCTTTATAAAATAGATAAGCAGAATAGACGTCTGCTTTGCTGGTAACTTCGCAGGTAGAATGCATTCCTAAGACACAAGGACCAGCATCCAGGCAATTAAGTCCATACTTAGCCATATACATCCCGATAGTTCCCCCGCCTCCCAGATCAATTTTGCCCAATTCTCCGGTTTGCCAAGAAATCTTATTCCGATCCAATATTCCCCGGATGTAAGACATGTATTCAGCAGAAGCATCTTGAGTATAATATTTCCCCCCTGCTCCGCCATATTTCTCTACAGAAACTCCTTTACCAAGATAAGAGACATTGGTGGGGTCATGCACATCTTTATAGTTAGGATCCTGTCCGGCAGTTACATCTGCAGAAAGGGCATTAGAATGTTCTAATAATTCATTCACTTTAATTTTCAAACCCACTAAACTAACATAATCAAAAGCGAAATTTTCTAATAATGCTCCAGCTGCTCCCGTATCTCCGGTAGAGCCGATCTCTTCTTTATCCACAAAGAGAGCTACTGCCGTATGTTTAGGGGCTTTAGTTTCCATCAAGCCTCGTAAAGAAGCATAGACGCAGGCTTTATCATCCTGGCCATAAGCTCCCACCATAGAACGGTCAAAGCCTAAGTCCGCTGGTTTAACCACTGGTACTAACTCCAATTCTGCACAGATAAAATCTTCCTCTATTAGACCATATTGGTCATGCAGATGTTTCAGAACTGTAAATTTAACTTGTTCTTTAACCTTTTCATCATTTACCGGAATATTTCCTACCAAAATGTTTAACTCTTCACCTTCAACAATTTTATCCGCTTTGCGTTCCATCTGGTTTTTAGCTAGATGGGGAAGTAAATCCGGAATGATAAATTTCGGCTCGTTTTCTTTTTCGCCGATACTAATCACAACTTTCTTGCCTGCTTTGGTAAAAACTACTCCCTGAAGAGATAAAAGAGTGTTGACCCAATGGTACTTTTTGACTCCCCCGTAATAATGGGTTTTGATTAATCCTAAAGCTGCATCTTCATAAACTGGCATGGGCTTGAGGTCCAATCGCGGAGAATCCACATGGCTGCCAATCAGCTGCCATTTCGCAAGATTTTTTCCCACTACTGCTGCCAGAACAGTTTTATCTTTGATATTCTTGTAGATTCTATCCCCGGGTTTAACAGTTTTAAGCGTAGAAATATCCTTGAATCCGCTTTTCTGAAGCGATTGAATCACGTTAGCAATGCATAATCTCTCGGTTTTAGAATTTCCCATGAAATGTTTGTACGCTTCTGCGAAATGGAACACCTCTCTTTTCTGGGATTCATCAAAACTTAACCAAGAACTCTTTTTTTCCAGATAAATCTTTTTCTGCAACAATTCATTTTTAGACTTTTTTTCTGCCTCTGCCATAGCTATCACCTCTAATTAGGATAATTTTAGATAATTACTATTAATTATTATCTAACCTAATTAAATAATAAAGAGTATTTAAGTGTTTTGGAAAGCTTGGGTAAATACTTCTGCTTAGAATTAGGATTAATAGATTAAATCGGATTTTTGGTCCTACCTGCCCTTTGCAAGGCAGCATATGCCCCCATCATATAACTTCCCATTGCTTCTTGAACAGGAGGTCCATCCTTAGCCATCAACTCTACTATCTTTTCCACTTCTAATAAACAGCCATATAATCCTCTCCAATCATTAGAATAGTCATAAGGCCTGGGAGCAGGAATATCAGGAAGTCTAGTTACTCTAGGTCTTAATATAATTGTATCTGCTTGGGATTCTTGACCGTTTACCCTTTTTCTTAAAGTTTCGAAAAGGTCTGGTTGGGCAGCCATCTTTGCTTCTAAGCCAGGTTTTACTCTTCTAATTTCCTCTAAGGTTACTTCAGCTGCAACTAAAATATACTCTCTTTTAATTAAACTTTCTATTCTTTCCGCGGCATAGCGATCTGGCAACAAGCCACCTAAATCATTATATGCAGCGTACCGATGAATCTCATCCCAAGACAAAGATACATTTACCATAAAATAAAATAATTAATAGTATTATATTAATATTATGCTTTTGAAGAAGATAAATCGTTCAAATCATAATCGCAGCATGATTCTACTAGAATTACAATAACTATTTATATCTGGCCAGCCATCAATCGAAAATCATGACTAATTTAGACATCTACCTCACCGAAACTCCCCGTATCTTCTTTACCAGCCTGAAAAACCGTTTCCTAAGAAAAAAGTATCCAGGCAATGCCGAAACCATCTGCAAAGAAATCATCAAAGACTGCTGGAACGGAAGGTTCTTTCAGACTTCAACCGGCAATTTTAAGCAGTTCTGGAGCAGAGATTTTGGCCTATGCACTGATTCTTTAATTAAATTAGGATACGAAAAAGAAGTGCACCAGACCTTGCGTTATGCTTTAAACCGCTTCAAGAAATACAAAAAGATTACCACTACTATTACACCCTATGGAAAACCTTACGATTTCCCCACTTTTGCAGTGGATTCTCTGCCCTGGCTCATTCACAGCATCAAAGTATCAAAATTTTCTTATTATGAATACAACCATTTCTTAAATTCAGAAATTCAAAGATTTTTCAAACTAGTTATCAATGAAAGTACGGGATTAGTTAATCCAGAAATCTCTTTTTCTTCCATCAAAGATTTTGCAGTAAGAAAAAGTTCCTGTTATGATAATTGTCTGGTAGCTAGACTGGCTGAAGATTTACGCCATCTCAAGCTGGATAATCCCTTTACCAAATACGATTATCCCTCTCTGATTAAACGCCATTTCTGGAACGGTAAATACTTTTATGATGATCTTACCAGACAAGAATACGTGGCTGGAGATGCTAATCTCTTTCCTTTTATCTTAGGAATCATCTCTGATAAAGAGATGCTCACTTCTGCTCTGCAACAGATTAATCAGGCCCAGCTAGACCAACCTTTTCCTTTAAAATATGCTAATAAAAAAACCGGGATTAAATTCGTCTGGCAGGAATGGATCATGCCTAATTATGAAAGCGACAGTGTCTGGACCAATCTCGGTCCTTTATTCATTAAGCTAGCAAAACAAACTGATCCAAAGAAAGCTAAAGAATACCAGGAGAAGTATAAAGAACAGATTGAAAAATACGGGAATTTTTTAGAAGTCTTCTTTGCTAATGGCAAGCCTTACCAAAGCCTCTATTATTACTGCGATTCCGGGATGCTCTGGGCAGCTAATTACTTGACCTTATGAGAAAAGATAAATTCATTCCCGCGCAATAGCTGGAAACTTTATATGGTCAAGCACGAAAATAATTATAAACCATTGATTTGAAACAACGGGAAATGGGTTATTTCCATCTACTGGCTTTATTCAGCGCTACTCTTTTAGGTAAATGTGATTCTGAAGATTCTAACCATCAGATCTCTGGTCGGACCGTCGATACCACTCCCGGTTTAGAACAGAGATTAATCTTAGCCCAACCTCAAGAAATACCCTCAGAAGCTGAACTGGATGCTTTTAATGATGAGCTTGATCAGCTCTTCATCTCAATCTATCAATATAATTACCCTTTCGAAGCATTAGAATCAGTAGAAGGAATCACCGGTCCAGCTCAGCAGTTAATCTCCATCACTGACCTTTTCGGAAGGGCAGTCTTTTCCAACGATGAGGATTTAGTCCATTATGTGCTCGCCGAAGGTGATTCAGATCAGACCAGAGAATTCATTAATCTAGGATTAGATGCACGTTCTGCTTTTCTTTATACTCTGCTGGACTTAAGCCCGGAAGAAGCAATCTCTTTTGCTGATTCAGATAAGCCTAATGCCCTTTTAATTTTCCCTTACTCGGATTGGAATTACAATTTTAGCTCTTCAGAGATGAGAGAATTAACTCAGAAATTAAAAGAAAGCTATGACCTTTTGGTGAAGGTTGCTAATCAGGAAGAAACTTTTTATTCGGCTTTGGAAGAAGTGCCCGACGCAGAACTATTGATTTTATCTGGACATGGCACTGCCTCTAGTTTATCCTTGGGGGAAACTGACCTCAGCTGGTTCCCATCAGAGAAAGATGAATCTTACCAGATCGATTTATCTGACTGGGAACTAGAAGAAATCCTAAACCAGCTGCATCCCTCTGCAGTGATTTTCTTAAACTCCTGCTCTAACGGTTATGGCCGGGAAAACTTAGGCAATCTCGCTAATTTTATAGCTAACCAGGCCGGAGGTAGGAAAGTCATCTCTGGAATAGACCTTTTCAGCAGTGGAGAGATTATGATTAATTCTATTTATCCTTTCGATGCCAGCATTATCGGACAACCGTTAGGAACAGATTTAACTTACGTTACGTCTGGGCAGTATTAACTTTTTCCGTGACTGTACCGAGTTTTGGCTTTAATTATGATTGAAATTTCAACCAAAAGCTTTATGACTTTAAAACGATTATACTCTAAAATACATCTTTGAGTATAACAATTATTAAAAGAGGCGCACCTACATTTTTAATCAGATGGACCCTAAAATCTCTGTAATAATTCCTGCACATAATGAAGAAAATTATATTAAAAAATCTTTGCATTCTTTAAAGAGCCAGACTTACCAGAATTTTGAGACCATTGTGGTCTGCAATGGCTGTACCGATAATACTGAGGAGTTAGTCCGGAAAAGAAGCAACGAGAGATTAAAATTTTTTTCTTTGCCGGAAGCAAACGTGAGCAAAGCCAGGAATTTCGGGGCGAAATTAGCTTACGGAGATATTTTTTTATTTCTGGATGCAGATACTAGTTTAGAAGTTGATACTCTCCAAACCATAAAAGATCAATTTGATCAGAAACATGCTGTAGCCACTCTAAAATCCAGACCGGATGAAAACAAATTAAAGTATAAATTTGCCCTAGCCATCAAGAACTTTTATAATTCTACCGGACTATATCATGGCTGCAGTGGTGCTTTAATGCAGAAAAGAAGATTTTTGGAAAGTAGACGGATATGATCCTCAGATTATAGTCAAAGAACATCGTAAACTAACCCTTAACTTAGAAAAAGCTACTGAAAAAAAATTTAAATGTATTTCCTCCTATGCTACTACCTCCATGCGCAGGTATAACGAGTGGGGCTTGACTAAAGCTACTCTCTTCTGGGCTAAACAATGGCTCAAAGACAATTTTGGGGATTTAAGCCAGAGTGATTATGAGAAGGTAAGGTAATACTATTTTTTAGCTTTGCCTTCTAGACCAAATCTTCCTAGAAAACTTTATAAAATATACTTACTTTCAAAGTAAGTACAATGGGAAAACCAAGCAAAGAGCAGGAAGTACTAAGATTATTCTTAAATTACCCTTCTAAGCCTTGGCGTTTTAAGGAGATCAACGAAAGAGTAGCTCTTCCCGAAAACAAGACCAGCGCCTGGCTGAAAAAGTTTATCGACCAAGATTTGATCAAAAAGGTCAAAGAAACCGGTAAACTGCCTTATTATCTTGCTGATTACCAATCTCCAGCCTATACCAATACCAAAAAGCTCTTTGCCTTAAACCAGTTTCATCAATCCGGACTGCTTAATTATCTTTCTTCGATAAAAGAAGCTAAAGCAATAATTCTTTTCGGCAGTTTTTGCAGGGGCGACTGGCATCAGCAAAGTGATATTGATCTATTCATCTACGGAAAAATAAAAAAGTTAAATTTATATCCTTTCCAGAACAAGCTGCATCGGGAAGTTCAGATCTTCATCTGTAAAGATAAAAAAGAATTAAAAAAATTTGGGTCAGATTTACTGAAAAGTATTATAAAAGGAATTACCCTAAAAGGAGAATTGCCAATAGAGGTCTTAAAATATGCGTCCGTTTAAAGATGAAGAAGAAGCTTATGCTTGGTGTATTTCTGAAGGTAATTTAATCCCTCAGATGGAAATAAATCTAGGGCGGGTTAAATCTAATTTAAGTATTGCCCAAGAGAACTTAGAGTCTGCTAAAGATTCTGTTTTAAAGAAACGCTGGAATACTGCCTACCAATTATATTATGATGTGATCCATCAGCTGGTAGAATCTCTATTAATTTTCGATAAGGTAAAATCCACTAATCATCAATGTTTGTTTGCTAGTTTATGCGTAAAGCATCCAGAATTAGAATTAAGCTGGGATTTCTTTGAGAAGATCCGCACCAAAAGGAACGGAATGAATTATTATGGCGCACCGGTTCAAGATAAAGATTGGAAAGAAGTGGGCTTACAATTCGAATTGTATATCAACCTCTTAACCAAAGAGATTAAAAAGAGATTAGAATAATAATTATTAATAACCTTAAAAAAACAAGGATTGAAAAACATGAAAATAACCCTCTCCGGAGCTTTAGGCTCAGGCAAAAGTACGGTAGCTAAACTTGTCGCTCAGAAACTGAACTTAAAGCATTACTCTACCGGAGATTTCATGCGCGAGATCGCCATCAGGAGAAAAGTAACCTTATTAGAACTGAACAAATTAGCTGAGACCGATCCTTCAGTAGATAAAGAGCTTGATGAACGGCAAATCAAGTTAAGGAAAGAAGAAGATCATTTTATCATTGATGCCCGATTAGGCTGGCATTTCATCCCTGATTCGATTAAAGTTTTCTTGAATGTTACTGATGAAGAAGCTGCCCGAAGGATCTTCGCCGAGAAAAGGAAAGATGAGAGGTATAATACTACTTTAGATTTAACCTTAGAAAATATTAAACGAAGAAAAGAATCTGAGACTAAACGCTATCAGCAGTATTATGGGGTTAATTATTTTAATTTGAAGAATTATGATTTGATTATTGACACGACTAAACTAACTGCGAAGGAAGTGGCTGATAAGTTGATTGAATTCGTACGAAAGAAGCGATAGGTAGCGCCAGTAGAAGTATCGTTTATAATACCAACAAATTTATATATTAGTCTTAAGTGAAAAAATTATAATGGGATCCGCTGGGTATCATAGAAGGGATGGAAGAGAAGGAGCACTGGGTGAGGTTGTTAGTGGTGAATATAAGTATATTATTGCAGTAGTGGGTGTTAATTTAAACACAAATAAACCTACTCGAGGAGGATACCGGTTATTTAAAGAACTGGATGAACCAGCAATACAGAAATACGCACACACCACCTCAGCGGAGAATGGGGTGGCACTAGAAAAGATAGAAATCTTTTCATTAGAAGCGAAATTATTACAGGAACTGAAGCCTTAATTAGCAATGATATTTTTCTAAAAAAGATTTAATCCAAATATTTCACCACTAATTTTTTATTCCCTTTCTCCAGATGCAGGTAATGCTCGTTTGCTCCGCCGTTTATTCCTTCATAAAGTTGAGATTTAATCATTATATCTGCGGGGTTTGTTCCGAAGAACCCTCGAATTCTTTCCACTAAATCAATTGGCCTAACCCCATTATCGATCAAAGGCTGACTTTGTAAAGTCAAGACCTGGTTTCTAACCCCTTTCTCTTGGATTATTCTTATTGCCTCATCTATAGAAAGAACGGTTTCTGTTAATGGTTTTCTGGTACGATTATAGACAATATGAAACATTTTAAATGTGATATAACATATAAAGAATATACTTTTATTATAAAAGTTATGGATTAGTGAAGCTCCCAATCACAGCAGAGCTGTTGGGATTTCTTTCCGATTAAAAATAAAGAATTAAAGAAAAAAGAAAAGAAAAAAATTAACTTACCTTTTCCCAGCACCAAGTATTGGTGGAGAACCACTCCTTACTCCCACAGGTCCACCAAGTGGCAGTATTTTTCCGTTTATTCCACCAAATATACCACTATCTAGGTCATAGTAGTTAAACTTCCACTTGCTTCCGTCACAGGTGTATATTCCAGACACTAGATTGTCTTTATTGGCAGAACTACATTGAACCCATTGCCAAGGGAAGGGACCACCTTCTTCCAGACATAACCAAGAAGTATCGGCTTCCAAAACACCTTGTGTTTCAGCTACACACTGTTTCCAACCATCATTAGAACACAAGAATGCACCTTGGTTGTCTTTCGTACTCTTTATACTTGTATCTCCTGGCTTCTTATCTGCTCCTGCAATACCACAAGAAGCCCAAATATCTCCTCCAGTACAAAGATAAGTTCCACTCCAACTAATTTGAGTTAAGGTATTTGAATTACATTCTGCCCAGTTAGTTGCTTCACAAAGGTACTTACTGCTTTTAACAGAGTCTCCGGACCAACCCACTCCATCTACATCTGCACATCCTTTAACATCTGAAGTACAGCCAACTCGTTTAGTGTTATAAGCTAGTGCTACTTCATTTTTTTCTGCATCAGAATACAAATTACTAGCTACACAATACTCACTCCCAGCACAACTGCTGCAGCCTTTCTTGGAGTTATCAACCTTCTTCCAACTATTCCCATCACAAATGTAATTGCCTCCATCACTTACCACATTTACAGAATTGCTATTACATTTCAGCCAACTATTAGAATCACCGCAGACATATGCTGGCCCACCAGCCAAGACATCGTAATTTACTTTACCTCCGGCAGCAGTAATACACTGAGTAGATTTACCACAAGCGATTCTACCTGCATCTTCAGCTTGTTTTAATAGTTTAAGCTGAGTGAAAGGTTTACCAAAGTAACTTTTCTGATATTCATCACTAAACACACAATTCTCGCCAGATTTACAAGATTTACACTTTTCAGGACTGATCCATTTCCCACTTTTACATAAATAAGAGGTTGAACCTTGCTTTAAAGTCTGACCATCTTTTTCACATTTAATCCAATTCTTGCCGTCAGAGACATATTTTCCGTCGCCATGTATCCCACTAGGAATACTTGTATACGTCAATTTAGCTGAGTTCCAAGAGCTAAACGTTATTCCAAACATCGTAAATCCTCCATCACAAACTAAAGTATCTACTAATGTTCCCTTTGGAACACAATCACCATTTGTCTTGGCACATTGGTTCTTTTCTGCGCAACAAGCTACTCTTCCAGAGGTTGTATAAGACTCAGAAAGCAACCATGTTGGTGGATCACAAGTTTTACCGGTAGTTTCACCTAAGAAATCAGTACTTAAATAACAATCCGGCTCAAATTTATTTAGGCTACTAGCTGCAATATAATTACAGGAACTTCCCTTTTGATTGACTTTATGCCAAAATTCGCCATCCCAATACATTTTATCTACTACTATAATTTTTCCGGCATCACTCTTATCAAGGGTAACCCATTTAATGCCATCACAATAATACTTTCCTTCCACACCATTCTTATCTTTACTTAATTTTCCTTTACCATCAGCATTGCACATAATCCAAGTAGTATCACCATTAGCTCCACCTTCACAGAAATAAACGGGTACATAAATCCCGGCTCCTGACACTCCACCTGCACCAACACATTCATTAGGAGAGATACAAGCAGATTTACTGTCACAACATCCCACCAGATTTTCCCAACCAGAAGGAGCTAACAACGATTTTCCTGCAAGATCTTTAAACTTAGAGATTACATAAAAGTCTGAAGCTTCACCATCTTCCCAGATACACGCTTCACCAAATTTAGTTTGAGATGCACTTTGATCAATTGCTTTTCCAAACATCGCTCCCTTAATTGGAGAATATAAGGTTACTGCTAGCACCACTAGAATTATTACTCCAACAATCCCCCCGATTAACCAAGTTTTAGAATTCATCTTCTTAGAATTATTCGAAGAAGACTTAACTTTATGTTTTGTCACCATTTCCAATCCTCCTTTTTTGATAAATTTTAACCATGGATCAATTCATGGTTTAATAATGCTAGTATTCCATTACAGGTATATTAAGCTTACGATTATCGTTTTAAGCTCTCCAACAAAAAGTTTTATAAATAACCTGCCTTGAAAAGCAATCTATGGCTGAAAAGATCCAACTGCACGATTTTATTGAATTAGATTATACCGGAAAATTAATTGATGGCACAGTTTTCGATACTACTGAAAAAAAAGTGGCAAAAGAAGTCGGATTCAATGAAAGATTGAAAGTAGCTCCTGCCACCATCTGCGTAGGAGAAAAGCAGATCCTTCCCGGATTGGATGACCAATTGATCGGGAAAGATATTGGCCAGGAATACGAAATAAAATTATCTCCAGAAAACGCTTTCGGTAAACGAGATATCAAAAGGTTAAAGGTCATGCCCATGAGCGCCTTCAAAGAGCATAAGATGCAGCCTATGCCTGGATTGCAGATTGAGGCAGACGGAGAATTAGGAACCGTAAGCAGCGTCTCTGGAGGAAGAATCATCGTCAATTTCAATCATCCTCTAGCTGGTAAAGAAGTTATCTATCAGATTAAAGTAACCAGAAAAATTACTGATGCTCAGGATCAGATCAAATCCTTTCTCAACACTAGCCTAAAGTTTAGCGAAGATAAGTATACAGTTAAAGTGGAAAACAAAAAAGCAGAAATAAAATTAGCCTTTAGTTTTCCAGAGCCGTTTACTCTTGCTTTAGAAAAGAGATTGAAAGAATTAACCGGATTGGAAGAAGTCAAATTCCTTGCTGAAACTAAAGAAAGCAAAAAAGCAGTCCAGAAAGAAGAGCAACCAGCACCATAAGTTCAGCAACAAAAAACACTATCATTTTATTCTCTCTTTTCAATCATATAGTAAAAGCACCTAATCTGAAAAAATAAATACTGGGCTTTTACTATTACGAGAATCATTAACTATTCTATAACTCAATGATTCGAGTATAATAATCTTTATAAACCTGCTATCTTTCTAAAACCCTCTAGATAAAGAGCAAAAGAGGAGGGTAGAGTTCATGGCTGATTATTCACGAGAGCGGATGTCTAATTTTAATAAACCAGTTAGTTTTCAGGCAGAAGAGATTTCATCCAGCAAAGCTGCTACCATGACCGTAGATGAAGAACTCCAGCGTATGATCGCTTCCCAAAAAACCAGAATTAAAGTTATCGGTTGCGGCGGCGGAGGAAACAACACCATCAACCGTATTTTCGAAGTGGGCATCAAAGGCATAGAGACTATTGCCATCAATACTGATGCCCAGGATTTATTATACACTTCTTCAGATAAGAAATTATTGATCGGAAAAGAATTGACCGGAGGATTAGGCGCAGGCTCTAATCCCAAAATCGGAGAGGAAGCTGCTAAAGAGAGTGAATCTGACCTGAAAAAATTATTAGAAGGTGCAGATTTAATCTTCATCACCTGCGGATTGGGGGGAGGTACCGGAACTGGTAGTGCTCCTTATGTAGCCATGCTTGCTAAGAAAATGGGCATCCTTAGTGTAGGAGTCGTCACCATGCCTTTTACCATGGAAGGCTCTCACCGCCATGAGAATGCCCTGATTGGATTAGAAAAGTTGGAGCAGAGTATTAACACTTTGATTGTCATTCCTAACGAAAAATTATTGGATATCGCTCCCCATCTGCCTTTACAGACTGCCTTTAAAGTTGCAGACGAAATTTTGACCAATGCCGTTAAGGGCATCGCTGAATTAGTTACCAAAGCCGGATTAGTTAATCTTGATTTTGCTGACGTCAAAACCATCATGAGTGAAGGAGGAGTAGCTTTGATCGGAATGGGGGAATCTGATGGAGAAAACCGGGCTGAAGAATCAGTCCAGAAAGCTTTAAACAACCCTTTAATTGATGTGGACATTTCTCAGGCCACAGGAGCTTTAATTAACATCTCTGGAGGAGAAGATTTAACTTTAGAAGAGTCCAGAAAGATAGTAGAGACTATTTCTGAAAATCTTGATCCCCATGCAAAAATCATCTGGGGCGCCCAGATTTATCGAGACTTGGAAAAGACAATCCGCACTATGCTCATTATTACCGGAGTAAATTCTGACCAGATTTTCGGTGCAGACAACCAGTATTTCGGCAAGAAGAAGAAAGCTATCGCAGACGAGTTAGGGATTGAGTTTATGAAGTAAAGTATGGGTTTTTATTTTTAATTATTGATGCAATAAAAAGTTATGGATATAATGTCTGGTAAGATTTAGAGATAAAATTATTCAATCAGCATACTCCGCCAGGCTGATGCGCACTAAATTTCGTACTCATATCCTGCCGCCTCGGGTATATCCTATTGTCTTACCCGGTTCCAAGTCTCCCAGATGCGGAAAACTCTTGCAATAATCGGAAAGGTCTGTTCTGCTTCGCCGAAATTCTTCCTCCCTGCCCAGCAGGATCAAAGTATCCCCGCAGGTGATTTGCGGAGTATGCTGATATACCCCATTCTTGAATACCCAAGCAGAAACATCTGGGTTTCCTAACCATTTTGAGCTAATATCACTTAACCCAAACAAATCCAAAATTTTATCCCCGCCTGAGCCCCAAATCGCTGCCAACAAGAAATCACTTTGACTAAATAGGTCTTTTTGAATTGATAAAGGACCTATAACGGAAAAAAGATACTTTCTTGCTTCTGAAAAACAACCGTGATAGGTATCATTGAATCCCCCAGTATGCACATAAGCCCTGCAAGGATGATCCTCGAATGGAAAATTTAATCTGGCCACGAATCCCATCAAGTTTTAAACTTAATTGAATGTCAAAGCTCGCGCCCACCACCAGTGAACAAAACACTGGTGGCATGCTCGCCTACGGGCTCGGGGCGCTCGCATTAGGAAGATACGAAAGCCACGAGTGTTTTCTGTCTAGTTGAAGAATATTTCTGTTTGTCTAAATA
>DATDTM010000013.1:0-7354 GCA_035290865.1 Candidatus Nanoarchaeia archaeon
TATTTAGACAAACAGAAATATTCTTCAACTAGACAGAAAACACTCGTGGCTTTCGTATCTTCCTAATGCGAGCGCCCCGAGCCCGTAGGCGAGCATGCCACCAGTGTTTTGTTCACTGGTGGTGGGCGCGAGCTTTGACATCGTAAACTTTTTTCCTATGTCCAATTTTAATCACTAATATAATTAGTTTACTCTGATTAATATCTAACAATAAGCGATAATCACCGACCCTGAGTTTAAAAGCAGGATCTCCGACTAATTTCACAACATATGCTTCTGGTCTGATTCTGATTCTTTCTAATGTATTGATTATTCGTTGTTGAAGAATACGATTTAACTTTGAGAATTCTCTTTCCGCATGTTTTGTAAAAGATATATCATAAACCAAGAGAGCCACCTAATCTTATTTTAAGCCGTAATTCGCTTTAATCTGCTCTAAAGAAGAGATTTTCCCTGCCCTTGCATCTGCTCTAGACTCTGCCAGCTCTTTTTTAGTTTCGGCATTAATTTCAAGATTATCTTCAATCAGATCCCAGATCACTTCTTCGTAGGACTCTCTTTCAAATAATTTCCTTTTTACTAATTCTGTATGCAAATCCTCACTAATTTGTATTGTTGTTGCCATAATCACCTATAGTTAGCTATAATTTATAAACTTTTCGAAATAACCATTTTTTAATTAACACTTGTAATCCACAAACAAAATCTTTTTAAATGCTTCTCACTTTTATTAATCCCATGTCAGAACTTAAAGACCAGCAATGTCCTATCTGTGGAGAGAAAAAAGCTATTCTTCGGGAAGAAGAGGTAGAAATACCTCACTTCGGAAGGGTTTTTGTCTTTTCTGTAGACTGCACCGCTTGCGGATATAGGAAATCTGATCTAGAGCCAGCGGAAAAGAAAGAGCCTTGCAGATATACTTTCGAAGTCCAGTCTGAAGAGGACTTGAATGTAAAAGTGGTCAAGTCTGGGGACGCTTCGCTAAAGATCCCCCATATTATCACTATCGAGCCAGGTGTAGCCTCAGAAGGTTATATCACTAATATCGAAGGTTTGTTGACCCGAGTGAAAAAGATCATTGAATCTGCCATCGAAGATGAAGAAGATCCTGCCCTCCAGAAAAAAGGTAAGAATCAGATTAAAAAATTAAATAATGTTATGGTCGGCAGGGAACCTTTGAAGATTATTATCGAGGACCAAACCGGCCATTCTGCCATCATCAGCGATAAAGCCCAGAAGAGTAAATTATGATTCTTTTGCTGGTCTTAAATATCTTATTTTAATGAGGTTCTGATTACTATTTACCTAATATATCCTTTCTCCTTTAAATAATTCCTGGCCAAATCTTGGTTGTGTTTCAATTCATAATTAGTATGGGCATCACTATTTACTACAACTGTATTTGCTGAACGTAACATTAAATCCAGCAATCCTAAGTCAGTAATTCTATTAACTAAGTTCGCTCCATTAACCTCTAGTGGAATACTTCTCTCCTTTGCAGCTTCAGCTAATTTTCTGATATCCACCATTTCTGCGAAATCTCTTTTTGAGCAGGGATGGCCAATTAATTTGATTCGAGAGCCAAATCTTTCCATCGCTTTGATATATCCTTCAGTCACTCTCGCAGGATCTCCCGCATAAGTAATCCGATGCGCAGATAAAATCAGCCAGTCGCTAGCTACGTCATGAATATGGTCGCAGATATCTCCTTGTTCATTGAGTAAGTCTGCTTCTACTCCGAAGATTACCTCTACACCATTATCATAAGGATTCTTCCATCTTTTGACTAAACCGCGAAAAGTTTTCTTGGCCAGATGATGATAATCTAAAGTCGCCTGAGAATGATCCGTAATCGCTATTCTGGTTAATCCGATCTCCCCGGCAAATCTAACTATCCCATCAATAGTGTCCATTCCGTCAGAGAAGTTCAGGCTATGGACATGATAATCTTCGTTAGGGCTATTTACTATTTGCATCCTTAAATTTTCAAATAGAATTATTTTTAAAGATTATGATTCTTAGGTGAATTATTCTTTTTCAGCCACGAATAATTTAAACACGTCAAATAAAGCCAAATTTTTCTCTTCTTCTATCTTAAAGCCAGCTTTTAGAATATTCTGTCTTGTGTTTCTATTGATATTAACTCCTAAAAAGTATTTTGTGAGGGGATTATGAATTTGTTCAATTAAGGCGATTAGCGGATTTTTGCTGAGGACATGTTCGATCATGATTAATTTACCCTTTGGCTTTAAAACTCTTCTTATCTCTTTTAGACCTTTTATCGGGTTAGGAACAGAACAAAAAACACAAGTTGTGATCACGTAGTCAAAAGAATTATCTTTAAACACTAGATTCTCAGCATTCATTATTTTTAGAATGATATTCTTCTTACTAGATCTGATTAATCTCTTCTTAGCGATTCTAAGCATTTTTTCAGAGAAATCAATTCCTATCACCTTAGCTTCTGGATGATAATATCCCAGATTTTTTCCTGTCCCTACACCCACTTCTAAAATATTTCCTTTTAATGGTGAAAAGAATATTCTTCTCCATCCAGCATACCATAACCGTTCAGCAAAATAATTATAAAAGTCATACCCTCCCGCGAAACGATCATATTTCTGCCCAGTATTTAAAATTTTACTCACCTCTTTTGCTTGAACCATTTTGAATTAGAACTAATTCCTCCCTCCTTATCTTACTCTTTCTCTTCTTTACTCTTTAGAAAAGCTTTGGGCAGATCTATCATATACTTACCCTCATCTAACTTGATGATCAAAGGATCTTTCTTAAACAGATGCACTAAATCTAACTCATATTTGCCGGGAGCTTTAATCCTGATCGATTCTAAATCCAGCACTACTGGCTGGTCAGGATCCTCATTTTTTAATTGCAGGATTTCAGTAACATCTTCCTCAATGTTTTTCTTATCTTCCTCAGTTAGATTGCTGATCAGCTCTTTACCCTGTTCAATATCTGCTTTTTTCAGATAGAAAAACAATCTAGCCCCGCAGCTGCAGCCTTTGAGAATCTCCTTGGCTCCATCTTGATAAATAATATTACAACGCACGCATTGATGTGGCATAAGAGTTAAAAAGCAACTAGATTATATAATCTTTTCGGGCTTAGATTCTACTTATTGATGGTTTTGAAAAATCAGTCAAAACTATCTTAGAGGACTATGGAGGAATACAAATTGTACTACTAAAAGTAGCCATTTAAAGTCATCTATTTCTTTTCCTAAACTTCTTCCCGTTCCTAAAGTTATCGTTGGTATACAATTCGATCTTATCCGGATTCTGCTCAATTTTCTTAACTATAGAGGCAGGACCTATAATGGTTAAGCCTAAGCGATCTCCAAGCAAAACATTGGCAAAAACTCCCTTTACTTTTTGGCCGAAATCTTGTTTGCTACTATTTGGGTAAATTACACTTAATTCAATCCCTCGAAATTTGGGAGAAATTTCTTCCATAGTTATCTCAATTAAG
Source organism: Candidatus Nanoarchaeia archaeon (assembly GCA_035290865.1). GTDB lineage: Archaea > Nanobdellota > Nanobdellia > Woesearchaeales > GW2011-AR9 > DATDTM01. The sequence continues at coordinate 3,490 of DATDTM010000013.1, forward strand.
TCAGCTTCTTCTTGTTTGGTTAATCTTCCTTCTAGAATTACAATTTTATTCTCTTTAACTATATTGATCAGTTTATTCACTCTTTTAGCTGAACCTAAAGCTTCAATATCTCCGTAGGGCACGAATTGAAAGGTAACCATCTTTTTTCCTCTTTTTGCTAATTGGTAGTAAATCTTTAACCTTTTTAAAACCTTTCTTTTTTTGAATGGTTTCTCCAGGATGATTAATTTATACTTCTTTACTTATTTATTTAATTTAAACAGCTGCTCGTAAAAGTCTTCCACATTTTTACCGTACTTTGCGGAGATGCCAATTACATTGTATTGCGGAAAGGCAGCTTTAATCATATCAATATTCGCTTTTCTTAAATCCGCTTTATTTGCAGCAATTAGTACCGGAATATTTCTTGCCTGTAAATTTCCGATGATGGTAATATTTACCTGAGAATATGGATCTTTAGTTGCGTCCAGAACTACTACTACCGAATCCATATTATCCAACCATTTGATGGCATCAATTACTCCTTTGGTTGCTTCTTTAGCTCTTTTCTTAGCCTCAACTTTTTTTAATCCTTTTTTGATGAAATCTTCATAATCAATCTTAGTGGCAATCCCGGGAGTATCTACCAGGGAAAAAGTTAATTCTTTACCTTTTTTATTCTTTATATTTACTTGTTCTTTGATTTTAATCTCTCTAGTTTCGTGAGCGACATGAGAAACAGTAGACATCTCTTCACCCAGCCAATCCATGCAGATGCGGTTAGCTAAGGTACTTTTTCCCCCATTGGGTGGCCCATATAAACCTAACTTAACATGGCTTTTACTGGCAAAAGGGTTAAATTTAATCTTACTGAAAAAATTCTTTAAAAAGTTCTTCACCATCTTTTAGCCTATCTCTGATAATTAATACTTTATTATAACCTCATAATTCTGAAGTGCTTATTAAAGTTTTTGGTAGTTGAAAGGATATTTTAAGAGTATCTCAATCAAATCTTACTGATCTAAACCTCTATCCTCAACTTCTTCATCTTCCGCTGCAAAGTTTCAGTTCTGATCTTAACCGCATCTGCAGCTCTTTTGATACTATTATTATTCTCTTTCAAAGCCTGGCTTAAGAACTGCCTCTCAAACTCTTTTTCTGCCTCTTTCCAGGTAATCTCTTGCAGTGGAAGAACTTTAGCGATACTTTCAGAGAGATGCTCTACTTCCTGATACATCTTTTCCATTTTCTGGGGTTGGATAATTTCTTTATATTGGTCCAGAGTAGAACGTAAAGCCCGGTCTACCCAATCTTTTTGGTAATCTTCTAGCGATTGGATCTGCTCCCGAGTTTCTTTAATATCAATACCTAATTTTCTAATGGTGCGGTGCACGCTGCGTCTATCCATTCCTAAGATCTTGGCTAGTTGGGAAACATTTCCTGCATGCAGTTTTAATTCTCTTTTTAGGAATTCAGATTTAAACAGTTCTTTAGCTGCAGAAAAGCTCAGATTGCTCGGAATATACAATTGCAGAAGTGGATGTTTTAATTTGTCCGTAAGTTCTGATTCTAATTTAGGAATGGTTATCCCCCATTGTTTTTCCATACTTTCTTCCAGCAGAGGGGCAACCTTATCTTTAATCGCTTCTTCTAATCCTTTCTTTTCGCTCATTTTCCTGATGCTTTCTCCATCTTAATATTTATTCCACTACTCTTTTTAACAAAGTTCCACTGATCAAGTTATACCCAAAAATCATGCTGGCTAAGATCAGCCTAAAGTTTAAATCCGAGATTAAAAAGAACGAAATTAAGATTAGAAAATAAATCAGTAATTGATAGACTTTTCTTTTTGCAATAAAAACTATCTCCATCAAAAAAAGAAAAATAATCAATACTGTGAAAATAATCAATAGAAGATATTCTTTTAACCCGTACCAATGATAATCTACTAATATCAGAATCAAACCTAACATTATTCTATTTGCCCAGACAAAATATTTTTTACTTTTCCCTAATTCTTCCGGTGCAATTAACCCTAAAACATAGCCCCAGATAATTCCGCTAACTGAAAATAATAGAATTAAAATATCTGAAAAAGTTATCCCCCTCTCTGTAATCCATCCCCAAAGCAAACTCATTCCATCTCCCTCTTAAAATTATCCAGAAACTGTTCCCAGTTTTCCTCTTTGATTACTGCTCCGCAGGCGAATTCATGGCCGCCGCCATAACCATTGATTCCTACTAAGGCTTTCTCTAAAGCATCCCGGATATTCTGCTGGGCGCGCAGGCTGCATTTCATCTCTCCTGATTTCTTTCTCGCAATTAAGATAATCTTTTTAGGATACATCTGCATCAGCTCGTTAGCTAAATCCGCAGTGAAAGACCATTTTTCGTCAGAATAGTAAAATAACAATAATTTATTTCTGGAAATATTCTTCTTCGCCAGTTTGAGAATCCGAACGTATTCAATATTTATACTCTCAAAGCGCTTATACAAAAATCTTCCCGCAGAACTTTCCTGATTCAAAATTTCAGTGGGCGAAGTAATCCTGCTTAGTATTTTCACCGATTTGCGAACATCGGAGGTCTGGCCTTTTAATAAAAATGAAAATATCCTTACTAATTTCCCGATCGGCTGTTTAAATACTGCGTCAGGCAGATCTTTTTTCTTAGGCAATAATCCCGGATATTTTAAGATAAACTCGTCGATGAAATCAGGCATATGCCAATCTGCCAGACAGCCCACTGCAGCAATCCAGAGATCTTTTTCATCCCCATTGATCTGATAGGCCATCCGAGTGGTAGGAATATAAGCATCTTTGTCTTTGATCCTAGGATTGAAATAATGTACTTTTTCTAAATGCAGCGGCTCGTGATGATCAAGGTGAAATATTGGCCGTTTAACTTCATCCACAAACTCCTGCTCAACCATGGGCACATCTAAAATAAAGATTTTGTCTGGATTATTTTCCTGGACTTTTTGGACCCATCTTTTATCTATCTTCGGAGTAGATTTAACGATAATACCTCTTCCCTCTCGATGCTTTCGATAGAGAAGCAAGAAAGAAGACAATCCATCTGGATCATCATCATAGAAGAAAAGCGGATTTTTAGCCGTGGCCAGCTCTTCGCGCAGGAATTCAATTTCTTTTTCAGTTAACATTAAGAGAATAATTTCTTTTTTGTTTTTAAAGCTTGGGGTTGGGGATTTTAAATCCCGTTTTTATTGAAAATTAATTTATTCCCACCTTTTTTCAGTTTAAGAATCATTTTGATTTATATTTAATTCCAGCGAAACCTTTATAAATTAACCCCCTGTCAAGAATTTACACATGTGTATTCAATTAATCTTGAGTACGAAAAAGGTGATCTTGACAATTCCTTGAATAAGACGAATTAAGACGAATTTAAGACGATGAATTGCGATTGTAATCAAAAACCATTTTTAATTAATTGGATTATTTTTCTAAAAAAAATCTTACAATTTTTTAAAACAATAAATTCCCGTTGATCCTGCGGGAGATTGCTGCTATGGGAGTTCGATTTAGCCATGCAAGTCAGAGGGCCGCAAGGCCCAGGCGGAATGCTCAGTAACACGTCAATAATCTGCCCTTAGGTCTGGGATAACCTTGAGAAATTGAGGATAAAACCGGATAGGTAAGAGAAACTGGAATGTTCTTTTACTTAAAAGTAATGCCTAAGGATGAGTTGGCGGCTGATTAGGCTGTTGGTAGTGTAACGGACTACCAAACCTACGATCAGTACGGGCCGTGAGAGCGGTAGCCCGGAGAAGGGTACTTAGACACTGACCCTAGCCCTACGGGGTGCAGCAGGCGCGAAACCTTTACACTGTACGAAAGTGCGATAGGGGAACTCCCAGTGCTCA
>DATDTM010000014.1:0-29958 GCA_035290865.1 Candidatus Nanoarchaeia archaeon
GCCATCGTGAGTAGAGAATTTAAATTACCTTGCATCGTGGGCACAGAAATCGCCACTAAAGTCTTTAAAGACGGCGATTTAGTAGAGGTAGACGCGGAGAAAGGAATAGTGAGGAGAGTAAAATGATTCTTCCCACAGAAAAACAATGCCTAGACTGGTTTAATGAATATAAAGTGCCTCAGCAGGTTAGAGAGCATTGCTTATGCGTGCAGAGAGTGGCTGATTTCCTCGCTGAAAAAGTGCAGAGCCAAGGAGTCGCAGTTAGAACCGATTTGGTTAACCGGATGGCTTTACTGCATGATCTGTTTAAAGTGGTTTCGATTAAGAATTTAGGGCCTACAGAAAAATATCCTGATTTTAATCCCACTAAAGAAGAAATAGGAGTCTGGAAATCATTACGAAAAAAATATCCTGGATTGCATGAAGGAGAAGTTTCTTACCTTATCTTTAAAAAGGATTATCCGGAATTAGCCTTATCTTTAAGGAAAGTGAGCACTCCTGGGATTATTGACCGGAATTGGGAAGAAGGAATCGTGCATTATGCAGACTGGAGAGTCAACCATAATCGTATCGTTAGCCTGAAAGAGAGATTAGATTACCTGAAAAAGACCTATCCTAAAGGAACAGAATTTTGGCAGGAAGATGAGAAGATTATTCGGGAATTTGAAAATAAGTTGATGGGATTGATTAATATAGAGGCAGTTAAATTAGCTGATGAAATTAGAAATAAAGAACGAGAGATAAAAAATGCCAGATAAGAATTATTATGCCACTTTAGGAGTAAATAAGAGCGCAACTAAAGAGGAGATCAAAAAAGCGTTCAAGAAATTGGCTATGAAATATCATCCTGACCGTGCTGCTGAAGATAAGAAGAAAGAGTACGAAGGAAAATTCAAAGAGATCAACGAAGCAGTTTCTATTTTAGGAGATGATCAGAAACGTCAGCAGTATGACCAGTTCGGCAGTGCAGCATTTTCAGGCGGAGGAGGTGCAAGCGCATCCGGATTCGAAGGATATGATTTCTCGGATGTGATGTCGCAGTTCCGTTCGGGAGCTTTCGGAAATTTTGATGATATCTTCGAAGGAATTTTCGGAGCTACGGGAAGAGGCTCAAGAGCGAGAAGAGGATCAGATTTACTTTACGAAACGGAAATAACTTTAGAAGAGGCAGCGAAAGGAGTTAAACAAGACATTCAGCTGAATAAATTAGAGGCTTGTCCGGAATGCAAGGGTAGGGGAGCAAAAGAATTCCAATCCTGTCATCACTGTCATGGTTCTGGTTATATGAAAAGAACCCAGAGAACTCCCTTTGGATTGTTCCAGCAGACTGGACCTTGCCCTTATTGTAATGGTAAAGGAGAGCTGCCTCAAGATTCTTGTTCTAGCTGCAGTGGGGAAGGTTTAGTCAGAAAACGTAAGAAAATTGAAGTGAGTATTCCAGCAGGAGTTAATGAGGGAATGCGCCTAAGAGTTTCTGGCGAGGGAGAGGTAGGAGGGCGGGGAGGATCTAGCGGAGATTTGTACATTCAAATTAGGGTTAAAACTCATCAATATTTTGAGCGCAAGGGGGATGACTTATTTATTACAGTGCCGATATCTTATACTCAGGCGGTGCTGGGAGATGAGATTGAAGTCCCTACTATAACTGGAAAAGCAATGTTAAAGATTCCTGCGGGAACTGATTCGGAAACTTCATTCAGGATGAGAGAAAAAGGCCTGCCTCATCTGCAGGATTCCGGAGCAGGTGATGAATATGTTAAGGTCAGGATTGAAGTTCCTAAGAAGGTAGACCGGAAATTGAAAGAATTGCTAATGGAATTTAAAGAGGAGAAGCCCAGCAAGAGTTTTCTGAAAGGTATTTTTGGGTGAGATTAGTTTCAGAACTAAAAAATTATTTTTTCTTAAACCCTTACCGCAAACTATAAAAAGCCTGGAATTTTAATAGTGACTAATGGTGATAGCTGAATCAATGATAGGTGAAGTTCCGGATATATTAGGTTTAATCCAGCCTTTAACAGATTCTATCCGGCCTTTAGTAATTAATTTAAGCTATCTTCTGGGAGGAATCTTCGGCTTATATGCGGTTTTGATCATAGTCAGAATCTATTATGAGAAGAGGGCGCTCCGAGTGTTAACCGATATTCGTTTTGATCTAGACCAATTAAATTCGCATTACGGATTAAGAACTTCCAGGCAGCAGGTTGGATTCTTTAAAAGAATAATTGAATCTTTCCGTAGAAGGTCACGGGAAAAGAAAGTGGCCAAAGCTTTTGGAAAGCAAGAGCTAGTTCATCATCATAAACGCCATAAATGAAGTTGAATCTAAAAGACTAAATCTCAAGGACTAAACTGAAACAAATTAAAATGAAAATTTCTATTGAAAAAGAGGTCTTTAAGAAGTTTCATCCTCAGTTTCAGGTTGCTTTTATTTTGTTCAAAGGAATTGATAATAAAACTAGACTTAAAGAGTCCAAAGAGTTATTGAAAGATGTTGAAAAAGTGGTCAGATTAACTTTTAATAAAGATTCGGTTAAGACCCATCATTTAATCTCACCTTGGAATGTAGCCAAGCAGGAGTTCGGCAAGGAAGCTAAACATTATCATACCTCTGTAGAATTATTATTGAAATCAGTTTTGAGTAAGAAAAAGGTAGCGGTTAATGATGTTTTAACCAATCTGATTCGCTATCTGGCTCTGAAACAGATCATTCCCATAGGGATAGATGATCCGCAAAAGATTGAGGGAGAGATGGTTTTCTCTATTGCGGGAACTTCTGGAGAAGAAAAAAATAAATTTAACGGAATTAAAAATCTTTCCAAGGGAGAATTATATTATCATGACCAAAAGAAAGTTTTGGGAACTAAGCTGGATTATTGGAAAAATGAAAAGACAAAATTAACTGCGAAATCTACTTCTGCTTTAGTGCATTTCGAGGCTTTGCCCCCATTTGGTTCTGAACAGTTAATCCAGCTCTTGAAAGAAGCGGTTGACCTGATACGATCATTCTGCGGGGGAGAGGTTAAGGTATTTGTGTTGAATAAGAATAACCTATCTACTGAACTTTGAGAATTAATTTATACTCATTCTTTTAGGCAGAAGTGAATGATAAAAAAATTAGTTAGTTTTTCCTGGGATGATCCCCCTTTAGAGATGGAATTCCGGCAAGGTTATTTTGATTTATTAAGAGAAATCGGTTCATCTTTAGAAGAGTGTTTGAGGTTTAGGCAAGAGGTTAGCTTAGGGGAGATATCCGAGGATAGAACTATTATATCCCAAACAGTTTCTTCTGCAGCAAATAGTCTTTATCTTAAAACTCAAGCCATAATCAATGTTGCTTTAAACTATAAAATCTGTCTTGAACAGGGTTTACCGCTTCATCCTACAGTATATTTCGATGTTAATTTAGATAGGCTTAATTTAACCACGTATTCTGCTACTGAAAAAGAGGAGGCACAAAATATTTTCTTAAAGAGTATTTCTTTAGCAAGACAAATTTATAGTTTAACTCCTAATAGTTTAATAGAGTTAGATGCCCATATCACTACTCTGCCTACAATTCTGCTTGATTTTGTTTACACTCATAAAAAAGATAAGTATACCTGGAATGCCTCTGACCCAGAATTAATCCGAGCTTTAGCTGAAAAGATTAGAAACGGAGAGCAAGTCCCAAAATTAGTTGTTGGTGCGGCTCATGGAAGTATCCAACCAGGAATTGTTCTGGCAGAGCTATTGGATGCAGAATTGTATTTTGTGCGCTGTTCCAGATTTAAGAGGAAAGATAAAGTTCCGATTATTTCTGCTCAAGACGAATCTTATCTTCGAGGATTTGCTGAAAAGATAGTGTTGGTCTTTGACGAAGATGTAGCCCGCGGGGAGACTCTGCGGAGTTTAGTTGAACGTTTAAGACCGCATTTTCGGAGAACTTTATCCGCTTCAGTAATTAAACACTATTTGGCTCCTTTCTCTCCTGATTTTGTAGGGAAAGAAAATTATGACTAATCTTTGAGGTACATTTTTTAATTTAATCATAGCAACATATATAAATCGCTTTTAATTCCTGAAATATGTTTTTAAAATGGACTTTAAACACGAAATAGTTAGATTATTAGCTAAAGAGGTTAGTTTAGGCCAGGAAGAAATCTCGGCTTTAATCGCAGTTCCACCAGACCATAAATTAGGAGATTATGCCTTTCCCTGCTTTAGATTAGGAAAAAACCCTAAAGAAGAGGCAGAAAAACTAAAAAAGAAATTGAAACTGCCTAAATCCTTTTCTAAAGTGGAAGTTAGCGGTCCATACTTGAACTTTTTCGTAAATAATCATTTTCTTACTGAAGAGACTCTGACCAAAATTTATGCGGAGAAGAAAAATTACGGAAGAAACAATCTGGGCAAAGGAAAAGTAATCGTAATTGATTTCTCTTCTCCAAATATCGCTAAGCCTTTCGGGATTGGACATCTGCGCAGTACGGTCATCGGCAGCTGTCTGTATAAAGTGCATCATTTTTTAGGATATAAACTTATAGGAGTAAATCATCTGGGAGATTGGGGTACCCAGTTCGGCAAGCTGATTGTAGCTTTTAATAAATGGGGTAAAGAAAAAGAGCTGGAAAAAGAGCCGATTAAATATTTGCTTAAACTTTATGTTAAATTCCATGAAGAAGCAGAGAAAGATGAAACCTTGAATGAGGAAGCGCGGGCAGCTTTTAAGAGCCTGGAAGATGGAGATAAAAAGAATTTAGCTCTCTGGGAATCTTTTAAAGAGTTAAGCTTAGAAGAGTTCAAAAGAATTTATGAATTATTAGAAGTTGATTTTGATTCTTATCACGGAGAATCATTTTACAATAATTTATTAGATAAAACTATCAAAGAAATTCAGAAGAAAATTAAGACGGAAATTTCTGATGGAGCGCTAATTATTAATCTGGAAAAGTATAAGCTTCCTCCCCTGATCTTGAGAAAGTCTGATCAGGCCACAACTTATGGAACCAGGGATTTAGCTGCAGCTTTATATCGCTTGAAAGAATATCAGCCAGAGAAGTTATTGTATGTGGTTGGTTCTGAACAGAAAATGTATTTCCAGCAATTATTTATCGTACTAGAAATGCTAGGATATAAAAAAGAGAGATTTGAACATCTTGATTTTGGCCTGTTCCGTTTTCCAGAGGGAAAGATGTCTACCCGTAAGGGAAAAGTTATCTTCTTAGAAGAGGTTCTGGATCAGGCCATAAACTTAGCGGAGAAGATTATTGAAGAAAAGAATCCCACCCTGAAAGATAAAAAAGAAATTGCTAAAGAGGTGGGAGTGGGAGCTATTATTTTCGGAGATCTTAGCAATGATCGGATCAGAAATGTAGATTTCAGCTGGGAGCGGATGCTTTCTTTTGATGGAGAGACTGCTCCTTATCTTCAATATACTCATGCCCGAGCCTGCAGTATTCTCAGAAAAGCGAAAAAAGAGCAGGGGCTGAGTATTAGTTCGAAAATTAAATTCGAGCAATTACAGCTAGCGGAAGAAAAAGCGGTAGTCAAATTATTGTATGAGTTCCCGGAAGCGGTGATAAAAGTTGCGGAGAGTTATAAACCTCACCATCTGGCTCAGTATTTAATTTCTCTAGCTCAGGCTTTTAATGAATTCTATCATAAATGTGCGGTAATTTCTGAGAGAGAGGAGCAGATGAAAGCCAGACTATTATTAGTGGATAGCTGCAGGCAGGTGCTGGAGAACGGATTGAATTTATTGGGAATCAAAGCCCCAGAAGAGATGTAGATTTTTAGATCCATATCCTTTTAAAATAAGCTTGGTTCTAAGATAAAAATGACTAGATTTACTCTCCTCTGCCAACTCAATGGCGGATGTATGGGCTGCTGCGGTAAAGATTTTATCTCTAAAGAAAAGATTAAAGAGGCGATTGAAGAGAATACTGCTGAGTTTAAAGCTGCGAATCCCTTAGTTAAAGCCCAGCTGATGAAGTTTAGGGATAGAGCTCATCCTCATGATCTGCGTTTAGGAGTCTGCCGAAATCTGATTGAGTTGGAGGGAAAGATTTTTTGTCCTTTACATCCATCTCTACATCAGAGAGTGGATTTAAGAATTAATCATTGCGATATTGATTTTATGTGCCGGACGGCGGTAACCTTTGAAACTTGGGATGCGGAAAAGCAGAAAAGATTTATTGATTTTATTGCAGGAAAGAAGATAGATAATTTGGATTTCTCTTTGGGGATAGATAAGGGGAGTTTATTAGATGAGTTTGAGGCCTTAGAATTAAAATGATGAGCCTGCAGGGATTTGAACCCTGATCAATCGGTATCATCTAGCTAATACGGCTAGCCGAAGCCGACCGCACTATCCAGGCTATGCTACAGGCCCATTATACTCGAAGCATTAAATTAAACTCGACCTGATGGTCTCCTAATATCAAATGCGTTTGATATCCTTTACTTTTAATGCTTCTCCTAATAGTAAAAGCACATAACTGAATATAAATATTTAGTGCTTTTACTATAAAGAAGGAAGAAGAAAGGGTTATTTTTAAAGTTATAGTAGAAATCCATCAATTTTGAACTATAATATTTATTTTGAGCAAAAATAATTCTGTCAAACCCCACCAAAACTTTAATAAAGAAATTACTCTCATTTTACTACACTCGCCTCCGTAGCATAGTAGCTATTGCGGCAGACTTGTAATCTGCAGGTCGTGGGTGCAATTCCCACCGGGGGCTTATTTTATTTAAGATGGTTGAAACAGATCCGTGCCAAAAACTAAAAAAGGCGAAAAGCCTTTTAATCGTAAATAAACGAGTTCCTACTTTATTTACGATGAAAAGAAAGAAAAGAAAGAAATTGGGTGAGATAGAGATTGATCCTGATTCTGACTTTCCGGTGCATGAGAAATACACTAAAGAAGAGCCGGTGAAAGAATAAAATAAGCTGAAAATTGCCTCCTAGAAAAAATTTACTGTAACCACCAAAAATCTGCAAGATTTTTATAATTTTAATAATTTCATCAATTTTTAGGCTCTGTAGAAAGTCCCGTTCGCTACGGCTCAATCGCAGACAGTTCCTACCTAAATGAGCCTAAAGCCAAATACGCCTTCGGCTAGCTCCGCGCTCACTGGCGGCTAAGCCGCGACTTTTTCCACAGAGCCAAATTTTTAGAAACCTTTAAAAATAAGCAGATTATCCTAGTACAAAAAGATAGGATTCAAAGAGATAGATGTGTAAATAATCACATTCTGAAGGTGTTTAAAATGGCTGAACAAATAACTGAACAATTAAAAACAGGTACTACCACGGTAGGAATAGTTTGTGAAGACGGAATAGTCATGGCTGCAGATAAAAGAGCGACAGCCGGAAGCATGATCGTAGATAAAAGAGCGGAAAAAGTGCATATTATCAATGATGATTTTGCGGTAACTATCGCCGGAAATGTTTCTGATGCCCAATTGATGATCAAATTAATCAAAGCAGAGCTTAAATTGAAAGAGGTTAGGACCAATAAAAGCCCCAGCGTGAAAGAGGCAGCAAACCTATTGGGGGGAATGCTCTATTCTAATATCCGCAGGCCGAGCATGATGCCAGGAATTGCTCATTTCCTTTTAGGAGGAAAAGATACAGAGGGAGTACATTTATATGACCTTTTCCCAGATGGAAGCATTACTAAAATTAAAGATTTTATCTCTTCCGGCTCTGGATCGGTTTTCGCTTATGGAGTTTTAGAAACTCAATATAAAGAAGGCATATCCATTGATGAAGGAGTTAAACTGGTGGTCAAAGCAGTGAATACTGCCATGCAAAGAGATTCCTGTTCAGGAAATGGGATTGATGTAGTAGTAATCAAAAGTAAAGAAGTCAAGCGGGTGATGCATAAAGAATTAGTTTGCAATCTATGAATAACTATTCTTTTTTCGTTTCATTTTCATAATTTATGGATTTGATTACACTTTAAAAGTTAAGAGTATTAAAATTTAGGTTTCAAATTAAAGTTTTTAAATAAATTGATTAGGAGATTTTTAGAAAATGCCAGACATATTGAAAGAAGTAATTAAGGTCCTTCCGGAAGGAAAAATATCCGATGCAGCTTTCGAAGCTGCCAATATCGTACTTTACACTAAAGATAAAAAGTATTTTTTAGATAATAAAGGCACGATTAAAGAAGCAGTACAGCAGTTTAAGAAAAGAATCGAATTAAGGCCTGATCCTTCTCTCTGTATGGAGAGAGAAAAAGCGGAGAAAGAAATTAAAAAGATCATTTCTGAGGAAGCGGGGATTCAGGAGCTGATCTTTGATCCGCCTAGAAGCCAAGTGATTATTCATGCAGAAAAGCCAGGAGTGGTCATCGGAAAGCAAGGTGATCTGCTCAAAGAGATCAAAGAGAAAACCTTTTGGGTGCCTTTTATCAAACGTATCCCCCCCATAAGATCAAAATTAATCGAAAGTATTCGTTCAGTACTTTATGAAAATGCAGAGTACCGTAAAAAATTCTTAGATAAGACCGGCCATCGGATTTATGACGGCTGGCTGAGAGAGAAAAAACATGAATGGATTCGATTAAGCTTTTTAGGTGCGGCTAGGCAGGTGGGAAGGACTTGCTTATTTCTGCAAACTCCTGAATCTCGGATATTAATGGACTGCGGGATTGATCCCAGCGAAGAAGGTCCGGAAGCTTATCCCTATCTTGATGCTCCAGAACTGAATATTTCTGAGCTTGATGCAGTGATCATCACTCATTCGCACTTAGATCATTCTGGGCTAGTTCCCTATTTGTTTAAGTATGGATATACCGGACCGATTTATTGTACGCTTCCTACTCGGGACACCATGGCCCTACTGCAGTTAGATATGGTTAAAATCCAGAGAAGTGAAGGTAAAGATCCGATCTATACCAGTGAAGAAGTGCGCAATATGGTTCTGCATACTATTTGCTTAGAATACGAGGAAGTTAGCGACATTACTCCGGATATCAGGTTGACATTCTATAATTCTGGGCATATTTTAGGAGGGGCAATTGTGCATCTGAATATCGGAAATGGATTGCATAATTTAGTTTTTACTGGAGATCTGAAATATGGAAGGACTAATGTTTTAGAAGCGGCTAATACCCAATTCCCGCGAGTGGAAACTTTAGTGATGGAATCTACCTATGGTGGTAAAGATAATAATCTTAACGAGCAGGAAGCGGAAGAATATATGATCAATGTGGTCAAGAAAACTTTCGAGCGGGGTGGAAAAGTGCTCATGCCGGTATTAGGTTCAGGACGGGCTCAGGAAGTGATGATTATCGTAGAGAGATTGATGCGGGAAAAGAAAATTCCGGATGCGCCAATCTATCTGGACGGAATGCTTTGGGATATCACGGCTATCCATACTGCTTATCCTGAATTTTTGAATAGAAATATTCGACAGCAGATCTTTCATAAAGAAGATAATCCGTTCTTATCCAAAGTGTTTAAATTAGTAGGCTCTCAGAAGGAAAGAAAACAGTTGATATTGGAAGAAGGGCCTTGCTTAATTTTAGCTACTTCAGGAATGCTGCAGGGCGGGCCATCTGTTGAATATCTGAAAGGCCTTGCAGAAGGAAAAAAACATAGTTTAGTCTTCTCCTGCTATCAGCCTCCGGGAAGTTTAGGATATCGGATCAGAAGCGGAGAAACTGAATTAATGATGCGAGGGGATGAGGGTAAATCTCATCTGCTTAAGATTAATCTGGAAGTGCATAAATTAGAGATTACTAATCACTCGGACAGGAAACAGCTGATGAATTATGTGCGCAGATGCAATCCTCAGCCTAGGAAAGTTATCCTGATGCATGGAGAATCTTCCAGATGTTTAGATTTAGCTAGTTCTATCCACCAGCAGTACCGGATAGAGACAGCTGCGCCTAAGAATCTGGAAGTGATCAGGATAAAGTGAGTGAAGATATGCACCTACTACTTTAGAATAATAGAACATAAGACTTTTAAACAGTAAAGTGCTTTTTTAAAGAAAATGGGTTCGGAAGCTTTAATCTGGTCTTATGGTTATGAAGTTATTCATCCGCATACTTACCCACAAACCAAAGAGACTTTTGAAACTGTCTACGAGGGGCATCCGGTGGTGCTGGAAATAAGTACCCGTTTTCTGGATATGCCTCCTGGAAAGAGGCTGCTATTAAAAGTATTTACCAGTACTCTTCCAAAACGGTCTGCCCGTTTCGAAGGTTTGGAGGCCAGAGTAAATGATCCTCAACATACCAGGTTCGTAAAATCACGCAGCTCAGAGGTTGTTCCAATAAAAAATCCTCCGGATCTAAGACAATTCATTGCCAATTACCGACCGATCTTTGAATCGCAAAAAGATTTAAGAGATACTTACCGTGCATATTTGTAATCATGACCATAGTTTTCTGTTACACCTTATAATAAAGTCGTTTCCACCAGTCTGCGATGAGTGGTGGTCGCGAGCATTTTTACTTTAGAAAGATTTATATATTCCTCATATATATCTATATATATGAATTAATATGGTGCAAGCGGTAATTAATGTCGAAGAGAACGTCAATAGGGTATTGAATATTGTGAAAGCTAAATTTGGACTGAAAGATAAATCTCAAGCAATTAATTTAGTAGTTCAAGAATATGAAGAACATTTTCTTGAACCTGAGCTAAGACCGGAATACAAAGACAAATTAGCCAAGATTCTGAAAGGCAAACACTTCTCCAGGGCAGAGTTTGAAAAAATGGTGGGTTAGATGTATGCAGACAGCTATAGCGAAGAGATTATTCGAAAGTTAGCTAAACTAAAGAAGAAAGATTCCAATCAATATTCAATTGTCTGTAAAAAAATGGACCAGATTCTAGCGAATCCAGAACACCAATACAAAGACTTACACTATTCTATGAAGGGATTGCAGAGAGTCCATCTCGGGCACTTCGTTTTAGTTTTTACCATTGATAACGTAAAAAGAATTGTCTTATTTGAAGATTATGATCATCATGACTTGATTTATAGATAATCTTAAGAAGAGTTGAATCCTTTCTAGATCTTGAAATAATTATGTTTGATATAATCATTAAAAAATCAAAGATTGAAGGGTTAGGAGTTTTTGCAGCCAGAGATTTCAAAAAAGGCGAGATGGTGATTAGATACAGTCTTCCAAAGATTTTAACTAGAAAAGAGGTAGATAAACTTTCTGAAAAAGAGAAAGAATATGTTTCCTCGGTGGGGGAGGGTAAATATATTCTGCATCAGCCTCCGGCAAGATTTGTAAACCATTCCTGTGATGCCAATACTTATTCCAACCATCTTTGTGATATAGCTAAGAGAGAGATTAAGAAAGGCGAAGAAATCACGGCTAATTATCTTGATGAAAAAGTTCCGGAATTAAAGATGCGATGTAAGTGCGCAAGCAAGAATTGTTTAGGGATGATTAAGACGGTTCTGATTTAGGGAAAGTATTCGATTATGGTTACGAGATTATTCTTTTCTATCCGCTTTTAGATCATCTCTCTCCAGCAACCCTTGCAAGATCTCCTGCCAGAGCCAGCCTTGATGAGTAGTATTCTTGGGATCGAATTCTTCAGAAGGAAGAATAATCTTGGGCCCGTGATGGGAATCATACTGTTCCATATCTGTGAATAATTCTTGGTAGAAGCGATCCAGAGCCTGTAACTCTTCTTCGGGCCAGGCACCTACTTCTTCCGGCCTTCCTCGCATCAGGATATTTCTACGGCATTCACGGGGCGAGCGTTGGAGATAGGTAAAAACATCAGATTTTGGGGCTTTAGAGTAAGCTTCAATGGCCAGAGCTTTTAATTCTCGCAGATCTTCATCGCTAAGATGTCCTTGCTGGTGCAATCTGCGCCAGAAAGTGCATTGATCCTCTACAGGTGAACGGTCTTCTGTAAAACTTTCTCCTAAAGCATAAAGTCTTGCTCTTGCTTCTAATCTTATGGGGAGAAGTTCTTCTTGAAGGGCTCTAGCATATCTTTTTTTATCCCGCAAAAATTTACTGAGCAAGCTATCTTCTCCTCCTAGCTGGTTTCCCTTCCCGGATAGTTCTCGATGTAATTTAGCTTCCAATTCTCTCTGAACTAATTCGGCCATTCCCGTCTTTCCTGCACCCACATTTCCAGCGAAAGTTAGAATGGTCTGATG
Organism: Candidatus Nanoarchaeia archaeon; assembly: GCA_035290865.1. Taxonomy (GTDB): domain Archaea; phylum Nanobdellota; class Nanobdellia; order Woesearchaeales; family GW2011-AR9; genus DATDTM01. The sequence goes on from DATDTM010000014.1 coordinate 12,137, forward strand.
TTGAGCTAAATAATCTCTTAATTGCCTTCTGGCCTCTCCGAAAGCGTTCTGGGCTCGGTTATGGTCTACAGCTCCCCATTCGTCCAGAGTAAGACGAGGCGCGGGATGGCTTTTTCTGATCTCTCGGGAGATTTGTTGGAAATAAGGGACGAGTGCTTCTACTCTTATCGATACATCGGCAGAGGGCATCCCAAAGACAGGATCAGTAGCATCAATAGTGATTACTGGTTGGTGGACTACTTCGCTAAAGAAATGGTCGTTAAGACGAATATTATTGAGCAGGTAGGAAGGGTCGTCTAAAAACTGTTTTTCTCCGGGACGACCTCGCTCACGGATGCGCTGGAGAAGTACATCCATCTTATCTTCTGGAATGCGGAGATAAATCCACAAATCCGGAGAGGTGACTCTTTTTTGAATTTGCTGGTGGAGCATTTCGTAGGTCTGAAAGCTACCCTCAAAATGTTTCCGGTTAGCTTCTGCATAAATCCAACGGTCTATCTCTAAAGGCTGCCCGAGCAGAACTAACCCATTGGCAGCATCTACCTGATTTTGCTGGGCTAGACGCCTGGCCATGCAATGATATTGGAATTCTTCAGCATAGCTTTCAGGGCTAAAAGAATATCTTTCAAATAAGTCTGGATCTTGTTCTCCAGTGATAAGGGTTAATTCTGGTGGTACCCAGAAATTACCCTGAAGAGACTTAAGAAGAGTTTCCTGGTAAAGAGGAGCTTGAGCTGCTAAGAAATCTTTTCCTGCTTTGATCGGTCCAGCCAAAGCGACAATAATCTTATCTTCTAATTGGAGCATGGTTTAGAATGCTGGAAGATAACTTGGCTCTTAAATGGATTGTGGTGAGGGAGTGTATAGGTTTTGAAATAATAAAGTGGTTATCTATTTGAATTAATTCATTCTTCTTCTTATTTTATTCATCTATCTTCCCTAAAATAAAAAACTATAAATACAACTACCCATTTTTAGAGGAACTATGAATACAGTTAAAGCTAAATGCAGGAAATGTGGAAGAGAAGCCCCAGTAGACCAGTTTAAGCTCCATTATGCTTTCAAGATGATGGTCTGCCCTGACTGTTTCAGCGGGAAGACTCAGAAACAGGAAGAAGCGAAAAAAGTGGAAAACCAGAAACCGGCTGGTTGGGATCAGGAAGATGAATACCTGAATAAATTTCATCAGTCTAAGCAGAGAGAGGTTGCTCAGGTGAAGAAAATTCCCGGCTCAGAATTATATGAATGCACCTGCAAGAAATGCGCTTACCGCTTTAAGTATGATCCTTACAAACAGATGCCTAGAAGCTGTCCTTTCTGTAACGAAAATGTGCCTAATATTAGGACTTCAAGTTTCTTTTAGATTTTCGCAGGGTTATGTTTTAATCGGCTAAAATTTAATCAATTTATTCAGATTCTCTAAAGCGGTGCGATAAGAAGTAATCATCTTTTCTGGCAGGAACAGATATTTCTTGGTTCGAAGGTAACAGAAAGTTCCGCTGGCATAAAGCACTCCGCTGGCTAAAACTAAAGGAGCAAATAAAACGGATAGTTCTAATAAAGAGTAGAGATAATCAATCCGATCTTCTTCTATCTTAATGCCCATCAGAACAAAGCCGAAGGGGGTAGCTTTATTTAAGATTTGAGCAGACATCTTTAGATAATTTTTATATCCTTTCCAGAAATGGATCTTATCGAATTGGTGTACTGTATAAAGGTTATCGCAATAAATGGTTTGTATTTTCTGTTTCTTTTCGATGAAATGAAAATTCATCTTAGTTTCTAACAAGTAGCGGGAATCGGTAGGTAGATCCATGGCCAGAAAATCTTTCTTCCAGAAAGCGCGCTCTCCTCCGAAAAATCTGGCACAATTGGTCCAGCCCCAAACCGCTTCCCTATCCCCGGCACGGTCAAGGATAGCCAATCCGTATTGCCGATTTTTAACCGGTTGGATTAATTCTGCGATGTTTTCTGCAGTCAATCCCAGAAGGTCTGCATCTAACATGACAATCAACTCGCCGGAAGATGCGGCTATCCCTTTCTTAACCGCAGCAGTCTTTCCCAGATTCTTCTGGTGGGCAAGAAGTTTGATCTTGGAATTATTTTGAAGATGGTATCCCACCATTTCGGTAGTATTATCAGTAGAACTGTCATCTATCACTATTACTTCCTGAAATTGAGGAAAGTTTATTGCGACCTCTAATACTTTAGAGATATTCCTGCTTTCGTTGTAAGCGGGAATGATGCAGGAGATGGATAGTTTGGGCATGACTTAAAATAGATTGGGGTGGAGATTAATAAATATTTTGGCTGGAAAAAAAGAGAATTATTATTATTATTATTGTTATTATTATTAAATCTATAATTTTTACTGAAATTGGCTGGTCTGCACAGAGCCAGATTAAGGGCTGGGAAAGCGACCAAAAAGAGCAGGCGGAATTTGTCTCTACTTTTTTTAAGTTGACTAAGGGGTTAAATGCGGAAGTGATGGTCTGGAGTTTTATGTATGACTAAAAAACGATTGAACCTTTCAATAGCATGGGCCTGAGAAATGAGGATGGAACTGCCAGGCCGGCTTGGGAAGAATGGGTTAAATGATTTTTCTTTAAAGAAACATTTAAATATAAGTTGTTATATATCTTTATATAAGATGCAGGAAGCAACCATTTTACATAGCCCAACTCTGGAATCAGTATTTATGGTAGAAGAAACAATCCAAAAGTATAACCAAGAATGCGGTAAATATCAGTTATGGAAAAAGCTTCCTAAACAAATGATGTACCAAACTTTTCAAGTAATCTTAGACTACCTCGAACAATCGGGAAAGATAATTATAGATAAAGATGGCTGCCTAATTTGGATTTTTAATCCAGATAGAGTTAAGAAGCTGATTAAGGAGGAGTTAATTGTCCGATGACTAAAGAAATTTCTGTTGCTTTCATTACCCCAAAAATTAAACAAGAGTGGGTAGCACTTAAAGAGGGTAAGTTTGAGGATAAGCAGCTTTACAAGTTTATTGATCGAGCCATTGATGACCTGAAGCTGAATCCTACCTGTGGCCTAAAAATTGCAAAACATCTCTGACCAAGAGAGTATGTTAAAAAACATGGTATAACCAACCTCTGGAAATACGATCTCCCCAATGCTTGGAGATTAATTTATACCATAGAAAGCGATGAGGTTAGGATTGTAAACGTAATTCTGGAATGGTTTGACCATAAAGATTACGAAAAACGTTTTAAGTATTAATCCAAAATCAATTAATCAAACTTAAAAGGAAAAAAGAAAAGATCTAATTCTCTAATAATCTGTATCCTCTTTGTCTAGATCCAACTCTTCATCAAAATTATCATCTAAATCGTCGTCTTCATCAAACTTTTTCTTTTTCTTCTTATCTTCAGACATTTTAGCTAACCTCCCATCAGTTAATTTCTTAAAGTTCTAAAACACACTTAAATCTATTTTGGGAGAAAGGCGGGATTAATATAAAAGTTTTTCTCTTTTTAAATGGTGGAAGTATGGCTTTTAGTATACAGAGTGGTAACATTTATATATTATTTTAGATTAGTTAGCTATATGGTTATGCTCTTTGATCAATTTAATCTTCCTGAAGACATCTATACTGTAATCTTCGCTACAGAACAGCAGGAAGAAGTAGCTAAAATGCTCCTTGCTTACATGAAGAAAAACGGTGGTGAGATCGGCAAGACAGAGATGGGAGTTTTTGCCAACAGGCTGCATGAGGGAGAGGTAATCAAAGAAAAAGGTAAATCGCCTTTGGATAAAGAAGTGGTTTTTTCTTACAATAAACGCCAGTTTTATGATCGGATCTTAACTCCTATGCGGGGGATGGGTTTGATTGATTATGATTTGTATAAGAAAACTTATCGTATTTCTGATAAATTCAATAAGATGATGATCAAGATCGGATTGATGTGGCTGAGAGAGATGGAAAAAAAGTAAGGAGAATGGATAGAACCAAGATCAGAAGAAATGGAAAAGTAAAAATTAAAAAATAAATCTAAGAGAAATAAACTTATTCAATCCCTGCTTCTTTCTTTAACAATTCGGCTTTATCAATTTTTTCCCAGGTGAAATCAGGATCATTCCTGCCGAAATGACCGAAAGCAGCAGTTTTCTTGTAAATCGGCCTGCGCAGGTTTAAAGTGTCGATGATTCCTTTAGGAGTTAAGTTGAAATGTTTTTTAACTAACTCAGAAATTTTCTCTTCCGGTACTTTAGCGGTGCCAAAAGATTCTACCAGAATTGAAACAGGTTGGGCTATTCCAATGGCATAAGCTACCTGCACTTCGCAGCGGTCTGCTAATCCTGCGGCAACTACGTTTTTGGCGATGTACCTGCACATATAAGCTGCAGAACGGTCTACCTTAGTGGGATCTTTGCCGCTGAAGGCTCCGCCTCCGTGCCGGCCCATCCCGCCATAAGAATCCGCAATGATTTTTCTTCCGGTAACTCCGGCGTCTCCGACTGGCCCTCCAATGACAAACCTTCCGGTAGGATTAACGAAATATTTGGTTTTCTCATCAACATATTCATAACAGACGGGCTTGATGATCTTTTCAATCATGTCCTTGCGGATATGCTCTAAATCAATATCCGGAGAATGCTGAGTGGAAATGACCACTGCATCTACCCGTTTAGGCTTATTGTTTTCGTATTCTACTGTAACCTGAGATTTTCCATCCGGTCTTAAGTACCATAATTCTCCGCGTTTTCTGGCTTCAGATAATTTCTTAGTTAATTTATGGGCCAGGACAATGGGCAGGGGCATGTATTCAGGAGTTTCATTAGAAGCATAGCCGAACATGAGACCTTGGTCTCCTGCGCCTTGCTCTTTGTGAAGACCTTCTCCTTCGTTAACCCCTTGGGCAATGTCTGGGGATTGTCCGGAAATGGCTACTAGTACTCCGCAGGTTGAGCCTTCGAAACCATATTCCGGCTTATCATAGCCGATCTCTAAGATTGTTTCTCGGGCTATCTTTTGAATGTCTACATAAGTATTAGTGGTAACTTCTCCTGCGACGACCACAAAACCGGTCTTGGTTAAACATTCTACTGCAACCCGTGCTTGCGGATCTTCAGTATAGATTGCATCTAAGACTGCATCAGAAATCTGATCGCAGATTTTATCGGGGTGGCCTTCGGTCACACTTTCTGATGTAAACAGATAATTTTTTGGCATTTTTGATTTTCCTCCGTTTTTTCATTAAAGTTTTATTGATTGGATTAGACCTTAAGATTATATCTCGTTAAGTAATCTCCTCTAGTAAAGGGGATTAATTCTTTGGAAGGAGATAAAAGATATATAAACCCTCTTGACCAGAATATTCCAATAGGAATATTTATAAAGAAAAGATATTCTTTAGAATAGATGTTGCAGGAATTAAATGAAATAAGACGCTTGAGGAATAAGCACAATCTCAATCAGAAAGAGTTGGCAGAAAAAGCCGGCGTTTCCCAAAGCCTGATCGCCAAGATTGAGGCAGGTAAAATCGAGCCTTCGTTTTCTAAGGCTAAAAAGATATTCCAAGCTTTAGAAGAATTGCGAGAGAAAGAGGAACTGAAAGCCAAAGATCTAATGAACAAGAAAGTCTCTTTTGCAGAGATGGGAGATAAGGTCAAAGAGATCATTCAGGTGATGAAGAAGAAAGGGATCTCTCAGATACCAGTGATGGCAATGGGAAAAGTATGCGGCTTAATTACGGAAACAGACATCTTAAATAAGATTGTTGGCTCTCCTGAAAGAATAGAACGAATGAAGGTGGAAGAAGTGATGGAAGAAGTTCCACCTATAGTATCAGTGAATACTGGGCAGAAAACCTTGCTGGAACTGCTGAAAAATAATCCTATTGTTCTGGTGATGGAGAAAGGGGAGATGGTAGGGATTATCTCTAAGAGTGATCTGTTGGGGAAGATGGAGTGAATTTTATAGAATTTAATAAACAGGAGAATTATCTTTTTTCTTACTTAACAGCTTACACTTTTAGAGTAAAATGCCCTTGGCATCTGCTGTTTGAAACAGCGTTATAGTGTCGAATAGTAGAGAGTTCGTAATTCTCTCCAGTGTTAGGTTGATGGAAGATTATTTCTTCATTTTGGTATGGTCCTAGATGTAAAGCAGTGTGCATTAGCCATCCGGGGTTAGTTGTATCTGTCGGGGAGTAGCCGAAAGCAAGAATCTCTCCACTCTCCTGCTGGCAGCATCCTTGACCCAAAAATTGTTCCATATCTCCTGGAGAATAAAATTGGAGGGATTCCAATAATCCTAAAATATATAATAAAGTTCCATGGCAATTAGACTGGCAGGAGTAACCATTTGAATCTTTTCTAGGTCTGTTTCCAGATTCTGGAAATGCCAATAGCTCTTGGATGCGGAGGCAGTAAGGTGAAAGTTCTACTAGCAAATGCAGGTCTGTTTTTGATTCAGGACTAAGTCTCGCCAACAATCCGGAAATCATCTTACTTTTTCCTCATCGCACAGAGTTCTGAAACTAATCTTTTAGTTAAAGATAAATCGTTTTTTCTCCCGGCATCAATTATTTGTGAAGCTAGTCCATCTAAAGTTTTTACCAGCTCAGGAGCAGTGGCTTCGATTATTTATGGGTCATTCTGGTAACGTTGGGTATAGGTTCGTATTCTACCTTTTGTACAGTGTTGCATGAACTCGCGCCAGCTTTCATCTTTTAAATTAGTCCCACCATAAGGGTACTCATTGAAGAAATCATAAGTAAATCCGTATCTTTGAATACACGCCGCATCGAGTTGGTTCATTTTTGGTTAAAAACGAAAAATTTGACTATTCCTTACTCGCCTGGAAAGCGAGAATATCTTCAGTGCTTAACTTCTTGCCTTTCTTGAGCTTATCCTGCACTTGGGCAGTTTTCTCTCGGACTAAACTTTTATAATCTTTCTCTTCTTCATCTTTAAAGAGTTTGCCTAATTCGTTAACTCGCGATTGAACTTCTTCAAAAGATTTTCTGGTTTGTTCGTATTCTACTTTTAGATGTAAATGTTTTTCTGCTAGAGGTTGCTCTTGCTCTTTTAATTTATTTAATTCTTCATAGGTCTTCTGGATCTCTTGATGTTTTTCTTGAGAATTTTCAGCAATCTTCTGGACTTCGTGGTGGGTATCCTGAGCCTTCCTGCGCATCTCAGAAAAATCTGCAGTAGCAGTATTGACTTCCTTCCAGACTGTTCCTAATTGGCTGATCTCTTTATATTGAGCTCTGAGCTCTTTGACGGTTTTCCTTAACTGCTGTTCTTTAGTAAAAGGCATCAGCTCTGTTTCCAGCCTCGTTTCCATCTGGTCAATCTGGCGTTTAAGAGCAGCAGGATTGCCCTTGAAATCTATCTGTTCGATCAGTTCCTGCTTTTTTAGGTCAACTTCTTTTTTCTTTCCGGCTTTTTCTTTAACCCCCTGATTTAATTTTTCCCGCTCTTCTTTAAGGGTCTGGACTTGTTTGGTTAAAGTATCTCTGGTTTCACGCAAAGATTTGACCTGCTTTAATTTTAATCGAATCTTATCTTGAGTAGAACGCAGTCCGTGAAAAGCTTCTTCTTTCTGAGAATGGATGGTATTCAGCTGGAAACGCAGTTTAGCCAGGTCTCTTTTCTTTTGGTGAAACTCTTTTCTGAGCTCATTTAGATCAGTCTGTTCCTCGGGCATAGACCATCACGTTTGTGGTTGTAAATTGTTGTTAAGATAAAAAGAAAGATAAAAATAATAAAATTAAAAAAATTTTATCCGAACAAAGCGCCTAGTCCAGCAGCTGCAGAATCGTCAGCTTTTTTCTGGTCTTCTTCATGCTTTTTCTTATCTTCTTTCTTCTCATCAGCTTTACTTTCAGCAGGAGCAGCGGCCATAGCTACCGGGGCAGCAATACTTGCTTTCTTGATAGCTTCTTCGATGTTCACACCTTCCAGTGCAGCCACTAGAGCTTTAACTCTGGCAGCGTCCACGCTCACGCCTGCAGCAGTAAGTACAGACTTAACTGCAGCTTCGGAGATCTCTTTTCCAGCTTTATGCAAAAGCATCGCAGCGTAAATGTATTCCATTTTTCATAACCTCCAATTGATTTACTTATCTCTGATTTTTTATTTTTTTTATTATCTTAGAGTGCCTTTCTTCTGTAATTTTTGAAAGAGCTCTTGAGCATCATCTACTTTAACATCGCCATAGCTAGGATGGAACTCAGGCAATTTATCTTTTTTTATTTGTTCCAGCTTCATCTTTTCGTAGTTCATTTTTTCTGATTCTCGGGAATAGTTTGTATGGATAGTAGGGGAATTAGTATGAACTTCTGTTTTTGTCTCTACTTTTATTTCTGCTTTTGCTTCTTGATGATGAACTTTAGAAACTTCTGCAGCTTTAGGCACGGCTTTAACTTCAGGTTCTACTTTAATCTCTTTTGGTACTGGTCTAGGTGCAGGCTGTTGGTCAGGAATTTCGGTTCTATCTTCTTTATCTTTCTTGTGGCTATTTGCAGATTCTGTTTTCGGTTTGGGCTCGATCTGAGCTTCAATATTTCCCGCTTTTTTCACTGATAAAGCTTGAGCTTCGGCTTTAGCCAAAATCTCTTCTCTGGTCGTATCATTGATAATCTCTCCTTCTAGAGCCACTGCTTTAGCTTCTCGGAAAGCTTTCTGTAAGATCAATTCCGTAGTTTCTGAAGTTAGATAGCAAACTTCTACAGCTAAGTTCATGGACCATTGTACTGCCTGAGTGATATTCTGAGCGTATTCTTTCTCATCAATATGAAGTTGTTTAGCTTCAAAGACTAATCCATTTTCCCAGACTGCGACTAATTTTAAGCCAATTTCCATAGGCTTAATATCCAGGCGTTTAAGAGTCTCGGATACTTTTTGGTTGATGATCTCTCCTTCTTTAACAATAGTAGTATCAGCAAGAATAGCTAATTTTCCCTGATCAACTTTAGTTTTGATTCCCACACTAGCTAATTCAGAGATAATTGGGCCAGGAGCAAAATTGGTTGGGCCTGCCCTGACAATTATATCTTTTGGCGAGGTCTGTCCAGCCTTGGCGGGAGCTTCAGACTTGTTCTTCTGAATGATAGAAGATAAAATGAAAGGATTATCTTTAGTTAAAATAAAAGCAGGCATGCCTCGAAGTTTTTCTGATAATTCCTTAATGTTTTCTAATTTTGATTCTTTTAAGGCTAGGTTAAGCAATTTTTTTCTGGCCATGATGATTTTTACGCCCTTCTCTTTGAGCATCTTTTTCATCTTCTGCAATTGGGGGGCAGGAAGATTTTCCATGTTGACCAAACCGACAATGGGATAACTCTGAAGATCTTTAGTCAGTTGATGTACAAGCAGTTTTTTAGTTTCACTGACCATTTTAGATTTTCACCGGCTTGCTCATGGTGAGCTTTAGTAATACGGATTTGATATTATGAGTTTCGTTAGGCACTTGTTTCAGGACAGTTTGGTAAACAGTTAGAATATTTTCTATAATCTCGGCTTCAGACTGGTTATCTTTCCCAATCAAACATTGAAGATTCGTGCCTTTCTTGGTAGCGAGGCGTACAGATAATCTTAATTTTTTGGCTAAAGGCTCTAGGTTAGCGTTAGGAGGAACGACACAACCTAATTTAGGGTTGGGCATCTTTCCTTTAGTTCCTAAAATCTTACCAAAATTAGCGGCTACTTTACTCATTAAAGTAGCTTGAGCGATAAAATAATCATATTCACCAGCCAATTTCTTGGCTATTTTTTTATCTTTATATTTGATGAAGTCTGGCTCTTCGATGGTTAGATCACAGAATTTATGGGCTTGCTCTCTTAATAATTGGTCCACAAAAGCAGCGATTTTAATCTTCTTACCGAAAGGATGAGGTAGATTGACGATAAAATCTAGAGGTGCTTGTTTTAGATCGAGGTTTCTTAGATTTATAATAATATCATAAGATTGAGAGAAGTTGCGCTTCTTGCCTTTCTTCAGTTCTTCTAAAGCTATCTTGATTTGTTCTTTATCCATCATGAACCTCCTACTCAGAAGAGTAGTATTACGGTTAATAGTTTAGGATTGGGGGTTATTTATAAAGATTTCGAATTTTTGGGAAAGGTTTTATTTTCTGGTTTAAAGTTTATACCTTTACCAAAGTAATTAAATAAATTATTACTTAAAGATAGCAAAAGATTTATAATTTGTTTTCCACCGGTCTTAAGCGAACCGTAGTGAGCGTGACCGGTGGCGTAAGTTAATATTCTAGTTTTGTTTTTCACTCAAAGAAGTTAACCTAAAGCAAAAAATACCCTCCGAGCTCTGTTCGTACAGAGCTGAGGGTCAAACACAACCCGTGGAATGCTACGATTAACTTCTAATTAAATCTTTTGGATAGCTTTAGCTATCCTCAAAAATAATTTTAAAACAAAAAGGTGATTCTAATGAAATTTAATCCAACTAGATATAGTTCTGCCGTGGGCGAAGTATGGATAATGCTTTCGCTCAAGACAAAATATTGTCACAATGTCTTTGATAAAAAAGCAATTCGAGAATATACGGATGCAGTGCTCACTGAAGCACTGCAAAAATACGAAATACATTGGAGAAAGAAAAGTTTTGATAGCAACCATGTTCACATCAATTTGTGTTTAGGGATTTACAGCAAGCCAGAAATAACTAAGAAACTGAAAGGATTCACCGCACCGAAAATTCTGAAAGAATTTTGGTGGCTGAAAAGTTGGCTTTTTAGAGGTGGAGGATTCTGGAATCCTGCCACCGATGGGAGAAGCGGAGATATGAATATTTATGATCGATATTTAGACAAACAGAAATATTCTTCAACTAGACAGAAAACACTCGTGGCTTTCGTATCTTCCTAATGCGAGCGCCCCGAGCCCGTAGGCGAGCATGCCACCAGTGTTTTGTTCACTGGTGGTGGGCGCGAGCTTTGACACGAGGTGTTTAATATGGCAGAAGAAAAATCTATTAAAGATCAAATTTATGAAATGTATGATGTTTGGGCAGTTGCGGCTCAACAAGAAGCGGGTAAAGGTAATTATGAAAAAGTAAAGGAAGAGTTGGGAAAGATTAATCTCCAAGGAAGAAAATTAGAATGGCGGGGAGGACTTTCAGGCTTAAAGCATCTGCCAGATATGGAAGAGGTTAAAGTTTTGAAGAATAAAGTCACTGAAGCAAGAGCTGCGGCGCAACAGGCGCTATCTTCTATCCAACATATGGAAAAATTAATGGGCAAAGAGAAGAAAGGAAGCTCTAAAGGAGAGCATTTTGCCAAGGAAAAGAAGAAAGCTCAATATCAGCAAGAAATTACCAAGAGTTTAGCTATTCTTGTTGAAGTAACCAAACAAGCTAATGCCATTGCTAAAGATGAGTCGTGGCTCAATTTAACTTACTTGACAAGGAAGAATAATTCTACAGTCTTGTTGGAATTTTTGAGGGAAACTGGCTATTATAAACATCTGAATAGCGAAGCGCGGTTAATGCTTTTAAATGCATTTACTCATTTATTTAAGAGTGGTTTTTTTAAACTGGCAAACCTCAGAGGGGCAAGAGGTTTAACCAAAGAGCAACTCCATTCCGCTAAAAACTGGGATAAAGCAATAAACATTCCTCCGGAGCTGAAGTGAGCTTTGAACAACTATCAAAAAAGTTACTTAAAATCTCAAATATTAGAGTATATAACTTTTAATAAAAGTCGCATAGTGTAATAGAAAGCTTTATTAACCAGTTGCACTTTCTGATAAACCTATGGTAGATTTCAAAAGCATCATCAAAGAACAGAGAGAAGAGCTGGAAAAGATTGAGAGAGAAGAGAATATTATACCCAGAGAAAAACTTGAAGAGGCAAGGAACATACTAAAGTATCCCAATATTTTAGCCGTTCTGGGCATAAGAAGGTGCGGAAAATCCATTTTCTCTTATCTTTTGGCTAAAGGAAGCAAAACTGGGTACATTAATTTCGATGATGAGAGGCTTATTGAATTAAAAAGTGAAGATTTAGATCAGATATTAACCTCATTTTACGAGCTATATGGTGATTTGGATTATGTCATCTTGGATGAAGTTCAAAATGTGAAAAACTGGGAATTGTTTGTTAATCGGCTTAGGAGAACAAAGAAAGTTATATTAACTGGAAGCAACTCAAAACTTCTGGCAGGAGAACTGTCAACACACCTTACCGGAAGATATCTTGATTTGGAGCTCTTTCCCTTTTCATTCAGGGAATATTTACTGAAGCAGGGATTTAAAAGTAGCACCGCATATACCAGCAGAGAAAAAGCGGAAATTCTTAACCACCTTAAAGAATACCTGCAGATGGGTGGTTTTCCGGAAGCATACAAATTTGGCAAAGCCATAATCCCAAGAATCTATAATGATATACTCACTAAAGACATACTACTTAAGCACAAGATAAAAAAAATAGAAGAACTGAAAAAACTAGCCAATTATCTGATAACTAATTCTTCGCAGGAAGCGACCTATAGTAAACTATCAAGAATACTGGGGATAAGAAGTATTATTACCATCTCTAATTGGATTAGCTATTTGGAAAATTCATTTTTAGTGTTTAAGTTGGAAAGATTTGATTTCAAGCTGAAACAGCAATTTATAGCCCCAAAGAAATTTTACTGCATTGATACTGGCCTGCTAAATTCTATTGGCTTCCTGTTCTCAGATAATATGGGAAGATTAATAGAGAATGAAGTGGCCATTGAGCTCCAAAGAAGAAAAGAAAAAACACCATCAAAAGTTTACTATTGGAAAGACCATCAGCAGAATGAGGCAGATTTCGTAATAAAAGAGGATAAAACAATAACCGAAATAATACAGGTAACTTATGCTTCCGGCAAAAATGACATTCGGGAAAGGGAAATATCATCATTACTAAAAGCAAGCAAAGCTCTTAGATGTAAGAATTTAACCGTAATTACTTGGGATTATGAAGCTGAAGAAAATAAAATAAAATTTATACCATTATGGAAATGGTTACTCAGAGTAGCTTGATCCTCTCATTAACATTTGGAGCATTCCTTGGGGTTTAATCTGAAGCAACCGGAATGAAATCTTTCTATTTAACATGATATTTCCGTTATTTACGGAAAAAAGATGCTATTTGTGGAGATGAAAATAAAAAATCCCAATCGCAGCAGACGCGAATCTGCTGATTCTCTAGTTGCTTATCAGCAACAGCTGCAGGGTATTTTTTAACCTCAAATGCGATCTATTCGTTTGTTATTTCTGCCGTTGCAAGCAACGGGGTATAATACCCATTTGAGGAATTAACGCATTTGCTATTTAGCATTAAATTTCTACTATTTACGGAAAAAAGATGCTTAATGTCATCCAACTGCAAAACTATCTAAAGCAAACCTCGAGAAGGCAGACCTCCAGGAAGCAAACCTCTACAGGGCAAAAGGTTTAACCAAAGAGCAACTCCATTCCGCTAAAAACTGGCAGCTTGCTAAGAACATTCCTCCGGAGCTGAAGTGAAGATAGAAACTTTGAATAATCCTTAAAACAACCCAAAGAACAGTACCTTTGCATACTGCCACCCACACTGGCGATTTGGTTACCATAACGCCATTACTGCTGGCGTTATAAGAACATTTATAAATAGAAAGGGCTTTCTCTGTTCAAAATGGACCTTCGGGAGCTGAGAATACAGAACATTTGGTGGGATAGGGACATCAATCTAGATTTTCATCTTCGTAGGTTAGCCGAAAATAAGTATATCTTTCGCCCAAAAATTATCCCAATAGAAGAACTCTTGCGGGAAAAAAGCGGTATTTACACTTTAATCGGCCCTAGGCAAATCGGAAAAACCACTTATCTAAAACAAATAATCCGCGAGCTTTTGTCCCATTACCCCAAAAATAACCTGTTCTATTTTTCCTGTGAAAACATCACTCCGGAAAAACTGAAAGAGGCTATTCTTTTCTTCATGAATAATATTGCTGAAAAAGGCAAGCTTTTCATCTTCTTAGATGAAGTTTCATTAGTAGAAAGATGGGAGTTGGTTGAGCTAGAACTATATAACAAAGGCCTCTTAGAACAAACCATAATCATAAACTCGGGCTCTTCTTCTGTAAACTTAAAAAAATCATCAGAAAAACTGCCGGGAAGGAAAGGCAAAGGCCGATTATACTATTTCTTCCCTCTTTCTTTTAGGGAATATGTGTTTTTAGTAGAACCAAAAGCTGAAGAAATGGACAAAAAACCGTTGATGCATCTAGATTCATTAAAAAAACTATTTTACAAATATATCCTTGCTGGAGGATTCCCTCAGATAATTAATGAACAAGCTACTGGCAGTATCGATGATTCCAAATACGACATTTACCGCGATTGGATTGAAGGAGAGATAACAAAATTTGGCCGCTCAGTTAATTATGCATATCAAATACTATCTCGAGTTATGGAAAGCAGAACTTCGCAAACAAATTGGGAATCAATCGCTAAGAATTCAACCATCAAAAGTCACACTACTGTCTCTGATTACATTGACTTATTAGATTCATTATTTATAACGAAAACAGTTAATTCCATCAGCAGTGATTTGAAAATTGGCGTTGCCAAGAATAAGAAAGTATACTTTTTTGACCATTTCCTTTTATCCGTGGTTGAAAAAAGCCTGCTTAAAATAAATGATTATTATGATTATTATACCGACAAACTAACCGATGAAACTTATTTGTCCAAAATCGTAGAGAATATCGTTTTTTCTAACCTCATCAAACATATTGTAAATCGAGGATACAGCATAAACAATACTTTATTTTACTGGAGAAGCAAAACCCAGCAAGAAATTGACTTTATAGTGTATGTCCGGAAAAAGAGCACTAAAATTATCGTTCCTTTAGAGGTAAAATATTCCAATAATGTTTCTCGAAGCAGTATTCAGACTTTCAAACCCATTATTCTGAGCAAAGATTACTATAATGATGAACACAAAATATTCCCCTGCCATTTGGTATTGTTCCAATTAGATAAATTTGTTAAAGTATAAAGAAATGCGTTGATTAGTGTAATATATTAAACTCGACTTGCGAGTCTCCTAATCTCAAATGTGTTTGAGATAACGCATTTCTAATATGAATCTTTGCCCGAAAATATAATTAATTAACGCAAAGATTCATATAATCCCCGATAGTGATAAGCTGCTCACAATGCTCAAAGATTACTTTCGTTTAGCTCTGCACAGCGTCAGACAGCGCAAGATGCGTTCTTGGCTGACTTTATTAGGCATCTTTATCGGCATTGCAGCGGTAGTGGCTTTAATCTCTCTCTCGCAGGGATTAGAATCAGCCATCAAAGAGCAATTTGTAAAATTAGGTTCAGATAAAGTAATAGTACAGGCGATTGGCTCGGGTTATGGCCCACCGGGATCAGGTGCAGTTGCCCCTCTGACTAAAAGCGATTTGGACGAAATAAAAAAAGTTAAAGGGGTAGATCAAGCTTTTGGCAGATTAATCCGTTCGGTTAAAGTGCAGTTTGACAAAGAGATAGAATATACTTATGCTGTTTCTGTCCCAGATGATAATGAAGATCTGCAGTTAGTAATTGAAGTTAACAATTATGAGTTGGAGCAAGGTCGGATGCTCAAAAAAGAGGATAAATACAAAGCGGTGCTGGGAAAAGATTTAGCTACAGATTTGTTTGGGAAAGAAGTTCAGCTCCAGGATACTTTAGAGATTGAAGGAAAAGAGTTCAAAGTTGTAGGTCTGCTAAAAAAATCAGGCAATCCCCAACAGGACGTAGCTTTGGTGGTTCCGGAAGCGGCATTAGAAGAAATTTTAGGAATTGAAGGCACCAAAGATATGATAGCAGTTAAAGTCAATCCGGGAGAAGAATTGTCAACCGTTTCCGAACGTCTTAAAAAAGAGTTGAGAAATCATCGTAAGGTGAAAGAGGGGAAAGAAGATTTCAGCGTAGAAACTCCGGAGAATATTTTGGCTACTTTGACTACAATCTTAGCGATTGTGCAGGGAATATTAGTTGGAATTGCAGCAATATCTTTACTGGTGGGCGGAATTGGAATTATGAATACCATGTACACGGCAGTGCTGGAACGGACTAAAGAGATTGGAATTATGAAAGCTACTGGTGCGAGAAACAGCCAGATTTGGTTTTTGTTTTTGACGGAATCAGGTCTGCTTGGTTTGTTAGGAGGGATTATCGGAGTGAGTTTAGGATTAGGAATCAGTAAAACGGTAGAATATGTTGCTTATCAGATTTACGAAGCATACCTGATAAGAGCGGATATAAGCTGGATCTTGATTTTAAGTATGCTGCTCTTTGCTTTTGCCATCGGCGCAATATCAGGAGCATTGCCGGCACGGCAGGCAGCGAAGTTAAAGCCGGTGGATGCGTTAAGGATGTAAAAAGTTTGTTTTGAACATTCTAAGAGGTGTATTTCTTCGTCGATTCAATTATGCGAAGATATTTCGGCATATTCTCATTTAAAATTGCTAAGCTCAACGGCCTAATGGACCGGTAATAATACTTTAATTCAGTATTAGTTAAGATTTCATGATTAAATATCTTATCCATTATCCTGCGCTTTCCTGGAGAATAAATCAGAGCTAAGGCTTGGTTGAGATTTAAAGTGCCCCGCATATCAATCAGTTTAGTAAGGTCATCTTTTGTTTTAATCTCTTTCTGTTTTTGAGAAGATTTAAATGAAGTAGAATAATATTCTAATTCCTCTGCCGGTATCTTTTGATGAATCCTTTGCTTTTTAATAATCGCTGCCAGATAGGGAGATTTTATTTTCTCTCTCTTAAAAATTTCACGAGTAATAAAGATTAGGCGGTTAAAAATATTTTTATTTTTTCCATTTAGATGTTTAATTATTTTGGCATAATCAAATTTATGCTGAAGTAATAAGGGAAGCGCCAACAGCAGCCTTTCATTATTGCTCTTTATGATTTCAATTATTCGAATTTCATTTGAAGCATAGCCGGGGAACTCCAAAGAGAACCCTTCTTGTTCCAGGCTTTTTATTAGTTTTGCGGATATCATTTTTGGCGTCATTTCAGTTCAAAGTGCTGAAACTTGTAATCATAATCAGAGATAACTGCGGTTTCAGCGTAAAGATAATACCTATGTTTTAATTTCTCAAAGTCAAGCTTTTCATGTTTTATTATAGCAATGCTGTCCTCAATGTCTCTTCGTTCAGAACGGGCAATCTTAGTGATGATGATATCATACCAATTGAGGATAAACAGCTTTATTTTTCCAATAGTACGCCGATACTCGGATAATTTCTTCCAATCTTCCGGCAAGGGGTATCCTAAAATAAACTCACTATAAAACAGATCAATTCTCGTATCTTTTAGGTGCCAGATATTGCACAATTGAGAGGTGCTTTCTTCTTTAAGCCCGGCAAGCCGAAATAGGTCTTTGATGCGCTTATATTTAGCAGTAGTTAAGAAGTCAATGTCTTTAGTTGATTCTTTAATGCCTTTGAGCACCATAGCCGTACCACCTATTGCGAACAATTCCAGCTCTTCGTCTAAATCGGCGATGAGCTGTAGAAAATTTTCTAAGTCCATCAAACCGGTTAGTTCCGGGTTCTTATAGTTGTTTTCATACATTTTAATACACTTTTTCATACATAAATGTGAGGTAATATAAAAGCTTTGTGGTTGTAATTATTCATTCCCTTTTATTTTCTTTGTCTGAGTCCATAGGATTTGTCACCACCTCTGTTTATCTTGTGGTTCTGTCACTTTTAATCTTTGTTGTAAATCAAAATATACTTCTGCTGGCGTTTTCATAAACAAGCTTCTGTGAGGGCGGATATGATTGTATCGAT